>NHEP01000252.1 GCA_002171515.1 bacterium TMED88 | reverse complement strand
TTGGTATTGACTGGATCTATTACCTCGAGGAATCATCTGACTTTAATATTAGTTTTTCACCTTCTAATGACTGTCATGTTTGTTGTTTGGTTTGTCTAAAGAACAATAATATTCATAAGGTTTTCTTCTCTTTTGCACATTATGCAATTGATGGTAAGGGGATAAATACACTTTTTCAAAAAATCTTAAACTCAACTCCTTCTTCCTCGTCTCCGGAACTTGCCTATTCACCAGTCGATCGAACCTCTGAATTTCTTGATCAACTGTCTCCTAAGTTTTTTCATCAGATCTCTCACAGTTCAAAGCCGCCAGAGCGTGTTGAATTTCAACTTGATTCCTTTCTACGGCAGAAACTTGTTGACTTATCAGAGTCTTACTCTATTACGTTGCCTTCACTTCTTCTTGCTATCTATATTCAGTCCATTCAGTCTTATCTTGATTTAGAGAGTTTTATAATAGCACTCTTTGGCACTAATTCTGTTACCCCCGAGGTTGCCTATCTTTATGATTCATTTGTCACACCTTTGCCTTTAGTTATTGATTCACCGCTTCTTTTTGAATCTGATCAATTAAAGAAATTGCAACATAATGTTTCTAAGATTGTATTTAATACTACCATTAATAACTCGTTATTGGCCTCTAAGTTCTCTATTAATAAGCCTCCTGTTAAGTACCCATTGTCTGATATTGCTTTTAATTATGACAAGATATCTAGAGTGTTTTCCAATACTTCATTTGATATTTGCTTTAATGATAATATTCCGCACTATGCAAGGTGGGCACTTTTCCTAAATGTTATCGATGATTCCCATACTTTACGTATCTGCATCGATTTTGATCCTTCTGTTTTCAATAAAACATCAATTGATCAAATCTTTAATCTTTTCTTGTCTCAGCTTGATTCCACTGACTCCTTTCCGAGTAATATTTTAAGTAATCAATCTTTCTCGCCTAAAGAATTAGCCACTTCTTTTGATTTAAATTCTGTTGAATTTACTCCTCAGAATCATCTTTCTATCTTATCATCTAAACTTGATTCGCATTGTTTGAGTTCTCATAACCAATCACTTTCATCGAAAGAGTTTATTTCTAAGCTTTCTCAATATTCTTCCTTTGTTAATTCAATTCCCGATTCAATTTTATGCATCAAAACATCTTCTGAGCTTGATCAAATTCTATTAATTCTTTCTTGTTGGAATTCTGGTAAGTCATACTTACTTTGGAATTTTCTTGAAAGTGATCTTACTAATAATTCCCGTCTTTTTGATTCTGGCATTAATAACATCATTTCTGTAGATTCATCTGGTGTTTGTAATTTTCCTAATTCCATCTCTAATAATAATTCTCCTATTTCTGATTTTCCCGATCTAGCACACCTTATCTTTACTTCTGGATCTACAGGGAAGAGCAAACCAGTACCTATTTCTATTCATTATCTCGCCAATTATCAGTCATCGATTGTTTCTCGACTATCTTTATCGGTAGATTCTACCAAATATCGTTTTGGTATCCTTTCATCTCTTAACTTTGATTTTCCTTTTACCACTTTGCTACTTTGGCTTCATCACGGTGGTGAATTATTTATTTCTGATTCTCAAATAGTCAAATCACCTCAATTTTGGCAAAATATTCCGGATAATTACTTTTCTCTCTTAAAGATCTTACCTCCATATTTCCTAGCTCTAGTAGATATTGCACCTCTTTCTAAGCTGATACCTACCGATGTTCTTATTTTTGGTGGTGATTCTTTGTCTTCTGACTCCACTCGTATTTGTTTTGACTTTAATCCCAAACTATCTATTTATACACATTATGGTCCTACCGAGACTTGTATAGGTTGTTGTACCTTTAGGATTAATGCAGATTCAATCTCTACCAATAAAATACCAGTTGGTTCAGCTCTTGATGGTTATACTATTGATATTGTTAATTATGATTTTTCTGATGACCTCTCATTTGCAGAGACTGTAGATTTCCAATATAATATTGGCTTGATCTCTATTACTTCGAACTTCTCATATGGAAAATATTTTGATGGATCTAATGATTCTTTTACTTCTTCTTTAGATCAACATACCTTTTTAACTAGTGATCTTGGATATTTTGATCAGAATAATGACCTTATCATACTCGGTCGAGTTGGTGGTCTTCTAAAGATTAATGGATACCGAGTATATTTAAGTGATGTATTTAATAGGATTTCATCAATTCTCCCTTCTCTCAATTTTCAACTTCTTCCAGTTCCCGAAAATTCAGATGTTTATCAATCAGACCAAATTATATTATTTTATGTCGATAACCTGTTAAATCTGGACGATCTTCAATCACACATACGGCTCAATCTTCCTAATTATTGTTATCCCCATTACTTTATTCCTTTTGAGTCTATTCCATTGACCCCTAATGGCAAAATTGATACTAATATTCTTTTAAACTCCTTCTTTGAAAGTTTAAGTTCTTCTTCTTCCACCATTTCTAGTACTTATAGTGCTTCCGAACAATCTTTCATTGATGCTTGTTTGCTCATTTTTCCCAATCAATCTCTTTCTCTTTCTTCCAATTTTTATAGTTTAGGTGGTGATTCTTTATCTGCAATCAGGTTGAGTGCCTCTTTGTCCCGCTCAGGTTTTGATGTCTCCTCCGATACTATATTAGTTAATCCATTATTCCAATCTATATTTGACCTGGCTAGTCCTTCTTCTAATTCCTTAGATTCATCTCTAAATCATAATTTACCAGTCTATAGACTTACACCTTCTCAGAAATATGTTTCACTGTTTTTTGATGTTTACCACTGGCATTTCACTTTTCTGATTTCTACCCCTAAGGATTTGTCTGATTTNTTCTCACGANGAATTGTNTCTCTTTTATCTAANAGNCAATTNCTAAATTTAAACATCAATACTAATGGTACTATTTCTTTTNACCNCACNACTGCAGAGATAACNGTTAGNAATATATCTTTTGATTCCTATGACTCTATGCATGATTCACTTGTTAGTGTCGCTGATTCAACAATTTCTACAATTAATCCCATAGACGGCGTTAATTTAGCTATCTCTTCTTTGACTGTTTCTAACCATTCTTCCGACTATATACTTATTGCTTTTCCTCATTATTTATTCGACTATCTTTCTGTTCAGCTACTCATTGACTCTCTTTCTGATTCTTCGTTTGATTCATCATCTAATCTGTCCCACCTTCCCTTAGGATTGCCAGAGTCTATTAATCTAGATCATGAATTGGCACATTCTTTCTTTCGCAATATTTTAACTGATCAACCTTCTGTCCTTTCTGCTCCTTTATCTTTTCGAGAATCTTTTCAATCAAAAGACTTTTGTTTCTATGAATTTTCTATAGATTATGAATTACTCTCTCGTCTTGATACAGACCATTATTCATCCTATATCTTCCCCTTTCTTGTCCGTGCTATATCTTCTGTTTTCACTGATAATACTCTTCACTCTATCCTTTTTGACGTAGAGTTGGCATCTCGTCAATATTCTAATCCATCCGTAAACGCTTCACTTGGTTATTTTTCTCTCCATGCTCCTTGTGTTTTTAGCAAACTTGACAATAGTTATATCTCCGATAAGTTTAGTAGACTTAATAGTATTGCACCATCACTGATTTCCTATCTTGTTAACAATCCCTCTAGTTTCCCGATGATCCCTTTCTGTTCTCTTAATCTTATGGAGACTGTACCTATTGATTCTTCAACTACCCCTTCAATTATTAAACATTCGCTCTCCTCTTTTGAATCTCTTCCACTCCCTTGGTCACCCCTTATGATTGAGGTTTCATGCTCTTCTAGAGCCTCTAAATTTGTAGTCTATTATGACAAATCTTTGATTTCTCCTGTCCAACTAGATTCTACATTTAAACTGCTTTCTTCTATGTTATCAGATTCAGTCACCATATCAGATAATGATGAATCTGATATTATCAATCGTCTGGGTTGGTAATATTATGAATATTTCTCAACTTACTTCAGATTTAGATTCTGATGGTTTTGTCAGAATCCCCTCGTTTGTCGATACTAATTATTGTTTGTCTATCCTTTCATCTATTAGGGATTCTATATCTTCAAAAGCATCACCTTTCTTTAGGGATTTAGATGACAATATACCTGGTTCATTTTACTCTGATATATGGTCTTCTCATTTTGTCTCTGATTTTTACAGTGGATATGTACCTTCCCATTTACCTTCTTTGATGTCTACGCTCATGTGTAGACAATCTGTTCTTCTTCTCCAAGATACATGGTTTCAACGATCTTCTCTTTGTACCACATCAATTCCTTGGCATCATGACCAGTCCATTGAGGGTCCTTTCTATTCTATCTGGATCTCTCTCTCTGATATTCCAGCTTCTGCATCACTTCGTTTTGTTCGTGGATCACATAAGTCTGGTTTGAGGTATCTCCCCTCTGCTTTCTTTACTGACTCTTCAAAAAATAGTCAGCTAGGTGCTATGGAGGAATTTTACAGATCTTTTCATTACTCTGATTCTTTAGATTACATCCAGCACTTTTCCCCTGTTCCAAATGATATCGAAACTAATTCCGAATATGATATACAGTCTGTTTCTACTTCAGCAGGAGATGCAATTGTTTTTAATGGATTAACCCTCCATAGTCTTCCTCCTTCATCAAATGTGGATTCAACCGGTTTCGTTCTACGTTGGATCTCTGATGATTCAGTTGTATCACCCTATTCGAATGATGCGAAAATTGCATCTGAACTTTTAAATATTAATCTTATTTCAGAACAACCTATAGGCGATCCCTTCTTCAAACGTTTTGATTTTTAATGTTCAGGATGGTTTATTCATGTATCCATTTTTATTCGCTTTCAGTTCCTGATAAGAACCCGTTTCTACAACTCTTCCTTCTTTGATTACTATGATTTTGTTCGCTGATTCGATCGTACTGAGGCGATGAGCTACTGCAATCCTCGTTATTTTGAGATTGTTTAACGTATCAGTTACCACTTGTTGTGTTGGTGCATCAAGGGCGCTTGTTGCTTCATCCAGTATCAAAACCTTTGGATCTCCAACTAGAGCCCTCGCAAGGGCTATTCTTTGACGTTGTCCTCCAGATATGTTGGAGGATCCTTCTTCAATAAATGTTTCTAACTTATCCGGCATATCATTAATGATATCCGCTAATGATGCTTGTTCAAGTGCCATCCATATCTTCTCATCGCTAATATTTCTTCCAGCAGTCAGAATTTTACGTATCGTTCCTGGTTGTAATGGAGTATTTTGCAAAACAACACCTAATTGTTTGCGATAGTGGTGTATTGACCATTGTTCTAAGGCTAGGTTATCTATAGTTAATAATCCAGATTGAGGTTCATCAAAACCAATCAACAACCTAAGTAGTGTTGATTTTCCACTACCTGTGTACCCGGTTATCGCGGTATATTTTTCGGGTTCGATTGTGAAATTTAATCCATTGAGTACAGGTCTATTCATACCTTTGTATTGAAAAAATAAATCCTCGCCTTTGTAATTCCCTTTTAAGTCTTTCCTTAAGGCGTCTTCACTGTATCCCTTTTCTGGTGCAGCATAAATAATCAAACTAGCTCTAGCCCACAGACTTCTTAAGGTTGCAAGACTCACTGATATAACCACAGCTGATGCTGATAATATTGTATTAAATCCCGTAAAAGCTGCGAGGAAACCTATCCAATTTGCTATTTGGCTCACACTAAATCCACTGATATCTCTTGAATTGAGTAAAATTATTGAAACTATGACTGTTAATGTTCCAATTGGATTGACTGATATCGCGCCTGTATTCACTACCGCTGCTGTATAACCCATTTTGGTATTTGTATAAGCAGTTTTTATCAACTTTCTCATCCATTCTAAGAATACAAAGGGTTCAGACCCTGATGTTCTTATCTGAGCGACTCCTTGTATCGCTTGTAAGGAATAATTGGTTACATCTGCGTATTGTTCAAACAATGGAACTAAATATTCCCCCTGTTTCAAGGAGTACTTGATTACTATAAAAGTATTGACTGCTGTAACAGCTAGAGATATCCAAGTTAGAGTTTGGTCGTATTGAAACATTAGAACAAAGAAGCTAAATGCAAATATAAGATTGATGACTGCCACGAGGAATCCACCTGATATTGCCGATCTTGCCTGAGAAATTGCCGCAGCTCTTGAGGCAATGTCCCCAATGCTGTTTTCTCTGAAGAAAGGAACAGGTAGTCTGATTAGACGTGCCCATACAGCAGTTTGCAATCTTACATCTATTAAGGCTTCAAATTCAACCTGAAAGAACTGACTAAATGCAGTAATTGCAAAATTAAAAATTGCTATTATTGCAACCAGCACAGCAACTGTAATTAACAGTGAGTAACTTGATTGAGGCAAGACATATGAGACCAAATAGTTTGTTATTATTGGTGCTGTTAGGCCCATTAATACGACTGTAATTGTTGCCCCTACGAACGCAATTAATGTGAACCATGATGAACCAAGTGTAAATCTTAATGCATCTAGTGGTCCTTTTGTTCCATAAGGTAGTTTTGCAAAAATTTCATATGCTGTGTAATGTTTTAGATCATATAATTCTTCTAATTCTTCAATAGAATTGTATTTACCTTCGAATCCATTGTCTGGATCATATATGTAATTATTTCCCTTCATCTTTACTAACGCAATTGACTTTTTATTTCCTAAATCTATTATTATTGAAATGCCTTTTCTTAGTTTCGGAAAATTCTCAAGTTTGACTTGTCTTGATACAATATCATTATAAGAAAGAAATTCATTTAGCTTGTCTGTTTCTATATCAGTTAGTTTTTCAGCTACTTCCAGATTATTACACACATATGCAACTATTTTCAGGAACGAGCTTGCACTTTCACTTATTTCTACTACCTCTTGTTTGTAATCAGAGTTTTCTAGTTTGAATACTTCCTTTAATTTTTGAGATGAATAATCTTTCATTTTAACCTCTCTCCGCTGCTAGTAATTGTGAATATCGTCCTGGCTTTTCTCGTAATTCTTTTGGTGTACCTTGTTGAACCAACTTACCCTTCTCTAATACTATGACATAGTCACTAATTTCTGCAGAGTGCATCCTGTGAGCTACTGTTATTAATGTAGAATGTGTGTTTTTAATATTTTTCATTACCGCTTTCTCCGTATAATCATCAAGAGCACTTGTTCCTTCATCAATAAGCATGATTGTTGGTTTTCTAACAAGTGCTCTAGCAATCTCTATTCTCTGCTTTTGACCTCCACTTAAATCACTTCCATTATCATTAAGTTTTCTTTGAATCCCTAGTGGGTATGAATCAATTTCATTTTGCATAAGAGCTTCTTTTGCTGCATTGTAGCATTCTTCTGCGGTGAATCTTGGATCCCATAATGAGATGTTATTTTGTATTGTATCACTGAATAAAAACATATCTTGAGGAACATATGCGATTGATTGTCTCATTCTTAAATCTGGATGATCATTCCAATTAATACCATCAAATAGGATTTCACCATCATCTGAATGGTAGAGACCAGCAATCATTTTTATAAGGGTGCTTTTTCCAGATCCACTACCACCAACTATTGCGAGATGTCTTCCAGCACCTATTTTTATGTCAATATTGTTAAATAATTTTGTTTTTGAGCCTGGATATGTAAAAACTATATTGTTCAAAGTTATATCTCCTTTTAATTTGTCTGATGTTTCTTCTTTTAATCTACTTTGATCTTGATCTAGGCTTTTTACATATTCTTCAGTTTTTTCATCGAATATCAAAGAAATTCGTCCAGAAAGACCGCTTAGGGTTTGTAGTGCTGACACTAATTGCGGAATTTGATTAATAGGAGTAATGATTGTAGACAATAGGAACTGGTATGCTACTAATGATCCTAATGATAAATGACCGTCCAATATTAAGAATCCTCCTAAGATTATTACTACAGTCTGGAGTAGGAATGATGAGACTGTACTGATCATTGATCCAATTGCATTATAATAACTTTGATTTTGTTGTTCGTTTACAGATTTTCCAAATAAGTTTGCCCAACTCTCAAAAAATTCAGACTCAAGTGCTGAAGCTTTTATACTTTCAATATTAGCAACAGCATTTAAACCTTCACCTTCAGCTAGACCTTTGTTTAACGCAAGTTCTTTATTTGCGCTCTCTCTTTTTGAGGTTATATAGAATGAAAAAGCAACATTTACTACCAGAAGAGTTGTACTCAGCAATGTCAACTCAGTTGAAATGACTAATGAAAACGCTAAAACTATTATTGCTCTTAAGAGAACTATACTGAAGCCAGTAACTTGAGTTACTAATTGTTGTCCTACCTGAAGTGCTAGACCTATTCTGCCGGCTGTTTCTCCCGATGGATTCACAGCAAAATAGCTGTAGGGTAATGAGAATATTGTTTTAAATATCTTTACAGATGCTGACTTTATTATAAACGCCTCTATCCTTACCAGAATTATCGATTGCAGTGCTAGTAATGTTACCATTACTAATGTTGATATGAGTAGGAACCATGCAATTGGAATTGCAAAGTTGTCTCTTGTGTTCAATAAATACCCATCGATAAACTGTGATGAGCATCCAGCAATTATTAAAGTCGGTATCGTAATCGCTACAGATATTGGTACTAATAAAACAAATCCTTTTTTGTACCTACCAATTATTGGTATAATCCATCTAAATGAGTTGATTAATTTATTCATTTAATTACTCACCTTCTTAATTCCTGGTGCCTCTGTTTCAAGTCCAAAGAATAGCCTTAATCTAGGTATCATCAATTGTAAGGGTGTATATTCAGTTGTCGTTGCTTGAACCGCTAAAACATTTCCAATTTTTACAGGAAATGGGGGTATTGCCCCTGAGTTCCATTTGTAGCAAGTTTCTTTTCTATTTGCTTTTGAGCACTTCTTTATATCGACATTTTCTTTTATTTCTAATTTTATTAATACTCTATATGGGATTTGTAGGCTTTCAATAAATGTTTTTGCGACTTGACTGCTTCCACTGACACTATTAATAGATGCTTGTCCTGCTGGATTTTTATCAATTGAAACGATGCTCCCTTTGATCCCTCCATATTGTGAACGTGAGATTCCAAGTGGCGTTGATAAAACTCTCATTCCTGGAAATACCTGCGAGGCTTGTTGTGCCCCAAAAAAAGCATAAGTATATTCTGGTAATTTTGGTGTACTATCCGTGTATTCAAATACAGGTGTATCTTTTACTACGTTTGTCAAGTTTACTGATGAATATTCTACGAGGTAGCCACTTTGTGGCATGAATACATAAGATTCTGCAATGTATTCATTCACACTATCTCTCAAATCTGTAACTGTTGAAACCACTTCATTGATTGCTTCATTGACTTGGTTGTCAACATTATTTAATTCGATTGTAAGTTGTTGTCCTTGTTGTAGGTATTGTTCTCCTAGTGAACTGAAATTCGCAGTTGATGATATACCTGATATATATGTGTTATTAGGTACGAATCCAGCTTGGTTTAGCTTTCTTAGAGTTGATTCAAAGTCTTTATTGATAGTGAAATGTTTAGCTACATCTCTATATGCATTTTTTACCTTTAGCAGACGTGAAGTATATGATTGCTTTTGTCTTTGGTATGTCTCCATTGTACGACTGAGTGCTTTTAACTTGGACCTAGCATCTGTAGCTGCATTGATTACTTTAACTTTCCTGTTTGGATTGTGAATGTAAGCTACTATATCATTTTTATCTAAATAGGGGAAATCAGACTCAAAGACAGCCCTACCACCTTTTCCTAACTCTTTTTCATCAAACACAGAAGCTGTTGTTATGTTAATAACAGTATCAATTTTTTGGTTGAATTCTGCATACAATTCTGCAGATGGATCATTAATGTATTTTTTAGATGTTTCATCAAAATCATACATACCATTTAAGAAATTAGTTACCTCTTTTAGAGTTTGTTTTCCCTCTGCATCAGCAATTATTCTTCCTCTTTCATCTCTTACATATACAAGAGTGCCTTCATTGGGTGCATTTACGTCCGACAGTCCTCCTGGGGGTGTTATGGTTGATAATCCATCGACTTGCCATGGTACTTTTGCAAATATCGCCCACAATGCTCCAGCGGCAGCAACCCCAATTGAAATTTTAAGTAGTAGCCCCAACGGTGCTGATAAAATTTTAATAGGTTCGTTTTGACTGTTCATTTCTTTGTTACTTGATGTTTTCATGGTTTTTTGAAATTTGGAACATCTTCGCGCCTTTTCATTATTGATTCTAGCGCTGTGTCAAGGCTTGTCTCGAATTGTTTTGGCCATGTTGCAGTTGACTTCAGTAGATTGACGTAATGAATTACAAGATTTTTTTTGACTTCGCTTCTTGCAATGATTGCTGTTGTATACAGATTTACAGCTTGTAGAAATGGTGTTGTATCAGTTAAGCCTGCCATAAATCTTTGCTTATACACATCTAATGAGATTTTTGAATTCACGACGGATTTCTCGGCGCTTGTATAATTTATACTTTCATTTGTTAGCCCATTGTATGAGTTCCTAACTAGTTGAGTTACCTCATTAGACAATTCTTTTGTTTTAAATAAACTTCTTTTTTGATCCATCTTTTGAGCTCTCGCTCTTGCCAAATTTATTCCCCCATCAAAAGCTAAAGTCATTCCAGCATAGATTTGGTATTGAGGGTTTGTAGTATTTTGGGTTGACGTTGGAAGAATTGGATCTGGGAATAAAGATGCTTCGTAAATACCATTAATTATTGCATTTGAAGCTGAGGCATTTATAGTAAATGTTGGCAAGTATGAATTTATAAATTTTTGAGCTGTTATTGCACTCACTTCTGAGTTTATATATTCGCTTTTTATTCGTTCATTTTCTCTTTTGCCTTTCTCTATTGATTCTTTTAATGATAATTTCCACTTGCCCAGGTAGAGTTTTTTGTTTTTCGGTAATACGGGAAAGTAGTCTTCGCTCCCTATTACTGAACTAAATTCAGAATAGGCTTCGTCTAGAAGTTGATAATACTTGATTAATTGAGTTATACTAGTGTACGTTTGTGCTCTCCATTTAGCAACTTCTGCAATTGATGTCAATTGATTCGCGTAGACTTCATAGATTGCGTCAGCAATAGCTATTTCTAGAGCTACAAGCTCGGAATATGCATTTATTTCCTCTAGGATTATCTCAATATTTGTGTAACTGTTGTAGATATCGACGACCAATGATCTTATTGAATAATTTAATAACAATTTGTCTCTTTCGACGTTTCTTTTCTCGATCTGGATGCTTGGTCCCCTTTCCGGGTCGAATAAATCCCATGATATGGTTGCAGTTGGACTTGATTGATAATAATCAGAGGAATAACTGGTGACAGATCCAGTTCCGTCGTTAGGATCTTTAGGATATCTTGAATTTACATATAACTCTTCTTTGTAAAATCCTGTATTTCCTGAATTGAGTGTTATGCTTGGTAACCATCTTCTCATTTCAGCTCTCTCTCTCCAAATACTTCCCAATACCTGATATTTATTCGCTGATAATGTAGGATTATTCCTAATAGCTAATTCGAGTGCTTGTTCTAGGTTAATTGATTTCTTTGTTTTAAGTAATTCTTTTTGATAACGGGTTACTTCTTCTACTAGTATGTTCCAATCGTTCTCATAATCAATTGAGGCAAGTTTAATTAAATCTTCTACGGTGAAGTTATTTTGAATTCTTGCTTCCTCGTTAATAGGCATTTTAGGCATAGCCGAGGGTATTACATTGTTGCTGTCATACTCAAAATTTATTTCTTGCCTGTTTGAAGGATTTTTCAGTGAAGGAGATGTTTCTGCAATTGCTGAAATGTTGGAATTAATTCCAAATACTGATATTAAAATCAATAATTTTTTTAATGTATATCTCATTTGCAAATATATATTTTAAATTTATTTCTAATTTTAGCGTTTTTGGCTAAAATTGCATTTACCTGTGTGTCAGTTCTTTTATTGTCTGATCTTACGCCTTGTTAATGCTTTTGTTCCAGCACTTTAAACTCTTTTGGTATCAGCTTCTCCTTGCTTTTTCATTTCTATTGTTTTAGGTTTTGCTTTTGCTTCTTATTTTTCATTGGACTGTCTTATTTGTGCTATAAAAAAATTAAATCGATGTTCGTCTTGTTGCTTTTTTGACCACTTTCTATACCTGATCCCGACTCTTAGGCGTCAATGTGCGACAACGAAATGCTGTTTTGCTGACAACTGGCTTCGTTTCAGCCTAGATTCTCTCGTCTACACCATCTTCAACGACCCTTCTCGGTCTCGTTGCCATTGACATCAGCTCTTTCGCTGCCTCTTCAAACCGCTTGGCTGATCCCTCTCTACGGGTTCGCCGGTATGTTGGTTTCTCTCCCTTGGGCTTTAGGACTATTTCGTCGTGATTCCCATAGGCCTGCCGCATATCTGAATATTCTGTTGACACTTGTAGCTTTCATTCACGGAAGCCTTGTGTTGAGGGATGTCATGGCTGCTGGGCCCACCGTTTTGACTTTCCCTTGGTTGAATGTTGGCGATCTCAATCTTGAGATCAGCTTCAGCCTTTCTCTAAGCAATGTTTCTGCTCTTGAGCTGATAACAGGTTTGAGTTTTTTTTCGCAGCTCTACTCCCTTGGCTATCTGGATAAGGAGTGGGCCTTAGCTCGATTTTTTGCATTACTTGGTTTCTTCGAAGGAGCTATGTCGGGGGTTGTCTTGAGTGATTCCTTGTTCCAGAGCTATTTCCTCTTAGAAATGCTTACGCTCTCGACCTATCTTCTCGTAGGCTTCTGGTACGCCCAACCTCTCGTTGTGACAGCGGCAAGGGATGCATTCCTCACCAAGAGAGTTGGCGATGTGATGCTTTTAATGGCGATGGTTGCCCTAGCGACTTGGTCGGGTGTAACCAGTTTTGATGACGTTTATGCCTGGTCTGCTTCAGAAACCATCAGTCCACTAGCGGCCACCTTGCTGGGTCTCGGATTGATAGCTGGACCGACTGGTAAGTGTGCCCAATTCCCGATGCATCTCTGGCTCGACGAAGCCATGGAAGGACCCAATCCAGCCTCGATTCTTCGTAACTCCGTGGTTGTGACTTGTGGAGCCATTGTTTTACTCAAAGTGATGCCTTTGTTGCAGAACGCACCCGTCACTCTTGTTGTTCTTCAGGCCATTGGAACGATCAGTGCCATTGGAGGGTCTCTCGTTTCGATTGCCCAGGTTGATATCAAACGAACGCTTTCCTATTCGACGACTGCCTATTTAGGCCTTGTCTTCATCGCTATTTCTTTGCAGGTTCCCGTTCTGGCCCTCCTGCTCCTTTTCGCCCATGCAGTCTCGAAGGCATTGCTTTCCATGAGTGTGGGTGGAGTGATTGCTTCAACCAATTGTCAGGACATCACTGAGCTTGGTGGCCTTGGATCGAGAATGCCCGCCACAACTGGTTCATATCTTGTTGGGAGTGCTGGGCTTGTTGGTCTTCTTCCTCTCGGAGGCTTTCTTTGCTTGGCTCAGGCCGTTGAGCTGGTCGGAGCCCGCTCAGTGATTTTTGTGCCGGTCTTTCTTCTAACGAATGCGCTCACAGCCCTCAACCTCACGAGGGTCTATCGCCAAGTTTTCCTTGGTCGCTCTTTGACTAAGACACGTCGAGCTGCAGAGGTGAATTGGCAGATGGCTTTCCCGATGGTGTCTCTAGCTGTCATCGTTGTCTTAACTCCGCTTTTGTTGATCCGTCTGGAGTCTCTGGATGGTTTGCTCGCTTTCCCCCTTTGGGCCGCAGCTGTTGTCGTAGGTAGCGGACTGATCGGGTTGTTGGTTGGAGGCTTCATCCCTCTCAATAAGGCCTGGTCTCGATCCTTGAACCCAGTGCTGCGCTGGTTCCAAGACCTTCTAGAAAATGACTTTTATACAGAGAGGTTTTATCGCTTGACGATCGTTAATGTGGTGGCCTTATTCTCTAAGCTGGCTTATAGCTTTGATCGAAATGTGGTTGATGGTTTACTCCATGGACTTGCTCGATTTTCTCTTCAGAGTGCTGAAGGCCTGAAATTGAGTATTAGTGGTCGAAGTCAAAGCTATTTGTTAACCGTCATTGCCGCTATCGTTTTGCTTCTTTCGTCCTTGAGTTGGTGGTTGAACTGAATTAATGATGATTCTCACTCTGCTACTGATTATTCCTTTCTTGGGAGCGCTCCTGCTTTCCCTATGGCCTGATCGATCAACTCCTGCTCAACTAAGACGTCTCACTCTGATCATTCTTTCTGTTCAATGCATTGCTAGTTTTGCTTTGCTTTTCTGGTTTGATCCCAGTAATCCTGGCTTGCAGCTTCAGGAACGCTTGGCTTGGCTTCCCAGTGTTGGACTTGACTATTCCTTAGCGGTCGATGGAATCTCTCTTCCTCTTGTTTTGATGAACGCAGTGCTCTGTTTGGTTTCAGCAGCGGCATCACGAAGGGTCGAGAATCGCCCAAGAATTTACTTTGCACTTCTGTTAATTATTAGTGGCGCTGTCAATGGCGCCTTTTTGTCTCAAAACCTTTTACTCTTTTTCTTGTTTTATGAGCTTGAACTAATACCTCTTTGGATGTTGATTGCTATATGGGGTGGTGCTAATCGAGCCTATGCATCCACTAAATTTCTCATCGTGACAGCTGTCTCTGGGGTTTTAATCCTCGCAGCATTTCTTGGCATTGCCCTGGTCACAGGAAGCGTTGATTTTGGTATTCGTCCAATCCTCTCCGGTGAGATGGGTCTTACCTCTCAATTGCTGTTAATGGGGGCACTGCTCATAGGTTTCGGAATCAAGATTCCTCTTTTTCCATTCCATACCTGGCTTCCAGATGCGCATACAGAAGCTTCTACTCCGGTTTCGGTTCTCTTGGCTGGAGTTCTTCTGAAGCTTGGGACCTATGGGTTGTTGCGATTTTGTCTCGGTCTGTTTCCTCAGGCATGGGACGTTGCAGCTCCCTGGTTAGCTCTTTGGGCAGCGATTTCTGTGTTGTATGGGTCTTTAGCTGCCATTGCACAGTCGGATATGAAACGGATGGTTGCTTATAGCTCTGTTGGTCATATGGGCTATGTCTTGCTGGCAGCAGCAGCAGCGACGCCATTGGGTTTGATCGGTGCACTATTCCAAATGGTCAGCCATGGTTTGATTTCAGCGATACTCTTCCTTGCTGTTGGTGTTGTCTACGAACGAACGGGCACAAGAGATCTGAATGTTCTTCGGGGACTCCTGAATCCTCAACGTGGATTACCGCTAACGGGAACACTGATGATCGTGGGTGTGATGGCAAGTGCCGGAATTCCAGGCATGGCAGGCTTTATCTCTGAATTTCTTGTGTTTAGGGGAAGCCTTGATCCATTCCCCATCGCCACCTTGCTTTGCATGGTGGGTTCAGGTTTAACAGCTGTTTATTTCTTGTTGCTAGTCAACCGAGCCTTCTTTGGGCGTTTAGCCATTGCGGCCGGCCGAATCTCAAACCCCATCATCCTTACATCGGTGCCGCTTCATGAGCAGCTACCTGCGATCGCGCTGTCCTTCGTTGTACTGCTGCTTGGTCTTGCTCCGGATCTTTTGGTTGGGATGAGTCAGGCGGCGACGACCGGACTCAGCGAATTAGCTCTCTTACCCATTACAGGAGGACTTTCATGACTGCTACCAAGATCACTGACGTCCAAACTGTTCAAACTCTCCCCGATCGTGAAGAGCTGATACGTCGTCTCCTCTCTGACGAACCTTTGTTGGCAGATACGCCTGATCATCTTCTACAGGTTGTCAATGTTCTCGATAGCTATGGGGTTGTTCTTGATGCCTATAGCCGGAACTTGGTTAATCAGGGTGAAACCCAGTTACTGAATCCATTTCCAGTGATGCGATTCTTTCATGAAGGTTTCAGTATTAAGCGCTTATGGCAGCACCTTTGTGGCGATCGAATCAACTTTGAGTATGCCGAGTATTGCCAAAAGGCGATGTTTTGGCACGGTACTGGTGGTATGGATGCCTATTTCGATTCAGAGCCTTTCCTGGAGTCTTGTCAGAAGATCATTGCGTTACGAAGTCGCCGAGATCCATTGTTAGCACTT
>NHEP01000251.1 GCA_002171515.1 bacterium TMED88 | reverse complement strand
GCCGAATCCTCACAAGGACGAGGCGTCTCAGCTCGCGCAGAAGGTCAATGCCTCCGAGGTCAAGGAGCTCAGCGAGATCGCATGGAGCTCGGTTTTGGCCGAGAAGCGGGAGCATTGGATGCATACTGGCAAGTGTCAGTGCGGGAAGCGGACCTTTTTGTTTGGTCGCTGCCCTACTTGCATTCGGGACGACGCAGCGGCTGAGACTGCTGCTGCTCTGGAGGACGCCGACGTCGTTAAGCCGGCTGGGCTTACGGACGTTGCTGCTCATGGAGTGAAGCCTGGCAGCAGTAAGGATCAGGGTCCACCAGTGTTCTTCGTCACGAACAATCTCGTCCACCGTGCATGCGATCGTGAAGCCTCGATCATCGCAGCTTGCAATGCGCAAGGCGTTGATACGGAGGTGACTAAGTGGTCGTCTGGCAAGAAAGGTAAGTTCCCGAAGGTGGGCGGGAAGTTCCGGATTTCCTTTGTCGTCGACGTCGACGCACAAGGTAATCGGACGGTCTTGCCTCTGCAGAACTGTGTGGCTACGAAGTTTGAAGAGAGTCATGACATCGAGCCAGAGTTCTGGGCGAGGACGCCGGAACAGTACGGAGTTCCAGGGCGTCTTGCTGAGGCCATTTCAGCAGAATGTCGTCTGTGGGAGATTGCCAGGACGGCCTCTGCTGCCTCTAAGGAGGGCCAGGGTGGACTGCTCAAGTGCACGACTGCCTTGCAGCTAGCGTTCCTACCGGTGGGCCGTGTGAAGTCGGCCTATTATGTCTATGCAGGCGTGCCTTTCCGAGTCGACCAGGCTGGCAAAGGCTACGAATCCATGCACGACAGGAAGATCGCCATGTACTCGTGGACTACGGGAGGATGGCGACACACGGCGAAGGGTCTGCCTGGTTCGCTCCATCATGTGTTTATCGGTTACGAACCTTACGCTACGGGCAAGAACGTTAGCCGTAGTGTTGTGTCGTTTGGCGCGGATCGCTGGTTTATAGCGGATCCGGCGCATGCCTTGAGAGACATGTGGAAGCCTCGGCTGGAGGGCGGAAACGCTCTAGCCTCGACTACTCCGGTGAGCCCAGAGGATGCCAGCACGTGTAGCGGATCCCAGCTTACTGCGGACGACGACTATGACTCATCCGATGATGAGGTCTGGCAGGCCGTCTCCAATCTTGGACTCCCACATTTCCAAACCCCGCACACTTACCAGTCTGAGGACGGGAAGTTGCTCATGGATGAGCGTGCGGAGGAGTGGTTGCGGGAGGAGACTTCCAAGCGTGAAGGTTTGGCTGAAGAGGTCCGTGCGGAAGCAGGATCCAGTTCATGGAAGCCAGAGGCTAACGTGCGGGCGGAGTGGATCAGCCAGCAGAAGATGTGCGAACAGGAGCTGAGCGCTCTGTTCGATTACGCTAAACAGGAGAAGGAAGGGTATCGTCTCAATCCGGAGGATGGCTGCCTTGAACGCAAGCCATCAGGTTGCGACGAGTACGTGCCTGTTGTACCTCCTGGCAGCGTTGGCAATGGCGTGGGTCGCGCGTTGTCTTGGCGGCAGTGGGTGTTCTACCAGGTCCACATTGGCATCTACGGTGGGCACAGGCTGCTGGAGCAGACTATGCGCATCCTAAACCGGACCGCCACCTGGCCGTCAGTACGGCAGGATGTGTCGGGCTGGATCGATGAGTGCATCACTTGCCTCCGGTTCAGGAAACGGCCGGTGAAGCCAGAAGCCAAGGCGGTGCTTCCCAAGGAGACTGAGTGTTGGGAAGAGGTTATGATCGACTGCGAGGGACCGTCTAACCCTGCAGACCGATATAACAATCGCTACACACTCACGTATGCTTGCTGCCTCTGCCATGGTGTTTTCTACGAGCCCATGCAGAACTTGCGCAAGAGTGAAGTTCGGCGTAGTTTTGCGCGATGTGTGTTTCGCTCGGGGACGATGCCGTTGATCCTCCGTAGCGATCGTGGGCCCGAGTTTCGCAATTGCCTGCTGGCGGAGTACACCGCGTTGTTGGGCATCGACCATCGTTTCGGGATGGCGTTCCGTCCGATGGAGATGGGTCTGGTGGAGAGGTCGCACCAAGAGTTTCAGAAGCTCTTGGGGATGCTTGTGAGCGATGTGCTCCACAGCTATCCTTCGGAGTGGTCGGAGCTTACGCCGGTTGTGGAGTTCCTGATCTACAACACGCCAGGTGGGCATGGGTATACTCCGAGAGACATCGATCGAAGGTGGTCGATTGCTCTCCCCCTGGCGAAGGAACTTCGTCCGCTGTCGGTAGGAGACTACGAGCCAGTGGACGATTACATGCGAGGACTCTTCGAGCGCTATCGCGAGCTGAAGGTCAAGGTTGTTGGTTGGTTCACTTCGGCGAGTGAGTCGCGAAGGGATCTTGCCAACCGCTATCGGAAGGCTAAGGAGTATCTCCCTGGGGACTCGGTCCTCTACAGAGATCCCCGCGCCAAAGCGGTTGGAGGGCGGACTCCATGGAAAGAACCGCTTAGTGACCCTGCGATCATTCAGTCGAGGACCGGTAACAAGTACGTTTTGCGCCGGCCTGATGGCACTACGGTGGAAGCGCACGCTGACGATCTGTTGAAAATCAGCGAACGCGCACGTGATTTAGAGCGTGAACCTCTCTCGTTTACGGACGAGCCCGCTGTTGGAGAGCAACGCGGGGATGCTTTGGGTATTCGACGTTCCTTAGGCCAGATGGTTGAGGACAGAGACCAGTCGTTAGAGCATCTTGAGGCTGCGGACGCTTTTCGTCGCAGGACAGGCAAGCTGGACAAGATGACGGCAGGAGCCTACTGCGTGTATTCACGGGAGATACCGGGTAAGTACTGTACGGTCGGACGGGTGACGCAAGTACTGAAGGCTGAAGCCTTAGTCGTTGTTCACCGTCATGCACCGCTGTCGGACGGCCGCTTTCGGATAAGGTGGGTCCCGCTATTCGTAGCAGGTGCGGAGCATGAGAAACCAGGAGAAGTAGTTCGTGATCATACGAACGCCGCACCAGACAAAGAGAACGTCTCGGTGAAGCGGGTTCTTATGGTGACGCAGCTGATGGACGATGGAATCATAGCTCATGCTGTGGCCCGTCGCTTGGATAAGGCCGGTTGGCAGCTTGCTAGCGAGTCCCCTCTGCTGCTTCAGGAAGCGGAGAGGGCAGGCCAGTCCGTCAGCGTTATTGGTCGGCTGAGTAAAGGCAACGCAGCCCGTTTCGGCGAGCTGCTGGAGTCGTTCAAGGCCTCGGGAGCCGTTGCGAAGGTGAGCCAGCAGTCGGGAGGTAGCGCTGTCCGAAGGTTCGGGGTGCTGTCGCCTGAACAAGTGAAGGCCCTACTCGACGCGGTCCCGGACAAGCGTGTGGACTTCTTGGAGGTGTTCAAGGGTTACGGAGAGATGACCATTCAAGTGCGAGGCTCGGGGACTAGTGCTGGTGAAGGCCTAGACTCCTGTAGCACTGCGTACGGTCTTTCGTGGCAGCTGGAAAAGGTCGAAGGGCAGTGTCAGCTGGCGTGGCTGATCTGCGTTCGCCTATGCCCGAAAGCAGTGCACATCGGCATCCCTTGTACGGAAATGTCGATGATTGGTCAGAATGCTCCGTCGTCCGACACAGAAGCGTTGGTGCGCCTGAGTCGTGACGTGTTGAAGCATCAGGAGCAAGTCCATGGCCTTGGCTCTGTCGAGCAACCTTNGGGTAGTGACCTCTACCGAAGGAAGGACTGGGTTAAAGCGTTCGGCACGACNGANNTNCCNACNCCGCCCTGGAAGTTCTANAACACCACGGGCTGTCAGTTGGGGCANTGTTGTCCGACGGAAGTGGTCTGGGGTTCCAGGAANTCGTTCCCGGAAGGACAGGTGCTAGAGCGCCCCATTCGGAAGAAGCAGTTGTGGATGGCCAACTTCTCGCTGGCACCCATGACCTTGCAGTGCGATCCTAGTGATGCACTTATGCCGGCTACGCATCGTCATCAGGACGCTCGTGGAGGTGGACGTTTGCCTGGCGGAGGTACCGTAGGCATTGCGAAGACCACCGGCAAGTATACTGTTGAGCAGAGCGTGATGTATGCGGTGTGTTTGAACCGTGCGCTGAAGACAGTGACGGTTTATCCTACCGATACTCCGCTCACCCGGTATGGAGCGTATTGGGGTGCGAATCGTAGTTCCCCAAGTCACAGTGCCGTGGCGGCTGCCGATATTCAGCTGGAGGGCGAGCATCCTCGGCTGGAGGGCGGGCAGTTGGACTGTGGCAAGAGCACCGCGATTTACGAGATTGTGGGTGGCACGCCGGTGTGCTTGCAAGACCCTAAGGCTTTTAAGGCTCAGTTCGGTGGCGAGGAGGAGCCGAAAAGCTTTGAGCAGTCCAAGCAGGTGTTCGTTCCGCAAGGGGAGAGCGGTGAAGCCCCTGCTTCTGCCTTGCCTAAGGAGAAGCAGGAGAAGCTCAACAAGGAGATTGAAGCTGCGGCGGCTCACTGGAAGGCCGTTGCAGACCGCAAAGAGTGGGACACGATCAAGGTGGACTTGTCGGTGTATGACCACTCAGGTGTGGACGTGAAGGAGGACCATCGTCGCACCGCGGATTACAAGTCGAAGGTTCTGATCGAACTTGGCTTAGTACCGGAGGAGTGGACGGAGCCGAAGGTGTCGGACCGCTACCCGGAGCTGAATGCTCAGGAAGTGGCTTGTGCGAAGGAGGTGCTCAGCAGAAAGGCAGCTGCTTTCTGGCTGGAAGATACCCCTCGCACGACGGTGCGCCATGTGTACCACGACACGATCCCCACTGGACCTCCAGTGCGCTTGCCTCCGCACAACCTACGTGGTGAGGCTGCGGAATGGATCGATCAGAAGCTTCAGGATGAGGTTGGTCGTGGCCAACTCATCCGAGGCACCAGCGCTTGGGGCTCACCTCCGTTCCCTACGAAGGAGATGGCTGCCCACAAGCGCGCGCGCAAGAGGCGGATCGTCGTAGATTACCGTAGAGTGAACTCGCGGACGGCTCGTGCTGTGTATTTCGTGCGTAGTGTCGCTGGTGTTGTAGCTGACTGCGCTGGCTCCGTGTTCATGACGTTGTTAGACGCGGTGACTGGGTTTAATCATGTGGTTAACACGAAGCGAGCTCGCGAGATGTTAGCTATCCTAGCGCGGTCGGGGCAGTTTCTGCCCGTCTGTTTGACTTTCGGGCCCCACAACGGGCCGGAGGACTTCAGCTACGTTATCGACCGGTTCTACTCTCCAGGGCGCTTAAGTAGGCGCCGGTACTGCAAGGAGTGGCTTGCGTACGTTGACGACATCACGATTCGTACTGGGCGCGTGGTGGACGGACAGTGGTTTACGGACTCAGAGTTTGACGCGCGGTTGCGTAAAGCTGCAGAACGTGACCCTGTTGGCCCGTTGGCTGGGCAGCAGAAGATTCAGGAGGCCATGGATGCCGCTGGGTTTCTGCCGGAAGGCATTGGCTCGGAAGGTAAGTTGCCTAAGGCCAAGGCCAAGCCTCGGAGCAGCGAGGGGGTTCCTGCTGTTCCTGAGGCCCCTGCAGGTGGATCGCGGCGCGCGGACCGGAAAGAGCACAAGAAGGGCAAGGGGAAGTCTCATGTTGGGGTTCCGTCTGGTGAGGTTAGTAAGACTAAGGATAAGAATACCTGTAGTTGTTCTAGGAGATCTTCATCCAGTCTCTGCACCGCGGCACTCTTGTGTAGCCATTTGGTTCAAGCTGTGCAGTCTGCACTTGCACCTACCCCTTTGCTCGGTTGCCCTCTGGCAACGGGAAAACTTGCATTGCTCGGCCGTCCCGTGGCGGCGAGTGATTGGTTCGGCTGCGGAGCAGCGATCCCTTGTGCTCTGGATTCGGTTCGGCAGCAAGGCAGCGCCGGCTGGACCATTGGCTTGCAGGAAGCAATGGCGCCGAAGAAGCAAGAGGGCAAAAGCCATGCGCTACCGCAGGCAGCCCCAGGCACTCCGGCAGCCGCGGAGTTGGCGAAAGCGCAGCTGAAGGCGGCGAAGCGGGTCGAGAACGAGATTTCGCTAACCAGGCCGAGGCTGTCGCCCACGGGCGAGATGGGCGATGCGATCGGGGCGCCTCCACCGGGAGGGCCTCCGGCCACTACGCTACGCGCTTTGGGAGTGGCCACTCCGAAGCCAAAGAAAGTCATCATTGTGCACTCTGGGCACCCGTGTGCAAGTGTGCCAGAGGAGCCGGCCAACGATGAGAGTGGAGCAGCCTACATCAGTGACGAGGACGGCCGCCGTGAGGTCTGGAATCGTACAGTCAAGGCGGGAGAGTATGAGGAGGAGACGCCCCGCGTCGAGACGCCTCTGCTTCCCAAGACTCACTGCAGTGATCACTGCCCTTTTCATCATGGCCGGCCGGGGACGCCTCATTATCATGGTCGGCCGGGGACTCTGCCAGCTTCGTCTGGAGAGACTCCGACTCCCAAGCCTCCACCTCCCAAGCCGGCAGGGCTGAAAGGAGCGACAGGGCGGTTTGTTGGGGATTCTCGGGGTTTGAACGTAACTCTCGGAACGGTGAGTCCGCTTTCGGAGGTTGCTCCTCGAAACTCGACACCACCTCGTCCGGTTCCGCCCCACGGTTCGGTCTGTCAAGCTTCAGTGAGGCTCGGCGTGGAAGGGCGGTTGGCCGCAGAGGCAGCTGAGGGCAGTGAGCCTGTCCGCAAGGAGCGCCGTGTCGCTGAGCGCGACTCGGAGAGTCTTGCGTCTGCCTCGCGGAGCAAGGTGACCGCCGAGGGCATCGTCGGCAAGCTGGAGATGGACGCGGAAGAGTGGGAGCGCTTGGTTGAGTCGTGTGGCTCTAAGGAGGGGCTGGACGCGACGCTGAGGACCGTAGCTCAGGCAAATGAGATTGCCAACAAGGCTCATGAGGAGGCTATTCGGAGGAAGGCTGCAGCAAGCGCTATGACCGGCCTTACTTCTGATGAGCGTGAAGGCTCTCAGCAGCGAGCTGCGAAGTCCGCAAGGTTGACGTCCGACCGCCACGAAGGGAAGCGAAGTTCGAGCCCGTGGCTGAACTGTTCGCTGCCGTCGGAGCGGTACGACCCGTCAGAGGAGACCCAGGACGAGCACGATGATGACGAACACGTCGAGTCGCGACGTTGTTCGGAGGACGGTGACGGTCAGGACGCGAGTGAGGAGACTCGTTCGCCGGGCGAAGAGTCATCCGATCCTCCACAAGAGTCGGTGTTGGACTACTCTGCTCAGGATAAGAGAGAGTCGGTCGAACCCGGCAAGCAGACCTACTCGAAGGCATGGGACTACTGGAAGGGCATCGGTGACTACGGACGCCGGGGCCACGGAGGTCGCGACTACGGAGATCGCCATTCCTACGGTTACCACCAGCGAGATTCGCACTACGACAGTCGCCGTCGATATGNGCGATCGCCGTCAGNGCGNGGTCGGCGTCACTATGACGAGGACGACTACGAGCGCCGCCGGCAGCANCGATCGCACTCGCGGAAGCGTGAGCGGTCTCCGGNTCATNGCCGCGGCAGGTCAGAAGGTGCGGAACTGCGTGGCTANGGCCAGCAGGGACGTGCCCGTGAGCCATCGCAGTCGCGTCATGGTCGCAGATCGTCAGAGCCGGCAGAGGTCCCTGCGGCTCCGAGCGTGCTGAAGACCAAGGTCAACACGATCGACGACAACACGCCACCTGAGGTCTTTGACAGTTTGAAGGCTGCATCCCTGATGGCTGCGCGGCACCGAGCTGCGGCGCAGAGCGTGCAGGCGGAAGTCCGACCTGCGGATCGCGCCGGCTATCCGTCTGGGAAGATTCAGCCAAAGACTCCAGAGGTGCCGCCTCACCGCCGTGTGGTGAGTGTGAGCGTGTCTGCTACACGATCCCGTGGAGGGGCCCCTAAGGCTGAGCAGCACAAGCGTGCGTGTTCGCAGCCTGTGCGAGGGCCGTACCTCGCGGAGACGTTGAGGCGTGCGAAGACGTTGCGCCGTTGCGAGCCGCACCCTTCGAAGGTGGCGGCTAGGCGCGGTGTGACTCAGTGGGAAGTGAAGCGGGCTCGGCGCGCTTGGAAGAAGGCGCTGAGCAAGACCCTCACTGATGTCTTACGGCACGATGCCTACCGGGAGGTGGTACGGAACGGTCGGATGGACGAGTGCGGATGGGTACGGATGAGTGCCATCTGCAACGACCTTCCTTCCACCAGTCGCTTCTTGCCTACGGAGACGGACTTGCTGGAATTGGTCGCCAATCCTTGTGATGACAAGAAGAGGTTTCAGACTGCCAGCAATGCGGACGGTGATCGTTGCATCAGGGCTGTGCAGGGGCAGTCGATTCAGGGCCTCAACATCAGCAAGATGCTGGTGGCGTTCAATCCGCAGCATCCGAAATGGCAGAGCGCTGTCTACCACGGTACCCCGGTGGATGATTGGACTTCCTTCTTGCGCCACGGCATTTCCGTTGAGTTCGGGATGTCTCGGGCGAACAAGAGGATCCACGTTCACTTTGCTCTGGACTTCTCGGGGGTCAAGCGGGGCAAAGAGACGTCTGGCATCAGGAGCGGATCGGACAAGATCATTGTTGTCGATTCCGCTGCGATGTTCGAAGCAGGGGTGAAGATGTACCTCTCCGATGCCGATGTCGTCCTGGTGGAGCGCATCGTCGACGCGGTGTTCATTAAGGAAATCTTCGATCTGACATCCGGAGACATCTTTTGGCCGCCAGCCAAGGTGCCGATGGATCTGGTCGTCGCTCTTCGGCGCGAGCAGAAGACGAACTTGAACAAGACCGCGGCGGACTTGCGTAGCCGGGTGATCGCTTGCGCTTCGTCCTCTTCGGGAGAAGCGTCAAGTGGGTCGAGCACAGGGGACAACCAGTTAGCCGCTGCGAGCAAGGCTGCAGTTGCGCTGGGTTCCGAGGAGGCAATTCCTGAGGATGCCGTTCTGACCGCAGAAGAAGATCCTGGTGCGGTGCACGCCCAGTCTCGTGTGCGGCAGGACATCGCGGGCCTCGCGTCTGGAGAGCACCCTGCGAAGGTGCCACCGCCGTTGCAGATGCCCCCTGATGCTGTTGCAGCTCAGGGGCGGGAGGCGATCGACGCGCAGGAATTCCAGGATAAGAATCTCCCTTCTCGGGACGCGTTCGCTGTGAAGGAAGTCTTGGCCTATTGCGAGGACCATTCAAAGGAGGAGGCTGCTGGGATCAGTAGGCTCGCCGCGGACGTCCAGTACACTCTTCCGCCGGGCGGAGATGTGCTGGGGCTGACTCGTCGTGATCTTCACGCGAGCGGTTTCGACCCGTCCATGATGGTCTCGGGCGCTGCGAACTGTACCTGGTGGGTGCTCTCGGAGCACGACCGGCAGTCGTACTTTGAGTCGAACAAGGCCTACCATTCTGCTGACCACGCGGTGGACCTGCAGGAGCAGCGAGCGGAGGACATCGACCTGCAAGCTGCGGAAGAGGGTAAGGTCGACTGGGGCGACGACAAGGACGAGGCCAAGGACGCGCCTGAAGGTGAGGACGCACAGCGCAGTGCTGTCTCACCACCTCCTGGGCTTCCTGCAGCCGGTGCTGCGGAAGACAGTGAGGCCGGTGACTTCATCGAGACCGATGAAAGTCAGGGCGAGCTTTCTGAGGACGAGCTGGATGATTGGGTAAAGCTGGAGGCCGAGACAGAGGAGTGCTCTGTCCTCCGCAAGACTCATGAGCTTGCGCTCGAGCGTGTGTATGCAGAGCTCAAGGATAATGAGGGAGCCCTCCCGCTCGTCGACAGTGGCAAACCGCCCGTTGCCTTGATCGCAACCACGGATCTGAGCATCACGAATACTATCCTCGACGATGATCCAGATCGTGGTGCTGCGTGCTTGGAGGCAGCAGCCAAGTTGAGGGACGAGGCTGCACTTCGGATTTTCGCTCGGGATGGGGAAAGTCTGAAGGAGGTCAATGAGGAGAGGACTGAAAAGCCCGCTCCCGTCTACCA
>NHEP01000250.1 GCA_002171515.1 bacterium TMED88 | reverse complement strand
TAAACCAACTGAGCCTTCAGCATGGCGCTCAGATTCGGCGTCCTAATCGTACATAGTCCGTTGGATTCCCCGCCGACGATCAGCGAATAGGCGCAACTCTCCGAGGCATTAGAGAACTGGCAGTCGGCGCACCAACCCCCTTCCCCACTGACCTTCGGACCGCACCCATCGGGATATTCAGGTTGATCAGACGGACGCGAATCCGTCCCCGCATCTTGCGCAAAAGCGCACGAAATTTGCGTATTCGCTGGGGACAGAATGATGCCGCCAGAAAAAATGCTGTAAATACTGATCGTCGATGGTGGGTTTTGGCCTTGCGGATCGGGATTGGGCGCCCCCGAAGAGACATTCAACCGGTTGATATAGGAGCTGGACCAGCGTTTCGCCGTTGATTGTTGATCACCAGGAATCCAAGGCGTTCCCGCCACCTCGGTTCCATCCCAACCGTGCACCAAGACACCGGCTTGAGCCGGCGCAAATCCCGGCTCCAGGGTCTGCTGGTTGACACTCGCGAAGCAGGCGTTGAGGGAAACATCCGTCGCCGGATCGGCACAACAAGGATTCTCTGCATCGGGGCAGCCGGATGAGACCGGAGCCCCAGGGTCGCCCAGCAAAGCGCCGCCGTTGTCGCTCGATCCGGTATTTGAATCAGAACAATTCAGCAGGGAGAAAAAAAACGCCAAAACCAGCGAGAGCAACACAGCCTGAGTCTTCATAGAATTAAGAGTCACACAAAAACAATCAAAGATCGACCGCTCATTCAATCACTGGCGCTCCATTCCGGCTGCGGCGGCTAGCCTCTCGCAGCCTGACGGCAGAAAATCGACGTCCTGAGTTCACCGTTTGGTGGCAGCTGCCGCGGATAGGCTGGATACATTTTCAACGCTGAATCGGAAGGCAAGATCATGTTACGACGGGCGGGATTCATTGCTGTTTCTCTCTTCGTTATCCTCGCTTGCACCAACGATGACTGCGGCAGTCGCGGCGACGGATTCGGCGCGGGCGAAAACCCGGTCGAGCTGACCTATGAAGTCCCCACTTGCACCCTGGTCGAAGGACGAAAACGGTAATCCGCTGACACAAGCGGTTTTAAGCGTGGGGCACGGCGGGATGGATGACCTTTGCGGTGACCTGACTCTGCTCTCAAATGGCCCGCGCGCGATTCTCCAAATGAATATCGGCACACGGTCTTGGAGCCTCGAATCCAATTCAGGCGCGTACTTGGACTACGACCCGAGCGAGCAGGGAATGCATCAGAAGCTGTACGACCTGGAGGGGGCCCTCTCCTCGCAATGCGCCAACTCGGTGGGGCATGGGATCCAGCCCTGGGTTCAACGCTACGACTGGAGCGACTTTCCCAGTTCTGAGTCGGTGGCGATGGACTGAGGACAACCGAACGGGGTCGGCCTTATAGGGTCCAGTCCGCACAAAAAAGCCCTCAATTGCGCCCTTTACCCCAGAGGGCGTCCTGAATCCTTTCTAAAAAGGCTCTTTTCCGTTCAATCCCCTGGTCGGCCCTGACATTTCAAAGGCCGAACCGCCACTTCTCCTCGTCAAAAGCGCCCCGAATTGCAGCGAGGAACCCGAAGATGCCCCAGCCCCAGAATCGACCGCTCGAACCCGATGCCCGAACAATGGCTCCGAGGACGAGAAGCCTCGCTCTTGTCTTCGCCGCGCTCGCGGGACTCTGCCTGGGTTCCACCGCACAGGCGACCGCGGTCGCCGAGTGGAACTTCCCATCGGGACCCACCAGTCCAGTGAACAGCTACACCTGGCAGGCCGATGGGGGTTCTCTGTCGGGAAGTGCCAGCCTCGAAGCGTACATTGGTGCAGCGGAGAAAGACGACGAGCAGAATCTCAATGCCGAAAATGGCCAAGTCACCTGGCTTGACCTGAAAGGCGGCGGAGACGAGTGGGACGACCCGCGAACCGGCAGCCCCGATGTTGAGGTCGACAAGGACGGCACGGTCGAAACAACCGACTTTGGAAATGACGCGCTCGTGTATATCGTTTTGGATGGAACGGGCCTCAGCAATTTCACGATTTCCATCGATGCCCTGCTTGATTCGGACAGCGACAAGCACGTCACCAGCATGGACTTCTTCTACCGCGTCTCGGCCTCCAGCAACATTTGGTACCGCCCGGCTGACCTCAACAACGTGGGCTGGACGACGACATCGGGCGATGACGCCAGCCTAGTGAACTTCAGCCTACCCGCAGCGCTCGATGGAGAGACCAACATCGAACTCGTCATCGCTGACTTTGCCGAAGGTGACGGCAATGGCTTCCTGGGCCTCGGGCCTGTCACCATCGAGGCGGTCCCCGAGCCGACCACTGCCCTCCTGCTTGGGCTCGGCTTGGCGGGCTTAGGCTGGATGGGGCGACCGACCGGCCAATCCTCCTAGGCGTCCAGCCCGGGGTAACCCGATCAGGATTCGTGCTCAGCGTTGGGATCAATCTCGAGCCAACGGCCCAGGGCACCGGTCAGCCAATAAAACGGCAATGTGTCCAATAGAGCGAACACAAATTTGAACATGTAGCCCGTAAAGATCAGAGCACCGAGCTGAGCGACGAGGGATGAATCCTCGCTCAGAATGGCCTCGAAACCGCCAATCCACCACGTAATCAAAATCACCGCGGTGCTATCGACCAGCTGACTGACGAGCGTCGAACCATTATTTCGTAACCAAAGGTGCTTGCCCCGGGTCAGACGTTTCCAAAAGTGGAACATAAAGACGTCTGTAAATTGCGCTGTGATGTAAGCAATCATCGAGGCGATGACTGCGCCAAAAGCGAAGCGGCGCACTTCGAAGAAGACCGGCAAACGCCCAGCCTCATCGACGGCTGGAAGACTGCTCGCCGGATCGATTGTCTCAAAGCCNGGNAGCACGCCTCCAAGCCAGAGGATGAAGATCACCCAGGCGTTCAGCAATACGCCGGTCCAAACAACCGCGTTNGCGCGCGCTTGACCATAAAGCTCGCAGATCAAGTCGGTGCACAAGAAAGTCACGGGATAGGGCAGAACACCGACCGCCACCGCAAAGGTGAGCGTTCCAAAACTGGCGGTCTCCATCTCGCCGAGATAGATGAAGCGAAGGAGACCCAAGATATTGAGCATAGCCAGCGTGCCTAAAAACAGGCCAGCCAGGACCAAGAAAACTCGCTCACGTCGCGCGTGCAAGGGCGAGGCTTCGATCGGATGATGCTGCATCAGTGAATGGCTCCTGATTTTTTTAAGAATCGCCCGGCGGCAGCAAGCCGCCTAGGAATTCCCCGACGACCCGGTTAAATCGCTTAGGTGACTCCCAAAACATAAAATGCGAGCCGCCTTCTTCGGCAGGAAAAACCTCAAGCCGAGCTCCAGAAATCTGATCGCGAATCCAACGCTGAGACGCCAAGGGCACCACGCTTCCTTCACCAGCACAAATCAGCGTAGGCAAATCGATCCGTCGAATCACGTCACGCCAATCCGCCACCGAGGTCTCGAAGAGAAGACGAGCCGCCGCATCCGGCGGGACGCGTAAATTTTCCTCAATGATAAAGGCTCGATCTTCGGGCGAAATGCGCTCCGAGAGCATCCCGGAGACAAATTCAGCGCGGAACGCTGCCCCGTCCGGGCCCCGCATGGCCGCACAATTGCGCATGAGCTCCTCGGCGTCACAAAGACAGCCGATCAATTCCTTTTCCCCAGCACTCCATTCAGGCTTGGCGAGCAACGAAGGCGGCTGCTCGGCGACCACCATTTGGCTGACTCGACCGCGACCAAACATCTCCCAATGGCACCAAAGCACCGCATTCCCCATAGAGTGGCCAAGGACCGCAACAGAGTCCAAGTCACATCGACAGAGAACGTCCTGTAGGTCCATTGCGAAGCGAGAGAGTCGATAACCAAAATCGACTTTTTCTGATTCTCCATGTCCACGCCAGTCAAGCGCAATCACACGATAGTGCTCCGCCAAGCCTTCAAGCTGGTAGCGAAACATCGCTGCGCTCTGCGACCAACCCGGAAGAAGAACAAGCGGTCGCCCGTGACCCGACTCAAGCAGGCTGAGCCGGACGCCATCGGACGTGGTCACCAATTTGCGGGAGACGTTTGCCATTTCGAACCAGTCTAGAGAATCCACATTTGGACATCCATGAAAGCCGGGGGGCGACAACAGCGCTCATAGCCTCCGGCTCCTGTGGATCATGTATGCCGACCATGAACCAATTGGCTATGACTCGTGCGTCGTTCAAACGCGCACTCGGGTTTGCGCCCCGCTCAAAGGGCTCCTCTTTGCCGCAGTCTCCCTCGCAGGGTTCCCCTCTCAATCGCAGGCTCAGCCTATACAGCTTGGTCATGGCAGTCGTGACCAGCACGATCGGCTCGGGTTGGCTGTTTGCCCCCTACTTTGCAGCAAAAATGGCGGGGCCCGCCAGTCTTCTCAGCTGGCTCTTGGGCGGCCTTTTGGCTTTTGGCCTCGCCATGGTGTTTGCTGAACTTGGCGCGATGATCAGCACCTCGGGCTCCTTGGCCCAAATTCCGCTCATGAGCCATGGGCGGCTTTCGGGCTTTATCGGCGGATGGTCGGCCTGGGTGGCGTACGTCAGCCTTCCGGCGATCGAAGTCATGGCCACCATGGAATATCTCAGCAATCGCCTCCCCTTCCTGAGCCACCATCAGGACGGCGTCCAAATGCTGACCCTGTCAGGCACCGGCATCGCGGTTTTGCTTTTGATCGTGTTCGCATGGATCAACTTGGCCGGTATCGAGTGGCTCGCGCGATGGATTGACGGTTTAACGCTGTGGAAAATCTTCATCCCTGTGGCCACCTCGATCACCCTGCTGGTCTATGCATTCCATCGCGAGAACCTTTCACCCTTCTTTCCCGAACACATCACGACCACGGGCGGAATCCTCAAAGCAGTCAGCGGGGGGGGGATTCTCTTTAGCTTGCTCGGCTTCAGAACGGCAATGGACTTGGCCGGTGAGGCTCACAATCCTCAACGAAACGTACCGCTCGCGATGGGTTTGGGCCTGGGCATTTCTCTTGGCGTTTACCTCCTGCTGCAACTGGCCTTCCTGTTGGCGATTCCCCCTTCAGCGATTCAAAGCGGCTGGCCGGGGCTGATCCTCATCGACCATGGGGGGCCCTTGGTGGCCATCGCATCGGGACTCGGACTCGGCTGGGTGGTCACGGTCTTACTCGTTGACGCAGCCATTTCGCCCAGTGCCACCTCGATGACCTATATGGGGGCTGCGGCTCGGGTCAACTGGATGCTGGCTCGCTGCGGCCTCCTGCCCGCTGTTTTCGAAAAAACCAATCGACAGGCTGTCCCGTCGGTCGCCCTGCTCAGCAGTCTTGTTGTGGGCATCATCATCTTGAGGCTGCCGGCTGGTTGGGAGGGTGTGGTCAACTTCTTAACAACCACACTCGTGATTGCCCTCTCGATGGGCCCGGTCAGTCTCTGGGCACTCCGCCGCCAATGGCCCGACCGGCACAGGCCCTATCGATTACCGGTGAGCNGGCTTTGGTGCATGGCNAGCTTTGTCNTCACAAGCTGGGCCATTTTCTGGAGCGGCTGGGNNACNCTTCGGCTTGCGACNCTCGCGATCCTTCTCCCNNCCCTGATCTTNGCCGCGNTCGAAACACTTCGGGGACGCTCTTTGAATCNGCTCGGTGGAATCTGGTGGTTNATNTATCTCNTAGGCNTGTGNGCNCTNTCCGCGCTCATNGGTGATGGTCGCCCCTNTGCGGCGTCCATGTCCGGGCANNTGNTCAGCGTCGGGCTCTACGCACTCTTGATCTTNCCTNTAGCGGTTCGGTCTCGCCTGCCNNAGGTCGCNCCCCAAGCCCAATCCTTGATGGACGACTAGCGGGTTCGAATTCGCGAACCGGCATCGATCAGGGTGGAAAACCTTCGTGGCGGACATCACCCACAACGATGGCTCCACGGCCTTTTGCCTTTCGCAGAGAGGCACCCTTTATGCGATCATTCGGTCCTGGGAGATAAGCCATCGGTCTAAGATGCCGAGCCGCTCGTGAGTCGCGAATCACTCTGACGCTCGCCCACCCATGCAGCAACCACTCAAGCCGGCGCTGGAGCCACACGCCGAAACCGAAGGAGAGACTCGCCATGCCGGAAACGCCGATCCCGACCCTCTCACCCGAGGCCATCGCAGAGCACAGCAAGGGACTCACCACACTGGGAATCGTGTTCGTGGTGCTTGGTGTCTTGGCGGTCGCCGTTCCCAACGTCGCCACTTTCGCGATCGAAACGCTGATCGGCGTGCTCATCTTCCTGGCTGGCTGCGCCCAGCTGGTCCATGCCTTTCGCCCGGCACGATGGCAGGGCTTTGTGATGGACATCTTGGTCGGTGCGCTTTTCATCGTGGGCGGTGGGCTTCTTCTTCTCTATCCGCTTGAAGGCGAGCTGACCCTCACGCTGATTCTGGCTCTAACCTTTGTTGCCGAGGGTATCTTCAAGCTGATCGCGTCAGCCCGAATACGAGGACAAGGCGGATCGGGCTGGATGATTGTTTCGGGACTGGTCACCTTGGGACTTGGACTTCTCATTTGGGCCCAGTGGCCCAGTGCCGCCGAGTGGGTCCTTGGTCTCCTTGTCGGTATCGACCTGATTTTTGGCGGCTGGACCCTCGTGATGATCAGCGGCGCCGCCCGGCGTGCAGCCGCGTCGGGCAACGCCTGAAGTCGCACAGCCCCAGAACCATCAAAGTCAAAAGAATTCTTTTGCTCGGCATCCACCGGCCGGGCTCTCCGGCTTTGGGTCCGTAAGGCTTTCGGTTCGTCCGGCAGGGGTCCGCAAAATCACTGAATCACAGCCCGATTGCGCTCTGCTACCCTGCGCGCTCCATCAACTAAGGAGTTCTCCCCCATGTCACGAAGAACATCGATGCTCTTTGCTTTAACCCTCTCTCTCGGACTCATCTTAGCCGGATCCTCATTCGTCCAGGCTGATCAGTCCGTCTCTGACTTACGCAAGGGCTCACAAAACGCGTGGGACTCGACCAAGGACGGTGCTGCAAAGGCTGCGGCCGACACAAAGTCGGATGCCCACAAGGCCGCTCACGATACGAAGGCCGCAGCGGTTGATTCGTGGAACGACACGAAGGACGGCGCTCGGGACGCCGCTCGCGACACCAAGGATGGAGCCGTCGATGCCTGGGGAAAGACCAAGTCCGACACACAAAAAGCGGCATCCGACACCAAGGCGGGCGCCACCGACAGCTGGAACAAAACCAAGGACGGGGCTCGAGACGCCGCCCAGGACACCAAGGATGGCGCCAAGGACAGCTGGGACAAGACGCGTTCAGGCGCGGACAAAGCCGCAGGTGACACCGGCAAAGCGATGGACAAGACCGGTTCGGACTTAAAGAAGGCCGGCAAGGGCATGTGGTAGGCCCTTGGCCTCACAGGGCCCCAGCCGGGGCTCGAGGGACTGCGGGGGTCACCGAGCGAAGTGCTGGGTGGCCCCCGACCCGTTGAGGTCTTCCTGACTACCCCAGAATCCTTCACCGAATGCCTAAAACGGGCGCAAAGAGTGACGGAAGTTCTTGCCCCCAAGACGCTTTCGCAGCCTTGACGTAGCAAATCGTTCAAGGGCTCTGCGTCTGCACGGCCGTATCCTCGCGAAAATCATTCCATTGTCTTTCGCCCGCCGAGTCGTCACACTGAAGGGGATCCCTGCGCCCTCTCTACAACAAAACTGAGGACTCCCCTGTGACGCACTTGGTTCCCTCCCACTGCTGGACCCGCTTCGCCCACGGCTGGCTGTCCTTTGTGGCCCTCGCCCTGATCACCCTTTGGCTGCCCACCGCGGTCTCGGCAGAGACCGTGCTGATCTTGAACGAGTACAACGCCGTGTCGAGTAGTAAATATCTAGGCGGCGGCACGGCGGAAGCCGACGAGTCGGGCGGGCTCGCTGGGGACCTCACTTTCGGACGAATTGCCGGAAACGGCGGGGACTGGTTCGAGCTCGTTGTGGCCCAAGCTGACCCGGGCTCTGACACCGTGGATCTGCGAGGTTGGCAATTCGAGATTTACTCCGATGGCGCCCTTGAGACGACGCTCACCTTAACGGACAACGATCTCTGGACACAGCTTCAACCCGGGACAATCATCACGGTTGCGGAAGATCAGCCAGAAGACGTGAGCTACGACACCGAAAATGGAGATTGGTGGATTAACGTTCGAGCCGACACCAATGCCAGCGGCCTCTACATCAGCGCGAGCTCATTCCCAGTCAACAACGATGACTGGCGATTGGTCATCAAGGACGGCGCGGGCACGATCCAATACGGCCCGTCGGGCGAAGGCATCGGGGGCAACGGCGGCGTCAATAGCGAGGAAATCTTCAAGCTGGAGGAAAATCCCTCGGCCTTCATTCTGCCCAGCAGTACATGCTACGACGACAGCGACTCGTTCAGCACTTTCGGACAGCCCAACCGTTGGTCCGGGGGCGCCCAGACTCAAGACTTCACGCCCCTGAGAACTGGCAGCGCCCCGACGTCACAGTGCGACGAAACCGACCTGCGAGAGGTCGCATTTGACCCAAACCGCCTGATCGAAGTGGAAATTACGATGGCTCCGGCGGACTTCGAACTTCTTCGAAGAGAACAGCGAACCTTAATGGAAATCTTCGGCGGGCAGTGCGGCGAGGCGCCCGCGCCGAATCCGTATAACTTTTATGAGGCCGATGTCACCATCGACGGGACCACCCTGCTCTCGGTGGGGATCCGCAAAAAGGGCTTCCTCGGTTCGGTCTCGCGCGTTAAGCCCTCTTTGAAGATCGACTTCTTTGAATTCGGCGGCGAGTCGAGTGCCTATGGCCTCGACCGCATGACGCTCAACAACCTTCAGCAAGACCCCTCCCTTCTTGATCAATGCTTGGGTTATGGCCTCCACAGACAGGCGGGACTCGCGGCCCCACGTTGTAATTTTTCTCACGTTCACATCAATGGCGTCAGCTATGGGATCTATGCACATGTCGAAAGCATCAAGACGCCCTTCCTGAGAGCCAATTTCGGAGATTCGACGGGCAACCTGTACGAGGGTTCGACCGCAGACTTTAGAACGAACTGGATCGGCGTCATTGAAAAGAAGAACAACGAAGACAGCGCGGACCTTGAGGCGATCATGGCCGCTTTGGAAATTACCGATGACACGGCGGCCCTAGCGGCCCTCGGTGCGGTGATCGACATCCCTCAATTCATCCGAGCTTGGGCGATGGCCGGCTTAATTGGAGACTGGGACTCTTACTTCGGGAACGCCAACAATTGGTGGCTGTACGAAAACAAAGCCACTCAGCTCTACGAATTTATTCCCTGGAGCATGGACGACATCTTGGGGCGAGATAATCCGCTCACGGGTGGGGGCAGCGTGGCCCCGACCTATTTTGACAATGCAGCCATCACGAACCGGCTATGGAAAATCAGCGCGATCCGAGAGGCCTACCGCACAGAAATCCTCGACCTCAAGAACAATGTCTGGGATGAAGCCGCATTGCTCACCCAAATCGACGAGATCAACGCCCTAATCAGCCCCGTGGCAGGCCCTCGAACAAACGCCGTCAACGACACCCGCAACTGGATTCTCGGGCGGGCGACCCGCGTCGAGGCAGATTTTTCGAGTGGCGCGCCGACGGCAAGCTCCACGCTACCGCCGAAGAACTGCCTCGAAATCGCCGGGAGCTTCTCCGCTGATTTCACCACGACCTACACCGATCCCGTACCCCAAGGCATCGTGCCCGGCAGCACCTTCACGGTGAATAGCTTCAGCTTTTCTGATTCAGCTCCTCTGCTCGGAATTGGCTCGCTCTTTGGTCCGAGTGAAGAGTTCGGCACCGACCTATATGCCCTCAGACTCATTGGCCTCACCGAAGTCCCCGCTGGATTAATCCTCAACTTGACGATCAACGAAGAAGATATCGCGGCGAATACACCGGAACCCATCACGACCGGAGACAGCATTGCTTCGCAGTTGCTGTTCTTAAACATCGACCCGCTCTTCTTCTTCCCGGTCGGAGCGGTCGTCAACACCGAAATCGATTTCACCAGCGTGGGGCTCAACCCGGGTGACCCCGTGACCGGGTCGGTGACAGCGGATCTTGCCGAGTGGGTCGCCGCCCCCGAACCCTCGGCGGGCCTTTCACTGGGCACTTCCGTGCTGGCCTTGGCGTACTTGGCGCGCAAGCGCCGTCTCCAGCGTGAGGGTTCCTAGGTTCGACCTCGAAGCCCTCGCCTAAGATCGAAAAGGGACTCTTCGCCGAAGCGGGTAGAAGAAACACCGCTGCCGGTTCGGCGGGCAACCGATCCCGGACGGATCGAAATTCAGTTTTTGAGTTCGAGATTCGCCGGTAGCGGATCCGCGCAGACCGAGGTCGTTTCGCTCAAACGCAGGCACGCTTCATCGTCACGCTGGCCACACGTCTCTCCAGCTGGGGTCTCACAAGTATTGGGAGCGCAATTATTCCTGCTA
>NHEP01000249.1 GCA_002171515.1 bacterium TMED88 | reverse complement strand
TTTCGATCATCCACGGACAGTCGCACCACTCACAAATGTCTCTAGACCGCTCAACCAGTTCTATTGCTGCCGATAATCCCGCCAAACCCTTGTCTTTGAACCAGCGTGCGCCGCTCACCGCTTGATCTGTGCAAGGTGGGAACGCGAAGCAAATCTTGTAATCAACTCGCGGGGGTAACCATCGCAGAATGTCAATTCCGTTTTTGAGGTCAACGGACAGCGTTTCGTAGCCAGCGTCAGACCATGGTTGCACCATTACGCCGGAAAAGTCAAATAATGAAAGCACTAATCCTTTCATGCGTTCGCCTCGTCACCCCGGTAACACTTGACGCTGTACACAATTTGCCGGCTGACCTGGTGACGCATGATCGTGTCGGGCTGATCCACGTCGCGAGTCTCGACAACCCACGCTGTCCCTTCAGGCAGTTCACCGTAACGGTCATGCCAGCACACCAGACGCTTGGCTGCCTCTGCATGTGTCATCTCGCCCCACGAAAACCACAAGTCTTTGCCGGCGAGTCTCGCTTGTCTGTTCATTTTCACCACGGCATCACCTCGACTTTTCCGCTTGCCCAAACGCACCGCACGTACCGCTCGCCAATCACTTTGATGTAAATCGGCAGGCACATAGACGCCCTTGGATGCCACTTTGTTTTCGCGTAGCTCCGCAGTGCGTCGTTTAGCGTTTCGCCTTTGATGGTTTTGTTCGCATCCGCACAGTCTCCCATTTCACGCACCACATACGTTTCCTGTGGCCCGGCGATCTCAACCTTGCGTTGTGGTCCGCCATGATGGGGCGTCTTCGCGTACGGGCTACTGTTGTCTCTGCTATTGTGCGACATTGCGGTCTCCCATCAGGTTGTCGATTGACCACTCGCTCATGGTCAGCGGTGCTGCCGTCAGTAATTCTTTGCCAGACGACCTGGCAAAGTCTTTCGCAATCAGTTCGCCCATTGCCTCCGCAGTTGCGTCCTCGGCAAACCCCTCAACGTCTGGGTGCGGCCCGCCTCTTGCCCAGGCTTTGATCCGGTCGCAGGCGTCTTGCGGTTGTTTGTTCACCAGGCAGAACCGCATCGCGTAGAAAAACTTGCCGTCTGGGTCTTTAGGTGCTGTCGCCTGTGCCGACAGCTTCGCCATGCGTTGCTTTTCTTGCCGGCGGAACCTGCGATCGTTCGCGGCCCGCTTGACCAGTTGCGCGGTCGTGTCTCGCTCGTATGCCTTTGGCGTTGCAATGTCGCCGTCGATCATTGCGTTGATGACCGCTGACACGTCGTCGTAGTCGCAGTGCAGGATCACACGCTTCCAGATGTCCAGCGTCTTGTTGCCCTGCTTGGCCATCCAAGTCTTTGAGTCTGGAAAAGCCGCAAAGTAGTACGCCCAGCATTCTTTCGCTTGCTCGTCTCTCATAGGTCCAGTGCCTCCGCTGGTTGTGCCTTGGTTCCGTTCCGCTTTGAAAAGTCGTTGTCGCTGTCCAGGATGCTCTTGGCCTCCTTGAGAATGCTAAACGCGATGTCTCGCTTGGCTTTGTCTGGCCCGCGTCTGGTGAGCTCCATCAACGTCGCGTCCTGCTGAACCTCACCCATCCGCTTTCCGGTATCCTGAAAGCGATACTCCACCCACTGCTTCCACTGATCTTCAAAACCGATCGCTTGCTGTGTGTGTGTGTGTATATTCTTCTCTTCTCTTCTCTTCTCTTCTCTGGTCACGCTTGTGTCACGCTCGGTGCGTGACGGTTGCGTGACAGATGCGCGACGTTTTGACTGCCTAAGTGCGGAATTTGCACGCTTTTTGGCACTTTGCGACAAATGCCGCTCGAAATTGGGAATGCGGATAACCGGCAGTTCGCCGCTGTCGTCGTACTCCAACCAACCCACGTCACACATGAGTTCCGGGAAACCCGGCAGGTTGATGCGACGCCCGAGTGACACGAGCGTGACACCTGTCACGCTGTCAGCGTGACATTGGCGTGACACCCAAGACCACAAAGCGTGGCAATATCCAACCACTGCCTCCTCGCGGACGTCGAGTTTGTCGGCCATTTGCATGACTGCTGGATCTTCCATTAGGTCGATCCGCATCTTGATCCATTCACCTGACATGGCTTGCGACCCCCATAAAATAGTCTGCACAGTCAAGCCATTTTGCGGTGTCTGTTTCTATATACGCACACTCTGAAACCGAGTGCTCGCACGGAAAAACGCAAATCTTCGCACCGGGGAGAATAGGAAACGCGACCGAGTCAATTAACCAAAACACAGCGTGCAATGAATTTGGCAATTTTGGATAAAAACAAAAATTTCCGTCGGGCCATTTGATTGCGACATGAACGAGTAAATCGTCGAGGTCATTCAGTACCTCATGCACCGTCACCCCGGCGTCCATCGCGATTTCTTCGCTGTACGCAAAGTAATCAAAAGCCACTGTGTCAATTTGCAAAACGCACTCTGGCACATTTGAGGTAGAGGTTTTGTCTTGTGTGATTAGTTCTTCGCTCATGTTTCTAGCTTTCGGTTTTGTTTGTTTTTTGCCATTTGACGCAGTCCAGTGGCGCGAGGTAATAGTCTTGCTCGACGCCCTCGTACCCTGAGTCACGTTTTTTTTCTACATACCAGTGCGGTCGAGTTTCAGACCGCACAGACGCAACGCATTGCATGTCGTTGCTGAAAATCAAAAAAACAAAAGGCTTGGGCTTTGCACGATCAAATGCGTTTTTCCCGCAGACAATAAACTTTGTGCCATAGGGCCAATCGTTTTGCGAAAAGCAGACACCTAACCTTTTGACCTCAACACGTTGATAGATAAACAAGTCACCACCATCGGCAAACTCTTCCCAGTTCTTTGCTGCTGGTGCTTCACGTGTTGCAGTTTGCAAAACGTCGTATCCTTGCTCCAGCAACCAGCGATTTGCAAAACTGACCGCCTCCTGGCTTTTCCTAAGACGCGACAAAAATTTTTCATGATTCGTTGACACGTCTTGCCCTCCTAAAATGGCATGTCGTCGAATTGGTCATCCTGTTTCGCCGCCACTGCTACCGGCTTCGGCTTCGCCTCAACCGGCTTGCCGCCAAGCAACTGCAGGCGATCCGCGACCACTTTCAGCTTTGATCGCTTCTGGCCCTCGTGTTCCCACGTTTCCAGTTCCAGTCTTCCTTCGATCATCACGCTGCTACCTTTTCGCGTGTACTCGTTGGCGACCTCTGCATTGCGAGCCCACAACGTCACGTCGACAAAAGTGGTCTTATCAACCCATTCGTCGCCGCTCTTGCGTCGCTCGTTGACCGCCAAGCCAATGTCGCATACCGCTGTGCCTTGGGGCGTCCGTCGCAGTTCAATGTCGCGTGTCAGGTTGCCGACAAGAAAAGTTCTATTCATGCTAGCTGGCATCGTTGACGTCCTTGAGTTCGTCGGTTGTGTAAAATCCAAATGTGATCTCGGGGGCCGTGGTGCGGATCAGAAACGCAGCGGCGCGATAACGCAGCATATGCGTGTGCATGGTCTTCCATTTCGACCCACGCTTGCTTGCCCACCCTTCGGCCTCGGCCATCGCGACCGTAATTTCTGGCCCGCGAATTTCAGTACCGCTTGCAAGTTCTGTTGTCACTGCAACGCACGAGGTCTGCTCGTCGTTGAGTTCGTATTTGATCGTGGAAAAACGCCCTGTCTTGTTAAACGCAGCAATCAGGAACTGCGCAGAGAATCCAAACTTCCCGTTGATCTCGTGCATGTTCTGCATGATCATCAAGGGTTCCATCTGCAGACGACTTGCAATGCTCATGGCAACCACAACGTCTGCAACGTTTCCGCGAAACGCTGCCGGCGTCATCTTTGACGCTGCGAGTAACTTCGCCTCACGCTGCTGCAGTTCAAATCGTGCCGTGTCAGCTTGAACCAGTGCCAGGCTGCGCGTCGGCTCTTCTTTCGTAGGCACAGCGTCAAACTGCTGCTCGACCTGTTCAATCAACTCACTCATGTTTGCTCTCGTTAGGTAAAAGTAAAAAACTAGGTTTGTTCGCTNCGTCAGCTTTGCCNTGGTCGTATGCTTGGCCCAGCAGTAACAACCAAAAGCCNGCNAGCCCGCTGACAGGCTCTTTNGGATCTGCNAGTTGCGGGTGCTTNTCNGCAACACTTTGCAGGTAGTCGTCTCGCGTCACACGTTCACCCTGTANACGTTNACGGTCTTTCCTGTGTCGNTGCACTTTCGCGTNCCGGCTTCGCGGATNAGGCACGCGTTCAAAAGGTCGCAGTAACGCTTTCTGTAGCTTTCCTGCTTTCCGCCTAACTGCTCAACGCAGTACAACGCGGCTTCGTTTGCAGTCATCGGTCGCACCTTGAAAGCGGCGAGCATGTGGCCTGCCATTGCTGCAAGTTTTTGCTCGTCTTCTTTCAGGCTCTTGCGTGACGTCCACGCCATTTCCAGTTGTTTCATTTGTAGTACTCCAGTTTCTGACTTGGTCTTTTGCCGTTCATCACTCGCCCGCCAGTGATGTGCTTGTAGTTTTTCCCGCGTAAAATCTGCCGCACGCTTGTTTCAGCCACGCCGGTGATCCTGTGGATGCTTCGACATCCCCACCCTTCGCGGTACAGTTTCACAATCTCTCGCACTGTCTCTGTTTCGATGTTTCCTTGGCACACGTTTGCACTCCTTTGTGCTTCAAGTCTTTGGCGTGCCTGGCAACTGGTAATAAGCAACGCACTCCACGCCAACCGGTGCGTCCTCGACAAAGACCTTTCCTCCTCGGTAATACTGCACCGCATAAATGCCGTCCTCGTCCGTCAGTCGGTGCCCTTCTGCCAGGTACTTCCACTTGTGGCCGATCGCGTCTTTAAACCACGCCGCTTCTGCCTCTCGGTCGTCGTCAAAGTCGTCGACCTCTTGCCGGTCGCCTTGGTCAATGTCAATCGTTATTCGCATAGTTAAGTTGCTCCTCGATTTCAAAAAGTCGTTGCTCGCAGTCTTCAATCGTTCTGCCGCACTCAATCACCTCGCGGCAGATGTCGGCCTGCACGCTGCCTGGCTGGTCGTCGTACCCAAACAGTTGCACGCTTTCCTCTGCCATTGCTTCGATGCGTTCCCGGTGCCACTTTGCTGACGCCTGCATCGTCTTTAGCCGTGACTTGTCGTTCCGCTCTGGCTGCGTCTCCGGTTCACGGAACCACAGCAAAGCTGCCGCCATCAAGATGCAGCATCCAAAAGACACTGATCCAAAAACTGCTAACGCAAACTCCATCTGACTTCCTCCATTTCGATGACTCGCAATCCGTCCGCGTCCTCGTGACGCGTGAACTTGTTGCTTACTGACTTTGCTAGCCGCAACGCTGCGGCCTGCTGTTCGATCTCTTCCAAAGTTGGTGGAATCTTGCCGAGGCCCAACGCTTCCGCCTCGTCGATGCAGTGACCGCCCACGCACCGCAGCAGGTGGAACGTGTCTATTCGGAGTCGATCGAATAGCACGTTGACCACCCACTTTTGTGGCTCGCAATCCAGTCGGTCTGCGTATGGCATTTGCACCAAGTCTCGCTCTAGGTGTGCTGCTGCTTTGTGGTAGATCCGCTCCACGTCCGCACAGGTCTGGAACCGCACAACAGACAAATCACGCTGTGCGTGAAACGCCTGGAACACTGCGTCAAGCTCGTCTCGCGTTTCGGTGAGTTTGTCAGTCATACCCCACACATTCCCTCGCACTCGTCGTCCCAAAACGTTTGTTGTCCGCGTTCGACGTCGGAGCGGAAATCGATTGAGTCGAGCGGCTTGCAGCTTCGGTGAAGGAAGACCTGCGCCTTTATGTTGTCGCTGTTTTCCTTTGCCGCTTGTATGTCCTTTTCAAACTGAACCGCTCGAGCGAACTCCTCCGGTTCCTCGAGTTGCAACTGTCGCCAGCTTTTCGAGTCGTGGTAGGGACAGTAAACGCAAGCACTACGCGGAGGCTTTGGGTAGCCTTTTGAAATCATCCATTCGACGCACTGTTGCCGCCGTAGTCGTTTTTCGATTAGGGGCCATCGGTGAACGTTCCAAGCGTCCCGGCTCGGTTTCATTCGCCGCATTTCGTCTAGGCTTATTCCGATGATCGAAACACAAACGACGTTTTTCTCACCGCGTTTGACTGGGACAAGCTCACGCAGTTTTTTGTGGATCGGCTTAATTTTGTAATCCGCAGTGCAGGACCGATGCGGAATCTTTCCCAGTGTCCCGTCGACGTTTTTTGTCCAAAACGGAATGTTTGCTTGCGAGTATTTCCGCCCGTCTTTCGTAACTTTTTGAGTTAACGACGCCTCGGTTAAACTGCCTTTTGTTACTCGGTGAACCGGAAACGGAACCACCGACTCTAGCCAGTCCAGGTAGTCGTACACGCTCTGCGGTTCGGCTTGCGTGTCTGCGAAAATTGCCGCCTCTGGCATCGGAGACAGTTCGCCGGTCGCGTACATGAGAGCGAGCGTCGAGGACTGAACGCCGGCACCAAGACTCAAGTAATGCGGCAGATGTCCGTGTTCAAATTTCCCGTGCAACTTCGTGAAGTTTTGCAAGATCTGCTCTGTTTTTTCACTTTTTGATTTCATCTAAGACCCCATAAAAAAACCCGCTCGGACCTGTGGCCGTGACGCCGGGTCGAGCGGGTGCGTGCAAGTTTTTCGCGTCGCAGTCGTGAGTAGATACTGCTGGCAACCAACCTGCTTTTTGGTTTGTCTCGGCGTCACGGTGGGGAACGATAGCGGACGTTTTGTGGTCGTCCAGACTTACCGGCTTGTCGCGTTTTTGCGATTGTCCGCCAGATGTCCGCGAGGTATCCGCCAGATATCCGCCAGATGTCCGCGATAAATCTTTCGCCTTTTTTAAAGATTGCTTTTGCCGGCTTGCTGGCTTGCACTCACAAAGCACAAAAAGACGATCGCAACCCTTGCAAATGCACGCCTGGCAGATCGTTCGCGACGTTCTTCCGCCGCAGTGATTGCACCGGCTTCTGCTTTTTTGCCTTCCCACCATTTTCCCTCCTGTTTGCAAATCCCGTTAAAAACGAGGTTGCTAACAGTGGCTTGGACACGACGCGGACACTGGGGGGATACGCGGCGGACATGAGCAACGGACTTTTAATCCGTAGGTCCAGGGTTCGAGCCCCTGCACCCTCACTGATAGCAACCTGTCGCGTATTATCGGGAAAACCCGTACTTCGCGACAGGGAAAAAGCAAATTAGGCAGAAATCAGTCTTGGTGGGCACCCCACCAGATCCCCAGCGACTTGCATTTTTTCATCGTGCCCGGCGTCTGCGTAGAAGCCAAGGAGCGTGTTGTGATCCGCGTGCCGCGTTCGTTTTTGAACCTGTTTGACCGTCATTCCACTTGCGAGCAACTGGGTTGCAAAGGTGCGTCTGCAATCGTGAAGACTAGCCCACTTTGGCCCTCCGCCTTTGCCGCCTGTGGCCTTGGTCAAAATTCTGGCTTTCTGACCTGCAGCACTAATCACGCGACCTGTGCGGTTGGTCGTCTTGTGCCAACCACGCTCGCCGCGTCCTCTGGCGATCCACTCAATAGCGGGCAGGCTTTCAAGCCAGGCAACCGCTGCGTCAGTCAGCGGCACGTCCTCGGTTTCTCCCGACTTCTGCACGTCACAAAACGTGATGAATGGCCAGCGTGTGTCCAGCGTCACCCAGTGGGCATCACGGGCCGGCTCAAACCGCAACCTGTGACAGTCGTCGAGACGCAAGCCGATCAGCCTGGCTGCATGAATCGCCCGCACGAATGCGTCAGCGTCTTCGCCTTTACGGATTACCTGCGGCACCGCTGCCACCATGCGGTCGATCTCCTCGCCGGTCAGCGATCGCCCTTTGCTTTTGTGCGTCACTCTATCCCGCTTCCGGTTTCGCTTTCGCGGTCGGTTCACCATCGGCAACAGTTCGTAATCGACGCCCCATCTGACCACGGCCCAGATCGTTTGCATCGTCGAATCGACAGTGGCAGACGCCAGCCCCGCATCACGCAGCGAAGACTGGAAGTCCAGCAGATGACCTGGCGAAAGTTCCGCACAATCAAAGTCGCCGTGCAGTTTCGCAAACTTTCGCAACGTCTGCTCAGTCTTTTCGATCGACCGCAACGCGAGCCCGTCAAAGTATTCACGCTCGGCGCGACGAACAAACGCGGACCAAGTTTGACCAGTTCCGGTTCGGTTCAGTTCCGTTTCCAGTTCCTGCCGCGCTTCTTCGATCCGGTTGTTTGTACGCTTTCCCGTGTACCGTCGCTGGTGCTTTCCGCTGCGATCTTGCCAACGGAATATGGTGCCCTCGCGTACGGTCTTAACTCGCTTGACTTCTATTCTTTTCAATGTTCCGGTTCACCTAGCCAACGCCGCATTGCGTCAGCACTAAAGAAAAACTTTCCGTTAATGGTTTTGCCGCGTCCTGCTTTAACTTGGCTTCGCGCCCACTTTTTAAAATATTCAGCACTGAAACCAAATTCACTTTTTAACAATTCACCAGGCAACCAGCCTGCCGCGACCATTGGGTGATCCCACCCAACAACCGCACAATCCTTTTGATCCATTCTGCGTCTGCGTTCCGTTCGTCGTTCCTTTCAGGTTCGCAACGTGCTTTTGATTTAGCGGTCAGGCACGTTGCACAAACTTTGGTTCCGGCGGGCGGAACCTTTACATACCTGGCGGCGCACGGATGCACCGCATACCCGGATGGGGAGTCGCTGTCATGAGAAAACCTAGTCACGATTGGGTTTCTTTTGATGGTTCGATCAGCTTGCATTGGCGTGCTGGCTGGTCGCCCCTTTTTCTTATTTGCTTAAAAGTAGGCGAGTCGCATATTTGCGTCAACGCCTACTTTTGGGGGGCGTGAGTGTATGGTGCCTGTATATCCTGACACGTTCGGTCAATCTTTGCGTTTTTTATCGCTTTTTTCACCAGTTGTGTCGCAACTGCCTTGCGGCCTGATGCAGGCACCACGCGGAATGCTGGGATTAGATGTTCTGACTGGTCGACTAGGTATTGCACAATTTGATCAGTGTTCCGCTCGCACCACGCGACGCCGTAGCGATCGAGCTTTTGGGCAGCACTGTCGCACCTGCACGACTTCTTGCCGCTAACAATCCAGCCAGGTAACAGTTTGCGCAGTTCGGTGCCGACGCCTTTAGATGTCACTGCAGTGCCTGCCGCCTGTGATCGTGAACGTGAACACGTCCGCACTGTTGCTGATGTTTGTCCAAGTAGACGACCCGTTGCAACTGCTCATCTCGTAGTTTGCGATCACGACGCCAAACGCGTTGTACAGTGCAATTCTATCGCTTCCGTTTGCAACACTGCTTGGCTTTCCAAACAGCCAGTCACTGCCGGCATCGTTGGGTACAACTAAATAGTCTCCGGACATCCCGCCCGCGCTCCATGTCATAGAGCCGTTTTGCGTTCCGTCATTGTTTCCGCTCAACGTTTTAACGCCGTTCGTCAACGTCATGTTTGACATGTCGCAACCCGTGTAGAGTCCGTGCCAGTCGCACAGGTTGTAATCCTTTGTGATCGTAAAAGTTAGCTTGCTGTAATACTGCAGGTTTGACGTTGTGCCAGTCGAGATGCTGTTTGTTTCGCAGAGCGTTTCTTGGTCAGGTACTGAACTGCTTGCAGATATTGCCTGAGAAAAAGTCGCGATGGCTCCTGCGGAACCGTATCGGACCGCCATTGTCGTCGTGTTGTTGTTGCAGGTAAATCTGACTGTTAATTCCCACGGTGTGACCTGGTTGTTGTCGTACTGCAAGCCGTTTACGTAATTAGACCAAGCGTTTTCGTTCAGGTAATCATACGCACCCAACTGTTGACCAGTGTTCCAGCCGTTGCCAACAACAGCAGAACGCAACTGAAAGCATGACCCCTCACCGCCTGTAGACGCGGTCAAAGTCATGTTTGAGGATATAAGTTCGGCTGACTGGTAAACGTAAGGCCCAGTAGTCGTCAACTGAGTGACTGGCACTAGCAGGCTTGTGACTACGATCTGAACCGGCGGGTTGCACCGACAGCAATCCGCGTGCGTTGTCGGTGTAACATCACAGCACCCGCACCCTCGTCGCGTCATGAGCATGGCCCCTGTATTGCTTCAAACTCATTGCCGCACGCAATGCACCAACCGCTGTCCCCGCTGCTCTGGTCGTCCATCAGTGACAGTGGGTCGAGCAGGTTTATTGTCCCGTATGTGTTGCCGCGTCTATCTTTTAGCGTTGCAGTGGTCGCACTCGCAGCTTGACTGTCTTGCGTTAGCGTGTACCTCCAAAGGTCGCACCGATCACCAACGCAGGCAAGTGCAAACTCGTCGCTGCCAACCGTCACGCCTGACAGAACGCGAGCAAATCCGCTGTAACTGGTCTTGGCTTCGGTCGTCGTTGATGGATCGACAAAGACGTGCGTGTGCCC
>NHEP01000248.1 GCA_002171515.1 bacterium TMED88 | reverse complement strand
TCTATCCGGTACGATGACATCCCATTTATTTCCATCATGTAGCCATTTCTCGCGTTTCTTAACAGCTGTGTTTATATTCCTCTGGGTTTGGATCCGAACAAATGAACGTGATAACCTGGTTGCACTGAACGGGAGTTTATACGGCAACAAGGTGTCAGCAACTTCCCCCTCATTGTCAACTAGATTTCGTTTGGCATCATCATCGTTTGAGGATTTTGTAATCAAATTCATCTTCGCTGAAGATTCTTCCGTCAAATCAACAACAGCATCTGATGTCTTATTCAAATTGATGTAATCACCTACAAAGATGATATCACCATCCAGTGATTTGTTATTATATGATGATGAGGATTGTGTAAACAAATTCTTCACTGAAGATTCTTCTGTGGGAGAACTCATATTGTTTGGTTTGCAATGTGTAAAGTTTATGAGCTTGATGGAGTGAGTTCATACTAATCACAAGGGCTGTAGAATTAACCAACAGAGGGCTGTACGAGAAGTAACAACAGCCCATAATCATGATATACTAATATATATTGATGTGCGTTGGGTTTTTTAGGGCTGTTAATATGCATTATCATTATTTATCTAGGGCTTTTACAAAGCTCATACCCTCATATAACATCATATACAGTCTAGGCTTTTAGGAAACTCATCATCAGGGGCTATTTATAACATATACAGCCCACAGCCCTACCCATTCTTTATCACCCATACATACCGCTACTAATCTCTATATCGTTTGATCGCCAATAAATCATAGGAGGTAGTTCACTCAAAGAGGTACGATAGTTGTTATTAATAGTAAAGGAATTGTTATATCAGTAAAAATAGAAGAACATTCTTATAAACAACGCTGGTATTAGTTATTGATAATCCCCAAAATCGTTACTATTGTTAGTGGCGGATACATCAAGACATCACTTCTTCGTTATATAAACAGCCCTGGAGTTGACATAACATCTCTACAATCAATTATCAATATAAAAGGTCTCAAAATCAAAATACCTCTGCAAAACATCACATCATTATCATTATCTCCCTTCACGTCAATACACATCAGACAATTTTATATTGTGTTTCTTTAGATGTTAACCTGTGTATTTGATACGGAAGCCGAGGCTACCGATGCCGACGCTGATACCGACGATGAATATTCATTTAATGACATTTCAGAGGACACTTCCTGTGACGATGAAAGTGTATACAGTGAGGTAAAGCCTATACCATTACTAGACAAAGATCTGGTCGAACACCCTGAGGATAGTGTAGTAAAGTTTTGCCGTGGGATGAAAGGCTCATGTGGTACAGCAAGTGATGGATCGTATGACGGTGATCTCTCTGATTCATACGACAGACTCTCTTCATTTGATGACGACAAAGATGGGGAGGATAGTGATAGGGATGTTGGAGCGGAGCCCAACAGAGGAGAAGATAACGATGATAGGAGTGAGAGTGCTGAGAGTGCAAAAGATGACTGGCTTGAGATGAAGAAAGCAAGGCCATCAATTGCCAAGAAGCGAAGTTTATTCCAAGTGTACCTTAAACAAGATTCATCAGACGATTCATCCGAAGCTGAATCTATTCATTTCACACCAAAGAGGAAAAGGATGATGATCATGGTGGACGATGACGAAGACGGAGAAGCATAAAGTATACAGTGACAGATTGGAATGTTTATTTAGTCATTTAGTGATGATTGTGTAGAATCATTTGTGATTGTTGCCAGGGTAGATAATCTTTACAATCTATAGATATATTATCATGGAACAGATTAAACTCATGTAGAATCATTGTATCACCCTTAAGAGCAGCAGTTATCTATAGAACAATTCACAAAACGATTCAAAATTGCCAAGACATATCCTAAATCTAAAGATACCTAGCATAAGTATCTGTATTCCAAAAGACTGCCTTGACTAATGATCTCCGGCATTATTAATGTTGCCACATGAGTCTTTTTGACTAATGATCTCCTGCATTATTAATGTTGCCACATGTGCTAATGTATTATTTGGGTATTAAAAATGTGGGTTGGTGCTGGTCCCATGAGGGATTGACTGGTGTGTAGCATGGACCAGTAAAATTCGACTATATCATGGTACCATACTACATATCATATTTATATTGAATGGAAGACACAAAATGGACGTGGACAATTGAATAATCTACTATATTATCAACCATCAATTACTTCTCGTTCAACATAAATTAACATCCAGAGTGATCAACATAATATGTTCACCACTTCACAAAAAAAAATATAATAATCTGTCACTAATCACAACTTCAATATCAACTTATAAAACAACATCACGACACTGCAACATACATTAGACATTCACTCTTCCTCACTTAACTTGTCAACTCCGAAGTGGAATGCAAACCACTTGTAAGCTTCTTTCTCGTCGGGTGTTAATAGTGCATACCTAGCCTTATCCGACTGTGCAACTTCATGTATATCAGTACCCTGACCGCCTGTGGTGGTGGGTCTATGAGCACGTTTACTAGGGTGGAGCAAATAGTAGTTGAAGAAGTGAATGGTACCCCTGAACCGACCCATTCTCCTCTCCAATCGGCACTGCCTTTTGAATAATTGCCATCCAGTCATTGGGCGTTTTCGAGTATTCTCAAGTGCTTGTACATCTTGGGTGTGAGAGGTACTCTCGGACGTTGTTGATATAGTACTAGCAGGTAGCTTTTGCTCAAGATAAGGCAGACTCTCATCCTTGTTGCTCTTGTCGGGTACCGCTGCCTCCTTGGTGTTGTCATCGTCTTCCTTGGGGAGTAAATCAGAGAAAGAAGGAATTGAACAATTCTCCAATAAATCCATTTCGTCAACGGGTCCTTGGTTAGCTGACACGACTTGCATATCAATGTCAACAGAGAAGTCGTTGGCTCTTGGTAAATCAACATGACCGGGCGTATTTGAAACACAAACCGGAGAGTCGGTACGGGGAAACGAGTTAGCCTGGGGGTATGGTCATATGTTATGGAGATGAGAGGGCGGGATAAAAGATTCTGTTAGTGTTTTATAATAGTAATCAAATAAAAGCACAGAATGCCAAACAAAGCAAACAAAGCAGCCAAATCACCGAGACTTCATATTAAACACACAAGTACATACAACAAAACAATACAAACGCGGACTTTCCTCTTCACACTGACGACCTAATTGTTGAGACAAACTATTGTTGGTGGTGTTTACAACATGAACCGGCTCCGTCCTACCATTAGCTCCCTCTTCGGTCCAGTCCATGTTTGGAGGACGATCCGTAGAATGACTAACACCCTCAACGAGGTCCTTTAACTTTTCTTGTAACTTGACAACAGTTGCCTCGAAGCTTCGAGTGCTCTTGATTATGTTATCAAGTTCGACGCCTGTCACATGATAAAGCAGATTCGGGTGGTCCCTTTCAAGCCTGAGTTTAATGACGTGGATCATCAGTTCGTCCGGATGAATAGTATTACTAATACTTCCATCCGAAGTAGTTGCTGGATGGTATTGATACATATCGTAAGGGTACTGAGTATGTGTCGGAGCAGGAATCGGTGACAATCCTACCTGCTGCTGCATACGACACAATTGATGTTGTTTATCTGGTGTTTTACCACCGACAATGTTCTTCAGCTGCAATGGTAGGAGAGGTGATGATATAATGATAAGTATATGTCGCCGCGCTGTAATAATAATAAAAAAACATCAAATAAACAATACACATCATTTGGAAACAACGGCAACAACGATACAATAATTGCAATACACTCTCACGTACCATACTGCTGCTATGATTCATACCGTTCATATTCGATTGATCAATTGGAAGATTGATACATTTAGTTGGGGTTGGGTGTTGTGATAAGTTGTTTTGTTTTATGTGATGGTTGGATATTAGTAGTTTGTTATGCAATACATAAAACTTGATGCCATCGCCGATTATTGTTGGCGGCATATTGGGCATTGGGCTGTTAAATTGTTAATTATAGCGAGGACTACGCTATATCAAGGGCTTTACAATACATGTTCAAGCAAGGTGTCAACCACACCACTTTTCTCAACCATTTCCCAACGAAACAAAATAAGAAAATCGATCGGGTATCCTTTTTTCCCTCCGAGTTCAGTTCAATAAATGCAAGTAGCTAGAGAGCAGTTGCACTCATAAACTGGGCTACAACCCCTCTAAACCACTACACAAATACATGATGCCAAGCACTACAGACAAATACACCATGTCAACTGCAAAGGAGGATACAGATATGACTGTAATCGCTGAGTTAGCAGCCATTTCCTACTTCGATGATTTGATGGAACATATTATTGAACAAGAGATGATTTATCGTGACGACGACAACAACGACATCCTTCGTATTATCAATCTTATCCAGGAAAGTACACCGTTAGTATCATATGATTTCTTGTGTTTAACCAAGTTGGTCGACTAACATATATGTACAACAATCTCTCTCTTTCGCCTTCGTCATTCGGATAACATGTACAATCTTATATCCAGGAAAGTACACCGTTAGTATCATATGATTTCGTGTGTTCAATACGAAGACTCGACGATTTGGATACACTTCATTTGGCATGTATCAACCAAGTTGTTCGACTAACACATACGTTACAACCATCTCTCTCTCTTTCGCTTTTGTAAATCGGATAACCTGCATCCTCCAGGAAGTATCAACGACATTAGATTTGTTGGAGATGGTGTGCGTGAACACACTGATGAATCCATTAATGAATTTTGACAACAATGAGAATATTGTTAAAGCTCGCTCGATGAACACGGCATTGGAAGAAAAATTACGAGGTTTAATGGTATGAAGTATGTCTTCCCTATTGGTGTAATGTAGAAGAATATAATTTGCTATTAGTGTCAATTTAAGTTTATTTATCCCGTCTTTCCTATACACACTGTTCTTCACAATCACGACCATAAACTCTTTATTTTAAAATTCAGCATCAATACTGAACACCTGGTCCTCGGCACTAACACCAACTCCAGACTTGGCATACTCTCCAACTCTCTTCTCAAAGAAGTTTGTCTTACCCTGCAGTGAGATCATCTCCATCCACTCAAAGGGATTCTTACCATTGTAGTATTTGTCACATCCGAGGGCACCTAGCAATCTGTCAGCACAGAACTCAATATATTCACACATAAGTCCAGAGTTCATCCCAATCAACTCAACAGGAAGTGAATCAACAACAAACTCTTTCTCAATCTCAACGGCATTGGTAATGATCTCCACAATTCGAGTCTCTGGTAACTTATTTACAAGCTTCTTGTACAGTAGACAGGCAAAATCACAGTGTAATCCCTCATCACGTGAGATGAGTTCATTCGAGAAGCAGAGTCCAGGCATTAATCCTCTCTTCTTTAACCAAAAGATGGCACAGAACGAACCGCTGAAGAAGATACCCTCAACGGCCGCAAAAGCAATCATACGCTCAGCAAAGGATGCATTATTGGCATCACACCACTTTAATGCCCACTTGGCCTTCTTCCGCACAGATGGTACAGTTTCAATAGCATGGAGGAGGTGCATCTTTTCAGTTTGATCCTTAACATAGGTATCAATCAACAAGGAATAGGTTTCACTATGGATGTTCTCAACAGCTATTTGAAATCCATAGAAACATCTTGCCTCTGCACTTTGCACCTCAGTGGCAAAGTTACCAGCCAAATTCTCATTAACAATACCATCTGAGGCAGCAAAGAAGGCCAAAACGTGTGATATGAAGTGACGTTCGTTGTTGGATAAATTATCCCAATGTTTGAGATCTTCTGCTAAATCAATCTCCTCGGCTGTCCAGAAGGATGCCTCGGCCTTTTTATACATTTGCCATATCTGTTGTGATGGGTTATGTCGTAGTGGCATTCCGTAGAAGGTGAATCAGAAGTATCAACAATACATCAAAACAAAACAATATAAGTACAAAATTATATCTCTCTATTGCTCTTAACTCACATCGTTATCCTGTATCGGAAACAACACAAAGCGGTTCGGGTTTTCCTGTAATAACGGATCCATCTGCAATAAGAACTACATTTATGATCATCCACTAGAGTACCTATCGTTCCGCCAACAAAATAGGGCTGTTATAATTTGTAACAGCCTGTGTAACTAATTAATGCATATCTTCCTTTCTAGATGGAGTCCTAATATAGGCCTAGGACCGATAATACTATGATAACATTCTTCTCGTTTATCTTCATAATAACACTGACTGAGTTTGTTAGTTGATACTGGATTGTCTTCGTTTGCTCCACACATAAAGCATACTAGCAAATCAGGATGTCGAGGTAGATAAGGTCTTTGCCTTGGCCATAAGGACTCAGATTTGGCTCTAAGGCACTGCCTAAGACACTCGCTTGTATTGGGAGTCTATTGACATTAATAAGCTTATTATGGTGAGGGAGATCAACCGTTTTGCCCGATATTATAATGTTCCACCTACTACAGTCTATTCATCATATTTTAGATTCATTTACATACCTCTACGAATGGAACGCAAGTTTGCCAATAGCATTCCTCTTTTTTCTTTAGCTGTATCCCTCTCATCACTCTTCATTTCATCCTGTCTCTCGTGATAGGCACGTAGAGTACTTTCATATCCATCTTTTGCAATAAATCCATCCCTAAATCCTAACTTGATATTTTTTAAAGATCTCTCACTACCTGCCTTTGCTGCAATCATCCAGTGCTTCATTGCTCGATCAACATTACCTGCCCCTGCTTCTATTCCACCTAGATTATGCCTAGCCCTTATATCCCCAAGCATAGCTGCCAACTCGAGGTAGTACTTAGCTTTGTTCACATCTCTTGCTAAACCCCGTCCATCTCGATAGGCACAGCCCAAGTTGCAATATCCTTCAACACTTCCAAGTTCTCCAGCCTTAAGATATAATTCACATGCCTTTTGATGATCTAGTGGCAATCCCATTTCTCCATCATCATACCAATTCCCAAAATAATTGAATGCATTAGCATTTCCCTTATTCATTAGTTCCTTTAATCTGTTGATGTCATCTTGATCTGTTTTAATATTCGTCATCCTACAGAATGCACATAATAGATCTTTACCATCACTCATTAACATTGCATGGATACAGCCATGACAGATTATCTTTCCGCAACATGTTTGGAATTGAGATTTGTCTGTATCTAGTGGAAGTGTTAGTAAGCATATTGGACACTCTTCTGGCTCAACCTCTTTGAATAATGCCTCTTCATGTAATTCAGCCTCCCTTCTTTCGCAAGCCTTTTTATGCTTTGATCGGTGTTTCTTTTTGCACGCCGCGTTGCAATACTTGACCATCTTACATTTGTTGCATGTATTCATATCATCACTATTTCCTTTCTTGCCACACGCGGCACACATAGATAAAGTTGTAGAATCCAGTACGGCAACGCTATCAATACTCTCGGTAATGCTATCGACATTATTTTGCTCACATGATGTGCACTCTTTTTTACTCGATACCATCTCCCCATACCCATTACCACTGTACCGATCATTATCATTGTCGTTAGAACTCATATTTTATATACATACCAACCCCAAATATATTATATTTCCGCGTATATTGTGATATATCTGTCTAGTAGCAATATTAGTGCATAAGATAGTTCAAAATTTTTATCCTGCCGATTCATGGGGGCGTGGGGGCATTTCTTCACATTTCTCCCTCAAATTTTTGAGTACACTTAAGATCTGTCTAGATAAATTGCCCCAACTTCTTTAGAGGGGGTTACCCCGCCAAACTCACTAGCCATAAAAATACACCTGTCAAATAAGAGATGGAAGCAACCCACAGAACGGGAGAGTTACGCATGCAAGACTAGCATATGCTCACACTTAATAACTAGTTCGTTACTCTTTAGTTACTATATACCCGCAAGACTTGCAAAGACATTGAACACATATCCTTAGATCACATTGGCTCTTTCTAATTCTAGTTTCCATTATACCATTACCATTCATTTCCACTTTTGGCAGAGACTTCTTGAATTGTATCAAAGTCAGGGACCCGTGTGGCACACCTATAAATGTATCGGAGCTCACTTTCAGGCCAGTGATTCAAACCAATCTCGTTCTTCACGAATTTCTTGATGTCCCAATCCAATAAGAAAAAATCCAATGCAATATCTGTGTTAATAACACGCTTAGCTTTGAACGTCTGATTGACATCTTTCTTAAACTTAACAAGCAAAGCCTCCAGATCGAACTTGTCTTTGAAGTATCTGATAACACCCGGCTGGTTTTCGCAGGACCATGAATGAAGGGCTTCATGCAATCCATTCATATTATTTGCAAATACGTTGTGTATTTTTGCGATAGCATAACCAAGCGAGTGGCGTTCAAGTGACGATGCTGCGCGGCTTACTTTGTGGGTGAAAGCAATCACCGATTTGGGATAACCCAAGCACCCATTGGCGTTCATTGTCCTGTGCAGCTGGTTTGGGCCGTGTGGTTGTCGGCGGATAAAGATTTCCCGAAGAGAACTCACCCAATAAGGCACATCGTTGCCGTTAAACACCTTTTCCAACATCATCTTAATGAANGGAGCTTTTACATACCAAATANTACTTGGCAATCGAATGAACACTACACGATAAACAAAATTNCCGCTTTTGAACAGACCACTCAAAAAATAAGTAATGGAATCCGCCTTTCTGTTGATTACCAACTGTTTCCGAAACTTATCCATACCACCAATCGGTTCTCCTGTGTACGATTGTAGTTCAACCTTTTTATGAGATGAAATAATCCGGATTCACACCCAAGGGGCTGTAAAAGGCCTCTTAATCACCAAAGGGCTGTTGAATCATCTTAACGAAATCCACATGCAATAATAATAATATTATATTAGGATAATGAATCCAGTGATGAAGATGGATGAAAAGAAGCAACATGGTCACATCCAAAACAGTGATCAGGAATATAAATCAGTTCATCTAAAACTACCGATAGACATGGATTTTCAGACGGAGGGAGGACATCGATTATAAGATAATATATAGTTTGTGGTGGATAGTTTGTTGTCATGTAGCAATCTTAGTTTTGCAATCATACAGGGTGGAGTTAATCGGAGTTACACCTGCTTTTCATTTACACCGCATTGTGGATATAAGAGTACTTGACACAAGTGGTAGAAGAAGAGAGTTGTGTATATTAAAGTAAGGTATATTCTCTCCAACTCTCCAAGTATTCTCGGCGAAGGATAGTTTTTGAATATTTAAAATATGAAGGTAGTATCATATGTTCTTCTCATTAATACCTTATCAATTTAAAAAAAAAAGATACCTTCTTCAAAGCTGTAGGTTATGTCTTAGAGATTCAAACGCGCGTACGATCCGACCTCAAAAACCTATCTAGTCAACTCCTGTCAACACCAACGCTTTCATATTAGATATCAATCAATACTACGCAACTACTCCAGTCCTCCTCTAAGGATGTAGCACATCCTCAGCTTATAAACAAGCTATCCAACATGCAAATAGAAGTTCATTCCCGTCGTCGTCCTGGTATCCTCTATAGTTATCAACATCCAATAATAGTATTTAGCAGTATTATCAATTGTCGTCAGCCCTCCATAATTTTAACATAACCAAAATCCAACAATACACAGGATGATATAAGCATACGTTACATCAGAGGCTCTAAATTTTATACAGCCTTTAGTTGCCTTTACCGACGGCGTTTCCAATCCGTGATAGCAATGTTAATAATGCATATTAACAGCCCTAAAACCCAACGCACATCATATATATATAAGTATATCATGATCATGGGCTGTTACTTCTCGTACAGCCCTCTGCTGGTCAATTCGTACAGCCCTTGTGATAGTATAAACTCACTCCATCAAGCTCATAAATTTTACACCTGCTCCACCAAGCTCATAATTCCTATTCACTGCTAATCAGATATCAAATATCAGATACACTACCACATCGATATAACAATGGCTGGCAAAACGAAAAACACACCTACAAAGAAGAACAACAACAATGTGACAAACCCATACCGCAACAGCTCCTTTGGATTATCCATGAGATTGAAGGGCAGCCCTGTCAAAATGGGACAAGGTGGTCGTTATAACAAAGTGTTTGTAAGTATGAGTATATTATACCAAGTTGCTGGAGTACACTCTCTTGTATACCACACTCACTGAATATCATATCCCATATCAATCAAACATAACAGACGAGCAAGACGGCAGTGGATGGTGTATTCGCATCCTACACATTGTCCCCTGACGGCAAAGGGACGGCCTACGTCAAGCCCATGATAACATTCTACAACGAGAATGGCGAAGAGTTGAACCTCATGGAATTATGGGGAGGATGTGTTGGTTTCGGGAAAAGGCGTAACTATAATCCCGAAGACCCACGCGAGGATACTGTAATGCCTGGGAAACCCGGAGTCAATTGGGGTTGGGATATAATGATAAACGTTGCATTATCCGACGATGATACCCCCACCTCTATTGGTAAGAAGATTGCCGAGCAATTCGAAAAGTTCACCGAGGAGCGGAAGGAGGACTTTGGCAGCAAGCAGCTGTACAAGTTCGGTGCGGATGTCACACCCAAAGACGAGCTCCCACCCCTCTCCCACCTAATGCGGAACGAGGACATTGTTAGTCTCTTCCTGTATTTGTTTGGAGACCAAGAGAAAGAGAAGTTGCTTCAAAACGAACCCCTCCTT
>NHEP01000247.1 GCA_002171515.1 bacterium TMED88 | reverse complement strand
TATTGAATCCGCCCGTCCCCATTCCAATCCTGATGAGCGATCAAGCCCGTTTCTTCCCAGGTATGAAACCATTCTGGCATGTCGGCATAGCTCTGGTCTTTGACTGTGTTGAGGAGGTTAGTTCGCGCGAACACTGCGACGGCGGGTGCGGCCGTATAGAGCATGGCGATGAAGACCAAGGCCCAGCCTGCGCTGATTCGAGCGTCCTTGACCCGAGGGACCGTGAAGAACCGAATGATCACGTGGGGGAGACCCGCTGTTCCCACCATCAAGGCGGCGGTGATGGCAAAAATGTCCCACTTCGATTTGCTGCCATCGGTATAGGAGGCAAATCCCAGTTCGGCATGCAGGCCATTCAGTCGATCAAGCAAGTATTCGCCCGAGGTGGTGTCTGCACCCCCGAAGCCCATCTGGGGCACGAAGCTGTCCGTGATCATCAGCGAAATAAAAATGGCGGGCACCATGTAGGCAAAAATCAGGACGCAGAACTGAGCAACCTGGGTGTACGTGATGCCCTTCATTCCGCCGAGCACGGCGTAGAAGAAGACAAGCCCCATGCCGATCAAAACCCCATAGGTGATGTCGACCTGCAAGAATCGGCTGAACACAATACCGACCCCGCGCATTTGCCCGGCCACGTAGGTGAAGGAGACAAAAATGGCGCAGATGACCGCAACGATCCGCGCGACTTGGCTGTAGTAGCGATCGCCCACGAAGTCGGGAACGGTGAATTGTCCAAATTTTCGCAAATAAGGAGCGAGGAGGAGGGCGAGCAGGACATAGCCACCGGTCCAGCCCATCAGGTACACGGATCCGTCGTAGCCAAGAAAAGAAATCAAACCCGCCATAGAGATAAAAGAAGCCGCAGACATCCAGTCCGCTGCGGTCGCCATCCCATTGGCCGCGGGAGAGACGCCTTTTCCAGCGACGTAGAAGTCCCGCGTCGACGAGGCTCGAGAGGCGATGGCGATCCCGATGTAGAGGGCGAAGCTGAGGCCCACCAAGGTGAAGGTCCACGCTTGGGTTCCCATCTTTTCCCTAATCCTCCGAGACGCCGAATTGGCGGTCAAGATGGTTCATTCGCCAGACGTACACAAAGATCAGTGCGACGAAGACCCAGATGGAGCCCTGCTGGGCGAACCAGAAGCCCAGAGGAAAGCCCGTGCCGGGGATGCGGATTTCATTCAGCCTATCGACCCAAAGAATTCCGCAACCAAAAGAAACACCAAACCACACAATAAGAAGAGAGGCGAGAAGGCGGAGATTGGCGCGCCAATAGGCGCGATTCTTTTGAGCCTGCGTCATGAAAGGACTCGCGCTCTGGCTGAGTCGTTCGTTCGTTGGCGGATTTGAATCGGCTTAGTCTCGCGCAAGCTTTCGATGAATGGGCGGGAGGTCCGCAAAATTCCCATCTCGTTTTTCGGCCCGCGCTTGAATGGATTCGGCCATCTCGGCCGGCTGCAACATGCTGGCGTTCCAAATCCCGATGTAGTCGAGGCCATCTGCCGTTGTGTGGTCGCGCGCGTACGTGATCATCCGCTTACAGCCGTAAATGGCCAGCGGCGGCTTGCTGGCGATTTCTTTGGCCAACTCAAGCACTCCTTCGAGAAGGCTTGCATGATCGGCGTAGATCCGATTGACGAGACCAAGCGACTGGGCCTCTGCGGCCGAAATGCGTCGACCGGTGTAAGCGAGTTCACGGACTACGCCCTCGGGCAAAAGCTTAACAATGCGAGGAAAGGTGCCGACATCTGCCGTCATGCCGACGTTAATTTCAAAGATGGTGAGGAAAGCGTCTTCCGTGGCGTATCGCATATCGCATGCGGTCACGAGGTCGACTCCACCCCCGATGCATCCGCCTTGAATCGCGGCGAGCACGGGAATTCTGGATTCCTCAAGGCAATTGAACGACCGCTGCATATGCATGACGTTGCTATAGAAGCGCGCGCCAGATTGGCGCTTCGACTTTTCAGCGGAGTCGCCTGTCAGTCCGCCGAGGTTCTCCGACGGCGCGAAGGCCTGAAGATCCAGTCCGGCTGTGAAGTGCGGGCCGGTGGAGGAAATCACGATCGCTCGGGCCATCGACTTTTCGTCGATTTCGCGAACAATTTCCGGTAGCTCGTCCCAGAACTCGGGCACCATGCTGTTTCTTTTTTCGGGGCGGGACAAAACAATATGGGCGACGTGGTCGTCCACGCTGACGTCGAAGCATTTATATTCCATGCCGAGACGCTAGCCGAGGCCCGCCTCGGCCGTCTAGAGGGCGAGCCGGAGGGCGCGCCGGCTGAGCCGCGCACCCCGCATGAAGGCCCGGGTTGGATCGTGATCCCCCATTTGTAGAAACGCAAAGGAGATTCCCGAGGTCGGGTCTCCGAACGCAATTTGCCCCCCCACCCCGGTCCAGCCGAAGGCGGACTCTGAGTCACCCCAGGCAGAGCCGAAGCCGGCGCCGACGACCACCCCCGTCGTGCGGTTCGCCGGCATCTGTAAACTCTCTTCAAGGAGTCGGCAGCGAATGTGGCCGGTTCCATCCGCGAGAACGCTTGGCTCCCATTGTTGCGCGGGATTATTGAGGAGCCCCTGGTAGAAGTGGGCAAGATCTGGGGCGGTCATAATGGCCCCTCCGCCCGGTTCGCCGATTTCGATTTTGGTCGCATAGTCAAATTCGGATCGGGTCTGGGGATCCGCTGCTTCGGACATTTGGGCCACGTCGGTCTGTTCCGCTCGAGGAATGCCGAGCGCCCGCGGTAGACCCAGCGGTGCGGTGATGCGTTGCTCGATGAAGTCGCAGAAAGGTCGCTGGCTCACCCGCTCGATCAGCTCGGCGAGCACCCAATGCGCGGAGGCGCCATGGTAGACATAGCGGGTGCCCGGATCCCATTCGAGCGTCCAGCTCGCCATTCGTTTTCGTCGCCGTTCGGGGTCACCCCCGTCCGCCGGCGCCATGGACGCGTTCGGAAATCCAGCGGTCATCACCATGACTTGCTCGAGGGTCACCCGACCCTTTCCATTTTCGGCAAACTCAGGCAGGTACTCTGCGACGGGGTGGTCCAGTTCGAGGCCGTGTTCGTCCATTAGGATCCAAATCGCAGACGCCACCATGGGCTTGGTGGCCGATGCGATCCAAAAGCGGGTTTCCGGTTGGACGGGCCCCAGGGTTTGTGTTCCGATGAGCTTTCCGTTTCGTGCGAGAGCCCACTGGCAGGCCAAAAGTCCTCGGCTGATTTCTTCCTCAGCCGCTTCGGTCAGTCGGCTGAGATCCGGCAGCTTGGTCATGGCGAGGTCTCCTGAATCCGAAGCAAAAACGGCTTCGCGGCCTTCAAGGTCGTTCCGGTGCCGAGGACGCCGGTCGTTCGTCTTCGACGTAGCCCAGTGCTTCGAGTTGCTCGCGCAAGGCGGGCTCGACACCTTCGAAGTCCACCGACGGGACAAAGGCGTTGGCTCCGTCCTGAACCTCACCGTTGAGGCCTGCCGACATCCGTTCGCCGACATCTCGCCGCTCTTTTAAGACATCTCGTGTTTCAAAGGGATCGGTTTCAAGGTTAAATAGCGCTCTCACCGTAATCTCTCCGCGCTGCTCTTCAATGAGCTTCCAGGGGTATTCAACTCGAGAGCTGAGATTTCGAATCTCCGACGCAATGCCCCGGGGCTCCGCTTCTTCTCCTCGGATGAGCCCAAGGAGGCTTCGACCCTCGAACGTTTTTGGAATCGGAATCCGCAGGAGGTCGAGCACAGTCGGGGCGACATCGAGCAACTGAACGGGTGTTTCGATGCGCTCGCCGGCTGCCCAGTGGCCGGGAAAGGAAAAGATTAACGGGACATGGATTAATTCTTGGTAAAGGGTGTGGGAGTGGAGCACGGAGCCGTGTTCCCAAAACTCTTCGCCGTGGTCCGAAAAAACCACCAGTGCCGTTTCGTCGAGGAGCTCCAGTTCTCGGAGAAGCAAGCGCAGTCTTTCGATGAAAGTATCGGTATACAGAATTCCGCCATCGTAGAGATCGATGATTTTGGCGCGATCGGCTTCTTCTAATTCGGGCTCAGAGCCTTGGTTGCGATAACCCTTAAAACCTCTTTCCCTTCGCAAAGCGTCGAGGGTCTTTCGGCCGTTGATCTGACCATCGTAGTCAGCGCCAAATTGGTCCCGGTACGGGGCAGGGGGATCGTAGGGGAGGTGAATGTCGTAGGTGTGTAGGAACAGCATGAAGCGATCTTGGGCGTGGGTTCTGATCCAAATCTCGATGTCGTCGAAGGACTCTCCGAAACCTCGTGGGTCGTCCACGTAGGTTTCAAATCCGCGATCAAAACCGAAAGCCGTCGAGACATTGCCACCCCCGGTGAAGGCGGCCGTGGTGAGGCCGTTCTGAGCGACGACTTCGGCCAGGGTGGGGGTCGGCGCCTCGGCCCGCGAGGGCAGTCGAGAGCGAAAGAGCGAGCGATGAGAGGGCAGGGTCGACGAAGCCTGGGCGAGGGCCATCTCGAAAACGACCCCAGACGCCGCCAAGGCATCGAGGTTCGGGCTTGTGGGGCGCGCATAGCCATAGGCGCCGAGATGGTCTGCCCGCAAAGTATCGAGAGAAATGAGAATGACCGATCGGGGAGGGGAGACCTCGGATCGGCACCCCCATCCGACCAGAATTAAGAAAAAGAAGACAGCGGTGAGAAACGATCCACCACTTCTTTTCTTGTCTGCACGGGAGAAGGTTCTAATCACCTGATGGGTTAAGCCCAAGGACCTTTAATGCGTTTTCCCTGAGGAACTTAGGCCACACATGGTCTCGAAAGGGAACCTTGGGCATGTCGCCCATGATTCGCTCGAGAGAAAGGCCCATGGGGAAGTAGCCCGCGTAGATGATCTTGTCGGCGCCCCGGGTGTTCGCGTATTCGACGATTTCCTGCGGATAGTACTTCGGGGCGAAAGCGGAGGTCGAGTAGTAGAGGTTCGGCCACTTCAGCATGAGCTTCATGGCGAGTTTCTCCCAGGGTTCACAGCCGTGGCGAGTGACCAACACCAATTCGGGGAAGTCATACATGACTTGATCGATCCGCTCGACATGTTGGCAGGCCATGGGCAGTCGAGGGCCTGGGACACCCGCGCAGACGAAGATGGGAACACCGAGCTCGCAGCATTTCGCGTAGTAGGGGTAGTACTTGGCGTGGTCGATCGGAATCTGAGGGTTGCAGCCCGCCGGGAAAGTGCCGAATGCGCGAACGCCGAATTCTTCGTACTGGCGGACCATTTTCCGAAGCCCCTCGACTCCGTCATTGGGGTCGACATTTCCGGCCGGGATAAAGCGGTCCGGATGGTCCTTGAGGGCGCGCTGGCTGACGTCGTCTTCGCAGCCGATCAGGCCTCGCTCCACTCCAAAGCGGTCCATCTGGTGAAGCGTAATGTCGACAGGATTCTCCGTACCGTAGAGCTCCTTCGGAACATGCTTGAACATGTATTCGACGGGGAAGTCGTAGTCGTCCCGGCTCTCCCCATCACGGAGCTGCTTGCGAATGAAGTCGTATTGCGAAAAGTCGCTGGCGGGAAATCCGATCATCGTGTCGATGATTCCAACGTCCTGGGGCATCGGCATAGTCAGGCTGCTCCTCGGTGTGCGAAAGGCCGGAGCATAGCCTGAGCGGCGGGCGGACTCATGCTGAGAAAACCGTCGCGGTCATCTGCTTTTGATCTCGAGATTTTGGGCTGAGCGAAGGTTTTTTCGTCAAATCGAGATCGCAGGGGCCAGGAGGGCCAGAGATGGCTGAAGAAATTACGCCGAGGAACCGAAAAGGGAGGTATGGAACTGGTCTTTTTTATCGCTTTGCCCGCGGATGCCGTCGGGATTTCAACGATGGATGATCTCGGAACCGAACCCGCCGCCGAGCCGATCGCTGTCGCTGGGCCTCGAGTGCTGACGGACTTAGTCGGCTGTGTGGTTCCCCAGGGTTCCCATCCCCAGGTTGAGCCGCTTCGTGACGCAACCTGTCAGTCATTCCCCGTGTGGAGCCTTCCGGAAACCTTTTGCACCGCCCTGGCACCGATGGAAGAAGAAGAGCTCGATGCACGCGCAGCTTCTTGGTCTACGGGAAGTGACACGGATCCCTATGAGCGAGCCATGGAGTTAACCGACTTACGCAATGCACTGAGGCATAGATCCCCGGGCCAGCGTCTCTACGCGTTACTCGAGGAGCGGGCCCTTTAGAGGCGTACCTCTGTGAGGGGCGTAATTGTGTTGAGAACCCGCATCAGCGAAGAGCTCGGGTCTTCCGGCTTCGAAGGGCTGCGCCACGCAACGTGCTGATCCGGTCGAACCAAGATCGCGCCACCCGACTCAAGACCGCACGCTCTCGACCACGCGCCTTTTTCTTCCTCCTCATCGGCCTCAATCTTGACGAGTTCAATCGGCCAATCCGCGCAGGCCGAGACAGCCTCTGGCCAGCCCGCTGGATCGCCCCACGCGAGCAGCGTGAATCCATTGGGTCGAATCAAATCGAGGCTCGAGATCTTCTCGTTTCCGCGCCTGAGCCAAGTATGTGGCAGCCGGGCGCCGGGCTGGCCTGAGGGAGCATATTCTCGGACGGGATTGTCCACGGTCGGCGTGGGCTTTGTATCCGAGAGGATTGCCTGACTCGTATAGACGTAGCCGAGTTGGAGTCCCAGCATGTCGAAGTGCTCTGCTTGGTCCGCGATGGATTCTTCGACTCGCGTGCGGCCCTCGGGCGAGTCGAGGGTGGCCTGCATGCGAGTCGTGCTGGCCTCTTCCAAGGTTCCCAGCGCAGCGGGGATGGCCAAAAGCTTGCCCGCATTTCGGAGGCTCTGTTCGGCGTTGTTCTGCGCAACNGGAACGCGNTCGAACAGCGTAACTCTCAAGCAGGGANGNNTNGGCCCANCCNTTTTCNATNGCGTTCAGCCGCCAANCCAGNGCGTGGATATCTTGGATCCCNGTGTTGAGGCCAAGGCCCCCGGTCGGCGGAAAACGGTGGGCGGCATCGCCNACNAGAAAGATGCGGNGGTCGCGAACGGTCGAAGCCGTTTGAGCACTCATCGTCCAGGTGAGGCGATTGCGAATCTTCATCGGGTGTTCTTGGCCGATGGCTTGGGTGACGAGTTCACGGCAGCGCGCCTCGTTATAGTCGTCCAGGGATTCGCGGTCCGGATCGAACTCATGCATATAGACCCACTCGCGATCGATGTCATGGGCGACGAAGACACCGCCGGCGGCGGGGTCCAGGATCCAATACAGAACTCCCGGGCGATCTCGGACGAGGTCACGGAGGTCGATCTGCACATGAATCATCACAAAACTTTGGAGTCTTGGAGGCCCCTCCATCTCGATGCCGAGGGATTTTCGGATTCGGCTACCGGCTCCGTCCGCAGCGATCAGATAGCGGCTTCGGATCTCGAGCAGCTCGCCGGTCTTTAGATCACGCACTTTCGATGTGACGCCTTCGTCATCTTGCTCAGCGCTTTCCCATCGATGTTGGTAATTCAGTGTGGTCTCTGGGGTGCGAACAAGTTCTGACTCAAGGAAACTTTCAAAACGATTCTGAGAAATATTCCGAAGTGGTGTCGGGGTGAAGCGCAGGCATTCTTCGCCCTGCCGTTCAAAGGGCAATCGACCAACCACCTCACCGTTCAGTCGTGTGACAAAGAGGGCGTGCCCCGCATCTTCCGGCGGCTTGACGATCTTGGCCAAGGCGGCGGAATCGAGGCCCGCTTGGCGACAAATTTCGAGGGTGCGCGCGTTGACGACGTGGGCCGCCGGAGATTCCTGGGTGCCCGAATCTTGGTCGATGACCTGCGTGGAGAGACCGCGCTGGCCGAGGAGGATGCCCGCCATCAGTCCAACGGGCCCCGCGCCCACAACAAGACAAGGTGTTTCGATCACGGGTTGCATCTCCCTAGATGAGACCGGCGTAGCTCCCGCCATCAAGCTGCAGGTTCTGCCCCGAGATAAAGCCCGCCTGGGCGCTGCAGAGAAACGCACAGGCATCGCCGAGTTCTTCAGGGCGTCCCAGGCGTCCGGCGGCAATGGAGGCTTTCATCTCTTCGTAGGCCTGGTCGACGGAGACGCCTCCGAGCTGAGCCCGCAACTCCGCCATACCTCGCTGTCGCGCGGTGTCGATGCGTTCAGGAAGCAGATTGTTCAGGGTCACATTGGCGCGGGCCACGTCGCGACTAATTGCCTTTACGACCGAAGTGAGGCCCGTGCGCGCGCCTGTGGAGAGCCCCATCGGCGAGAGCGGTGTCTTCACCATGGCCGAGGTGATGTTGACGATGCGACCAAATTTTCTGTCCACCATGCCGTCGAGGACGGCCCGGATCATCAGAACGGGGGCCAACATATTGGCGTCGAGGGCGGCGATCCAAGCCTCGCGGTCCCAATTCTGAAAGCGGCCCGGAGGGGGGCCGCCATTGTTGTTGATCAAGATGTCCGGCTCTGGGGTGCAGGCGAGCAGGGCATCCCGGGTCCCTTCCTCGGCGATGTCTCCGGCGACGTGGGCGACCTCCACCGAATAGGTGTTTTTCAGCTCTTGTGCCGCAGTTTCGAGCGTCGCGGGGTCTCGTCCGTTCAGCGTCAGGTGCACGCCTTCTCGCGCCAGGGATTCCGCGCAGGCCCGGCCGAGTCCACGGCTGGAGGCGCAGACGATGGCCCGGCGGCCCGCGATGCCCAAATCCATGTTCTTTGTTTTCCCCTGGTGGGTGGCCGCTGATGCTCCAACTCGCCTCTCGAGAATGTACCGTAGGGTTTTGAGGCCAAAACCCACGGAATTCGGCCCACCGGGCGGGCGCACGCACCTTGCACATTTCTGAGTGCCCACTAAGTTAATGGCCGCCGTTAACCCCCCTTGAGTGAAATGCGCAATCAATCCCCCGCCGCTCCGCCCATCGAATCCGCAGCCGTCCGACGAGGCCGTCCCTCCCGGCGCGACAAAATTTTTGCCGCCGCGCTCCGGCTCTTCCGAGCCCAGGGCTTTCATGCGACGTCTCTGAACGACATTGGCGCGGCCGCGGGCGTCGCGGGAACAGCGGTCTATGCCCATTTTCCGACCAAGCAGGCTCTGCTCGCGGAGGCCATTGGCGAAGGCGCCCAGAGAATTTCCGATGGCGTTCGGCATGCTTTGGCCGAGTCCCCGCAGACTCCGGCTGAGGCCTTGGATGCATTGGTCGAGGCGTACGTGCGAGTGGTTCTGGATAACGCGGACACCTACGCGTGTTATGTCCTCGAACTGCGTAATTTAGGAAGTGATCAGCGCGCGCCCTTTGTCCGTTCTGAGCGCACATTGAGAACGCTCTGGCGAAAACGGTTGCAAGCCGTGCGTCCGGAACTCAGCGAAGAGCAGGCTCAATTGATGGTCCAGATGGCAATTTTTGCTCTGCTAGCGCTCTGCCTTCATCGGCATCGACTCGATCGAGAGCAACTCGAGTGTCTGGCCCATGCCCAAGTGATGGCGGCGCTGCAGGCGCCGTTGACGTCAACCCACCCATAAAGATTTTGAAAACTTTACGATAAAAGGAGCTCAAGAAATGCAGGATGCAGTGATTGTCGATGCCGTTCGAACACCGGGCGGAAAGCGAAATGGACAGCTTAAAGATTGGCACCCGGCCGCTCTGGGGGCTCACGTCCTCAAGGCCATCGCCGAGCGAAATCATCTTGATCCCGCACAGGTCGATGATGTCGTGATGGGGTGCGTGATGCAGGTGGGTCCCCAGTCACTGAATATCGCCCGAAACGCGATCCTTTCAGCGGGCTGGCCGGAGTCCGTCCCCGGAACCACCGTGGACCGACAGTGTGGAAGTTCTCAGCAGTCGATGCACTTCGCAGCCCAAGGCGTGATGGCGGGCTCGTATGACGTCGTTGTCGCGGCCGGTGTCGAAGTCATGACGAAGGTCCCGATGGGCGCTTCGGTGGTCGAAGGCATGGACTTCCCCTTTACGGAAGCGATGGGCGAGCGATACAAGGAAACCGGGTTGCCGCCTCAAGGCATTGGGGCCGATATGATCGCCGATCGATGGGGGCTGAGCCGCCAGGATCTCGATGAATTCGGCGCTCTTTCTCAGCAGCGTGCCGAGCAGGCGACGGCCGCTGGGCGCTTCGAACGAGAAATCGTGCCGGTCCCCGTGGTGGATGACGAGGGCAAGGAAAGTCTGATGCGGGCCGACGAAGGCATTCGGCATGGCACAACCGCCGAGAAGCTCGCGGGCCTTCGCCCGGCCTTTAAGGACGATGGCAAAATCACCGCCGGGAATAGTTCCCAGATCAGCGATGGGGCATCGGCGGTTCTGATCATGAGCGCCGAGAAAGCCAAAGAGCTCGGCTACACCCCGCGTGCGCGTTTTCACTCTTTCGCTGTGGCGGGGGCTGATCCGGTCACCATGCTGACGGGCCCGATTCCCGCGACGGAAAAGATTTTGAAGCGCAGTGGTTTGTCCATTAGTGATATCGACCTTTTTGAGGTCAACGAGGCCTTCGCTTCGGTTGTGCTGGCCTGGCAGAAAGAGACTGGAGCCTCCCTCGACCGAGTCAACGTGAATGGCGGGGCGATCGCATTGGGTCACCCGCTCGGCGCCTCGGGTACGAAATTGATGGCGACTTTGTTGAACGAGCTGGAGCGCACAGAAGGCCGTTATGGTCTTCAGGTGATGTGTGAAGGCGGTGGGATGGCAAACGCAACTCTGATTGAAAGGATCTAAAGATGGAACTCGAAGGAGCATCAGTCCTCGTCACCGGCGGGGCTTCTGGAATCGGTGCCGCCAGCGCGCGTCGCCTGGCCGTTTTGGGCGCGAAGCCCGTGATTTGCGACTTGAATGAAGAAAAGGGCAAGGCGATTGCCGAGGAGCTCTCAGGCACATTCGTCAAGACGGATGTCGCGGACGAATCCCAAGTCCAGGCCGCAGTCGAAGCCGCACAGGCGATGGGTCCGCTGCGGGCTCTCGTGAATGCCGCGGGCCTCGGCAATGCCAGCCGAACTGTGAATCGAGAAGGGAAACCCTTTCCCCTGGAGCAGTTCGAGTTTGTGATCCGTGTCAATCTGATTGGTACGTTCAATTGTTTGCGTCTCGCCGCTGCGGCGATGTCACAGCAGGAACCCGTGGATGCCGATGGTCAGCGGGGTGCTGTTGTGAACATCGCTTCGGTCGCCGCCTTTGATGGACAGATTGGCCAGGCTGCTTACTCGGCTTCCAAGGGTGGTGTGGTTGGAATGACTCTGCCGATCGCGAGAGACTTGGCAGCCGTGGGCATTCGCGTCAACACCATCGCACCGGGGCTGATCGATACGCCGATCTATGGACAGGGTGAGGCGAGCGAGCAGTTCAAGGCCAACCTGGGTCGTAACGTTCTGTTTCCGAAGCGCTTGGGAGATGGCACCGAACTGGCTTCGATGGTGGTAGAACTGATCACCAACGACTACATGAACGCCGAGACCTTGCGGGTGGATGGCGGGATTCGGATGCCTCCCAAATGAGAAGCGCTTTGCTTGAACAAACCCCGAGCCAGGAGAAAATGAATGGCTGATGAAATCCTCATCGAAACACACGGTCGAGTTCGACTCATCACGCTGAACCGGCCCAAGGCCAAGAATTCCGTCAACAGTGCACTCGGTCTCGCCTTGGTGGCGGCCATCGAGGAGCTCGACGCCGATGATGGCCTGACCGCAGGTGTCCTGACCGGTGCCGATGGAGGCTTCAGCGCCGGCATGGACCTGAAAGCCTTCGCGACCGAGGGACCGCCCCAGGGTTTTGACAGTTTCCTGCGAAAGGGAAGCACCAAACCCTTGATTGCTGCCGTTGAAGGGTTTGCGCTCGCGGGCGGCTTGGAGATTGCCCTGAGCTGCGATCTGATCGTGGCCGCCAAGGGCGTCAAGCTGGGCATCCCCGAGGTCAATAAAGGGCTCTTTGCGGCGGGCGGGGGCTTGTTCCGACTGCCGAATCGAGTTCCGTACGGGGTCGCCATGGAAATGGCTTTGACTTCGGACCCGATCACCGCAGAACAGGCCCATGAGTGGGGCCTCGTGACACGCTTGGCGGAGCCCGGTCAGGCTTGTCAGGCTGCCCTCGAGCTCGCTGAGCGCATCGCTCAGAATGCTCCGCTGGCGGTCGCCGCGAGCAAGCAGATCATCCGCGAGTCCCGAGGCCGGGACGAGGAAGCCGCCTGGGGTCTGCAGGGACCGATGATGAAGACGGTCTTCACCAGTCAGGATGCCCGAGAAGGCCCGAAGGCTTTTGCAGAGAAGCGTCCGCCCAAGTGGACGGGTCGCTAGGAGAAGCGATCCAGGTCAGACCCTCAGTTCAAGGCATCTCGGTTGAGGCTTGACCGAGAGAAACATTCGCGTGCCTCGGCGGGAGAAAGTCCCCGCCGAG
>NHEP01000246.1 GCA_002171515.1 bacterium TMED88 | reverse complement strand
AGGCACAAAACACCTCTCCTTTATTAGAGATGCTGAAATAGCAGCTCTTGCTTCCATCATCAAAAAACAATTAGACAACTAAAGTATAATTGACAGCGGAAAACAAATCTGCATAAACTAATTTACGTAGATGTTGCTTTGTCAAAAGTGAGTGCCGACACAATAATAAAGAACAAAATCGAGACAAGAGCAATCAGGATGCCAACAACAAAAGACGATCCGGTTACAATGAAATTAATTCCAGCTATTAAACCAGCAATCGAAATTACAAGAACAAGGTAGCCCATAGGATGGATGGGACGAACACCCCAGCCAATTCTTTTTGGTCCAAACCAACGAATTGATTTTGACATGATCAACTCCTCACTGCCAAAGAATTTTTACGGGCTGTGTCAATAATATCCTCATCAAATATGCCCATTTCAAATAATTGATAAAGCGCAATCATTGCTTGAACACGTGAACCACCTTTAGCTTCAACAGCATTACAAACATCCTGAACAGTGTACTGTCCCAACTGTAACATTTCAGCTATTGTGCCTGGGGCACTAACATTTTTCACAGACATTGTGTAGCCGTGGCTTGATGCAGCCAAGACACCATCAGTGGAAGATGAGAAAACAACTCCTAGTTGAGGTTTTAAATAATCATTGGGTAACAATTGATTGTTTATATAGGAAGCAAGCATATCCCGGAGTAAAAACTCAATGCTTTCTTCGTATTCAAAAGTTCTCTCACCAAGAATGCGATATCCGAGAGGCCAACGGTCGGAAGCTGCGCATGGAGTAATCAACTTAATAGATCGCTCAACTAAATTAATCAAGAAACCACTTACGCAAGCAATTGAGCCTGTACTTTCAAGATTATAATGAAATGGAATATCTTTATCCTGCTCCTGCTTTTTAAGAACAAGATCTCGTACTCGTCCAGCGGTCGCCTTAGGAGACAGTTTATTGTCATATTGTGGGATCAATTCACAAAGGAACAATTCCTCAGGAGTAAAGAAATCCATTATCTTTCTTTGATCTGTAGAGCGAGTCATAGAGAAACGCTGAACAAATCCGTTTTTGGATTCAATATGTTTAAATAGTGCACGAGTTCTTGGTGCATGCTTCATTACTTGAGCAGTTGTTGTTTGTGGCCAGTAACCGAGAATATCGTGAAACTGCTCAAGAAACCATTCATATTCAGGATGATCTAGTGGGTCTGTTGCCCAGTAACAAAAACCATTCTGAGCAGACTCTTGGCCACATATTGAGTTGAATGAATGAAGAAATTCTCGCCAATTTGATTTAACCTCATCAGTCATCTCAACTGGTCCTTGAAACTTTTCAGCAGAGACTCCACAAAACCAGCAACCGACAGTGCAGCCATACGTGAATTCAACCGTGTATGGAGCATGAACTAAGCGTTTGTATTTAAGAGATCCTTCCCGCCAGAGTGTCCCCTTAACCATTCTTGCACGCCATTTTCTCCAACCAGGATGATCGGGTTGGATTTCTCGGATCTCAAGACTGTGGCCTTGCTTGCATTGAATGAACTTCCGATATTGACTTACTACAGTTGGGATCTCTTTATCACCACCAGGAACATACTGCATTCCTATCTCTTTATTGGTCAGAATATCCAATTCCAATGGCTTAATATTGCTTAGACCATACTCCTCTAGAGTTTGTTCAGGAGCCGCTAAATATTTAGCCTGAAAATGCGAGTCATTCACAAAGAGCTCAATTGAACGCTTAAAGCTGGGTAGATTAACATCATAATTAGAAGGATCTTTCCAAAAAGAAATTGACATGTAATCAAGATCTTGCTTTGACTTAGGCTTTACATCGCATACAGTCATTTCANTAGTCTCTAAACNGTTAGTGCTAGAATAGCGATGTCAAGGAGTGCTGACTAAAANTTTCACAAGTGCTTCACAATTGCTGCTTCGATCTCCGAATTNATTCGATCATCATTCCANAATGTAATGACTCCAGTCTTGTTACGGGGATTAAACCAAAAAATTGATTGGTAGCCAGGATTTCGCCCAGAATGTCCTAATCGTATACATGATTGAGTATTAATGACGAAACAACCAAACCGATAGCGTCCAGATAGTTTTGTGTTAACCAAATCACGCCATGTCGTGTTGAATGAAGACGATTCACTCTCGTTAGTACTTTTTAGTAGAGCTTTCATTAACTTACAGAGGTCAGAGGCAGATGACCAGATACCAGCAGCTGCCTCACAACCCGTGAAAAGATTCCAGCCTCCTTCAAGCTTATTGCCATGTTGATCACAACCCTCAATCGTTAACTCCTTATCTAATTTAGAGACACATGAAGTAGTGTGCATCAGATCAAGTGGATCACAGATCATTTCGCAAAGAAGATCCTCAAATGAAGTCTGTAATTGAACTTCTAAAATCCTCTGTATTGCCCTGTAATTAATTCCACAATAATGATAAATTGATTGATATCCCGAGTAATAATGGTTCCGAAGCTCGGTCTCGAGTGAGTCAGGCAACTGCTTGCTTAAATCATTTACATTAAAGCCAGAATAACCAATATGATTGATAATGCCAGAACGATGTTGCATCAACTCAGACAATGTGAAGCGGCGAGGATCTGACGCATTACAGACTTGGTAAGGATAATGAAGGTCAATAAAACCTTTCTTGCATAAACAAAAAACAATACATGAGGTAAGGAGTTTGCTGATCGAACCAATTTGAAAGATTGAATCAGGCGAAACAGGTTGCACAGAAGAATCGTCTATTAATACACCATATGGCAAATACTCTACGACTTGATCACGTATCGAAGCTTGAATAAAGCAATTTAATTCATAAGATCTAAGTAAATTTTTGTCCAGGATTGGCATAACACTAAATCAATCATCCTTCTTTAGTTTATCTGCGGTTTGCAAAACAATCGACTCAGTTTGAGCTGGCCAAGTTGCTGAATACCGATACAACTCAGCAACAGAAGTATTATGATCTAGAATAGCCTGGTTATATTGACGAGTTGCCTCACCTAACAATTGCATAGATTGAACAATTGACGTGATATCACCCAATCCTACAGAAAATCGAGATTTGTTCACTTTAATACTATTGGTCGAAGCTGAAAGATTTAAATGTGCATTATGAAGAGCGAAGGCTGATGTTTTATAGATTGAATAAGCCTGCCTTATTTGCTGCTTTATTTTGTCCTTAGTGTATTCAGCTTTTTGCTGGTCGCTTTTTGCCGATGACCTGTAAGAGGATGCCTCAGCAGCTTTTACACCGCCATCAAAAATATCCCATGTTATTCCAAGTCCGATAGCACCAAATCCATATTGTGAGCTGAATGATAGGCCGTCATCAGATCCCTTTTCGTACTCACCATATGCATACCCCTGAAGCATCAACTCAGGTAAGTAGCTCCTAATTGCTGCCCTCGCCGACCAAATCGATGAGTTCGCGGATTCGAGAAATTCTTTGATTTCTTCTCTCATTGCTAACGCATGATCAATAGTTTCTGATATTGACTCATCCCATTGACCCACAAGAGTAAAGTCATCACTCGGAACAATAGTTACATCACCTGGAGTGTTCATTGCCAGTGCAAGATCAGATGAATTGTTTAAATAGTCTCTATAGTACCCAATCAGTTCGCTAGCTTGTGAATAGAGCTGAGACTTAGCCTGATCTACAGCACCAATATCAATAAGGCCTGCTTTTTGACGAGCTTCCACATACTTTACCTGCTCAAGATTAATCAAATATATTTTCTCGAAAGAATCAATCAATGAGGCTGATGACTGTAATTTAAAATACGACTGCTGTAAGTCAAGAATAGCAGATCGCGCCGATACATTAAATGCTAATCTCTGTTGATTTAGGGAAGCTTTTGCGGAGCTAATTGATGCTGGCAAGCTAGGCTGAAAGAAAGACCAGGTAAAAGTAAGATAGGGGGCAAATTGCATATACTCTTCTTGAGAATTTGCCGACTCGGTAACTGTTGAATAGGAATACGTTCCATTTGGATTAACACTTACAGGTTCACTGACTTGACGCGTTGATGAATTACTAGTGTATACACGACCTAAAAATGGTGGAAGACTACTCAAGCTTATCGAAGGGAAGAAACCCCTTTTCGTTGCTATGAGGGAATATTCATATTGCTGAATAGTTGCATATGCTGATGCAAGTTGATGATTATTTTGAATGCCCTCCTTCAAGCATAGCGCAAGAGATAATTCTCTGGAATTCTGATTAACTCTAGATCTGATGGCATTCAGCTCTAATATTAATTTGTCACTAGAATTCTTAACATCGGAAGAAGAAGAATGGTTAGGCTTAAAAAGCAAGTCAATACTATCCTCACCAGGCACAAGTGGTTCTGATCTTGCGAGAGAAAAAAGAGAAGAATTTATAGAAACAAATGCAAGAACAAAAAGAGCTAAAGGCTTCATTCGCTTATTCATCTGTATACACCCCTTGATGTCCATTGGTTAATTCAGGGGAGCAGGTCAATACAATCATTGATTGCTTATAGGTCTTGATATGATCGATTACAGACAACAAAATGGAGGGAGGCATAGAATCAAATATGCGATCAATGATTATAAAATCATATCGTAAGTATAAGGCCCTGGCAATACTAATTTTAAATTTTTGCTCCATACTCAGCTGAATTTGATCAGTTGTATTCATGTCATAGCGACATGATAGATCATCAGAACTAAATTTCAACTTGACTGCACTTAAGCAACTCTGAAGCCATGCATCATCAATATTGGCACTCTGACCTGTCAACGCTTCATGCAGTGTTCCACTAATCCATGGAGAAGAACGAGTCAGGGCAATAAAGTGTTGGCGATAATGATCAGAGCTAGATTTATCATAAAGATCTTTGTCGTTAATCATGATTGTCTGATTAGAGATCGGATCTGAATACTGATATATCAAGCCACACAAATGATCATACATGTTTGAGCATATATTTTGTTGCTTAGAAAATAAAAGAACAGTATCGGATTGATTTACGATTAATTTGGGGATTTTAAATACTGTCTTCATTGCATTTGCTTTATCTACATAACCCAAGTTATTAAACTCAACACGTTTGACGTGGGACTTCCATGATTTTATTCTTGCCAAAGGAGCACTTTCTGCTGTGATAATTGGATGAAAACGAATCGCATCAGGGATTGTTTTTACAAGCATGAGAACACTTTTGCTAAATGATTGCACCGCGCCATTTGCTGTTGAGAAAGCAGATAATAATAATATAATAAAGCCCTGAGATGCATCCACTGTTTGACTTCCAGAGACGCCTAATCCAGTTAAAGAAGATGGTTTTCCAAACCAATACAACAAGAGTCCAATTATAGTAGATCCTATGATCAACGAAATAACACTGGTTAAAGACCGAAGAATACCGATGCTTATATCAATACGAGCTAGTTTTTTTCTATTAATTGCGTAGAATTTAAAATAAAAATCTTCTATACTAAGAGATCGAACACTCGCCAAAGATTCCATTGGTTTAAGAATAGAATCTTCAACAAGAGCTGCAACTTCTAACCGACGAAGACGCAACATAGACTCAATAATTGATGAAATTGTATCAACAATTGGCACGATAAGTGTTAGGCCTATGCAAATCAGGCAAAGCTCTAGCGAATGGGTTTTAAAGTAAACTAAACCTAAATTACATATAACAACTATTACTGCAGTGATAACAGCAACAAACGAATTTTGAACAGCACGGCGAAATGCATGTGCTGAGTTGACCCGTTGTAGCAAGTCTCCAACACCATGTTCTGAATAAAACTGGGGTTGAAGAAAGAGTAATTTTTGTATAAGTATTGCTGACAAACGATAGCCAAAACTCAATTCAATTCTTACTCCTATAAGGCTATTGAAAAGATTGAAGCTCTTTCCAGTTAATTTTAGGCAAAGAAGAAAGATTCCTATTTGAATCATCAAAAATCGACTTCCATCGGGAACAACAGTATCGAAAATATATTCTTGCAACCAAGTTGGTATCAAGCCGATAAGAACAGCCACCATTGCCACAATGATGATCACTACTATTAACTTCCACTGCTTATGAAACACATTAGACATTAGATCTACAATGGTAGTCCCTTGATCAGTCAGGCAACGAATCAGAAGCACAGCAAATTCATAATTTTGATCAATATTTGGATATCCGCCGTACCATCTAGGTTTAATCAAGCGGATCCCATCATTGTAAACAGCAAGAATTAATCCATTATCACCATTTAACTTTAAACTATTTCCCTTTAAGGGAATCGATTCAATCCAATATGTGCTTCGTAAATCTCTTGATAATTCAGCCAAAGTATTTGGCTTTGAGTGACCCTGCTTACTACTTAAACCAAAATAGTCAAGAATATCAACTAGAAGCAATGATAAATCGTTTTCTTTAAGAGATTCACGTTTATTTTCAAAAGGCCAAATATTTTCAATTTCTCTCTTCTCTTCATTCGAGATATGTACATCGTAAGAGTCAATACGGAATGGCTTTGTCATGATTAAATACCACTATTAATTGAGATTAGTTGTTTACTGCTATCAGCTGATATCTCGAACTCCCTCATGCTGAGGGAGTTCGCAAACAATTCAATGCCAACTGTTTTAGATTTGAGCACGACTATTTTTATCTTTTTTTCTTTTACTAAAGCACTTTCCACCAGAATGGGAATTAGCTTTGCTTCATTAGCATTTGTAATAGAAACTAAAAGTGCTCTAGGTTGTTGATGTAACGCCCTAGCTATACTTAAAGCAAGCAATCCGTTTTCTATGTTATTAACGATGCCAACATTTTGTGATAAAGAAAAATCATCAAAGCCAAAATCATTGTAAAGATCAAGCACCAATGGGGAAGAACTATAATCAGGTGGGTCATTGCCAATGTTTATATTTTGAATTAATGTTCCGCTAAATAAATGCGGTGAAGGGGATGATAGCAAAGCCATCTTTTTAGATTGTATGCAAGAGATCTCAACACTTATTGAATGGGGAAGCCATGTGTCGCCATTTAAATATGATTCCCAGTCTTGTAAAGATCGAAGACTTGAAAATTCAAGCTCTAAATGCTGTGAAGCTTCATCTACTTGAACCAAGGAAGTACTATCTTTTAACGTTTGGTCGGCATTCTTAATGGCAATTGTCAATATAGTATTGTTAGAGTTTTTATATTGAATTCCACGTTTGGCTTGAACACGGGATTCATCAACAACATCAATGATGCGATCAAAAATAGCATTCATTGATTGATATTTTGAAACAAATGATGTTAGCTTTTTCGTAGGTGCTATTAATTGGCTTACAATCGCCGAAAATCCAACATATTCGCCAAGAGAAATATTGCCTGACATAATTAGCAAAGCAGCAAACGTTAGAAGAGAAACGGATTGAACTACATCAATAATCGTAGATCCAAAATTAACATAGATTGAATATAAACTCATCTTTTGCTGAGAAGATAACCTATTACCAATGAGTAATTGATGAATACGAAATCCTTCATTAGCACGATGGGAGTACTGGAGACTTTTAACTGAAGACATCAGACGTACGAAAGATCCGACTTCGATCGCTTGATCTTGTTGAAGTTGATCGGCCCTTAATTTCCAACCCTTATTTGTGGTAAAGATGTAAAGCAGGCTTGCTATAGTAAAGAGCAAGTAAATTATGGCCATAGGAATAGATGTTGAAGCCAAAACAAACAACAATACAAAGCTATTCAAAATAGAACCGATTAACATCATTTCTTCGGTTCCAAAAAATGAAGCAAGAGCTTCACTTGTCCTTACACGATTCAACATATCTCCTCTAGTTCTCAGCTCCATGTATGAATCAGGCATTCTTAATAACGCGGAGAAAACGCTATACGACCACAAAAGAGCTAATCGACTTGTCAAGAGATATCCAATTAGACCACCTGATAGAAGTAAAATTCCACTAAAAACAGCAATAATTATATAACCAATTGCAAGTGACTGGGCCCATCCAGTAATGCCAAATTGAACAACATTGCTGAAATATACATTTTTAATGACGGGATCAATTAAAGCAATTAATCCATGAAGCAAACTAAGTATAAGGAGGACAGCCGCTACGCTCACAAAGCGTTTGTCTGCTAAAACCAACCCTATCATTCGTATTCTATCCGCTTTTTTCAAACCATTAGGATTAGACAGTGTTAAGCATTGACATTCAGAATATTGCTCGACAAAACTTTTAATGTCTACACGCTGCTCTTGCTTAACAGGATTATTGAGGATTAAGGTATTTTTATTGTCTTTCTGCAAAACAACTGTTCCGATGTTATATGCGTTAATCAAGGAAACATCGTGAGGCTTAGCTTGATCTAGCCAATCAGCCAATATTGTGTAATCACCAGCGAATCCAATATTCTTTGCTATCTTAAGTAGAGATTCAAAAGTCAGGATGTCAATTGAATTACCACCTTTTAGTGCTGCAGGAGTGATATCATATCCGTAATATTCTAAAGCTATAGAAAGAGCAGTAATTGCCTGTTCTTTTTTAGAAAAGGCAAGTCTTGATTTTGTACGCTTAAATCCAAGTAATTTTTTCATTTTTAGAAATTATCCAATCCAGTAAGCTTTGATAACCATGGAATTACATAGCTAATTGGCAAGCGTCTCTCATATAGAATTTTGGCCGATGCAATCGTTCCTGATCGGATTCCCCATTCAGGACCACGAGATCCGATCCAGTTTAACTGTCCATCTTTATAATCAATTCCAATGATAACAAGTGTAGCGGCCTCTAATTTTTGAGATTCAAAGACTATTTTTGATAAAGAGTCTGAACCAATAAAAGAACTATAAGCCTGCAAGTTAGTAGGGTATGGTGAAACCTTTTCAACCCTTCCCATCAAATAACCATATCGTTGGGCAGGAGCCGAGCTAGGTGAGATTAAAACTTCTTCTCCAACCTTTACTTCACCACCTGATTTGCTATTTAACAAGAATGCTCCTCTGAGTTTTCTTTCTGGATGAGTAACAACAAAAAGCTCTTCTCCCTTGCTAACAGTATTGCCCTTTAAAGCCGAGCTTTGAACAACTTTGCCAGTTATGGGTGAATATAACTTTCTACTACTCGAAAGAGCATTCTTTCGTATCGTTAATGTTGCCTTGTCAGAAGCCATTTTGGATCGGGCTTCATTCAAACTTTGGTTTAATTCCCTTATTGTTTTATCTCTAGTGGCTTTTAAGCCTATCAAAGTAGATTCAGTCTTACCAATCGTGTTTTCAAGCTCGATAGCTTGTTGTTGATACTTGAGGAGCTCTACCGCAGACAAGTACCCTTTAGACTCTAGCTTTGCATAAGTTTTAAGATTGTTTTTCTGCTTCTTGAGTACAATAGTCTGCTTTTCAATATTTGACCTTGTGTCAGACAATAACTTTTCATTTGATGCAATTTGACTAGCCAGCTCTGATGGAATCAGAACGTCGGCAAGTACCCGATTTTGAACAGAACTCTCATATTCGGTGTTTGCGGCTTTCTGCTTTGCCTCATGGTCATCTATATACAAGTTGGCAAGCTCATCGCCTTTCTGCACCAATGAATCTACTGAAATGTTTACAGATTTAACGATTCCATCACTTTGCGCTCGGACCCCATATAATCTTTGACCGCTATAGATGAGGCCATGGCCTTTTGAATAAACAGGCAATCGATAGGTTACAGACCAAATAAAGATGGAAGCTACGGCGAATCCAAATATCCCCAATGCAATGGTGACTGGTGGTGAAAGAATACGAGGTACATCCCAACGGTCACTTCCATCAACATCAACAACGAAATCGGGAGCGTACTTATCTTGGGTTGGTGAATTTTTATTTTCCATAATCACTGGAGTTGAGCAAGCGACATAATTGCATGGCCTTGACCCACAGGCACAAGTTCATCAAATGTCTTCAGCGCCATCTCACTCCTTAATAGAGCTCTATGGTGTTGTGGACACGTAATTAAATATTGTGCAGTCAGTGCATGGCCAATGTAAGCTGGTAATAAAGGAACAGTGCCAATCAATTGATTAATCAATTGGCTGTCAATCAAATGAGATTCCATCATAAAAATTGTCGCTTCTTTTTTTGTTTGCTTCCAGTGATCAAGGAATTTTGTAAGATCAGCGACAACTAGTTCGCATGAAATCGGTGACCAATTTATATTTCTATAAATCGCCTCCGAGTTGCTTCTGCTGGCATCATCTTTGATTGGGGCTATGTCGATAGTTCGATCATGAACAACACCTTTCATTAATATAAGCAGATTTTTATCAATTAAATCATTGGACAATTCTTTTATCTTTCCGTCTCTAGCCTCTTCAATCGTGCCATTAACAATTTGCGTCGGATTAGTGCCAAGATTATTCAATCTCAGTTTACATTCTTCTCTTGCAATCGGACTGGGGTCAACTGCAATTAAACGGAAAGCTCTCCCATGAGCACTCAAGAAAGATGCTACTTCTTCAAGAACCCTACCATTTCCTGCCCCAATGTCAGCAACAACAATTTCCCCTTCACGTTCATTAATCCATTGGTCCACTCGACTAATCAATGGACCTTTGAAATGCTTTTCAAAAACCATTTCGCTTAACCTAAGGTCTTCTGTTTTATCATCTAGGTGACTGTCAATATCATCAAGATTAATGCCTCTAGGAGCAAGCAAAGAGTTCTCATAGCAACGATACATTGCGATTATATTTTGATCCGCAATAGAAGTGAATTCCTTCTTCTTGAGCAAATCAGGCGCAACTCGACACAGAAAACCTAGATCTCCCAGTTCTAAATCTGGAATCTCGTGGAGGATCTCTTCAGCTCTATCCCATCGATCCCAGAACACGTTTTCATTGCCTCTAGCCCCTAAACACTCCAAAGCCCAATTCCCAATATTCAAAAGGAATTCGGCCTGAAAGTCCTCCCCATCGAATCCATTTTTCCTTATTGAGCTGCATTCGCTCAAAACACCACTGCATGCAGCTGCATTAACAAACAGAGGGGTAGAAATTTTGTTTTCAACCTCCTTGTTCAAGATTTCCTTGCCAACANATGCAATGNCCCNCTTATAATTCAACAATCTTCAATCGTCAAGAGGGCGTGCCGCTATGTAAGTTTGACTACAACCTTGCAACGATCGATCCAAGTCCACATACCCAACANCCCGAACAGCGAGAAGCGGATTGGCAAAGGGGAGTAGCCCTTAAGGATCTGAATTCAGTTTCTTAGATACAGCGATTTTTGCGTTAAGTCCAAACAAACTGATCAGGTTAAGGCATAGGTGGTCATTGATGCTCCAATCAAATCAAANGACTTCTACTCCACATCTGGCTAGACATCGCTNTTGGGNTCAGGATGGTTTCATTCGTCAAAGTCTCAGTGCCCCGTAGCAACCGCAACGACAACTTCATTGACAAGAGCTTCACTGTCATGGCTGATCTNATCGTGAAGCTGCTTCCGATCAATGCCCGTGCAAAGGAGGCGTACGTGTATTACCGAGACGGACTCTCCGCCCAGAACGACGGTGATTACGCAGAAGCACTCGAGAATTACGAAGAAAGTCTAAAACTCGAGGAAAACGCGATCGACCGGGGCGAGACCCTCAAAAACATGGCGATTATTTATATGAGCAATGGCGAGGAAGAGCGGGCGCTGGAGACCTACCAGAAAGCATTGGATGAGAACCCCAAGCAACCGTCATGCCTGAAAAACATGGGCCTGATTTATGAAAAACGCGGACGCACAGCGGAAGAAGAGGGTCGTCGTGATGATGCTGATGGCTGGTTTGACCGAGCCGCAAACGTTTGGACCCAAGCGGTCAGGCTGAATCCGGGTGGCTATCTCGATATTGAGAACTGGCTGAAATCAACCGGCCGCAGCAACGTGGACGTTTACTTCTGAAGGTCATGCTGTGTCATCGGCAGGGTTCACACCAAGGGCAAGGACCAGCGCTTCGGTAATCGAGCCAGCTTCATGCAGCTCCAAGTTCAAGCCGGCCTCTCCCGTTGCGAGTCCGCACCCTTTGGGAACCACCGCTCGTCTGAATCCAAGACGGACGGCCTCTTGCAAACGCAACTCCAACTGCCCGACAGGTCTGAGCTGCCCACCAAGGCCAAGCTCCCCTAGTAGGACGGTGCCTGCCGGCAAGATGAGATCGCGATAACTCGCCACAACCGCAGCAGCCACGCCCAAATCAGCCGCAGGCTCCTCCACATCGAGACCACCCGCCACGGCGAGGTAACAGTCGAAACGCGACAGTGGCAATCCCATGTGCTTTTCGAGCACCGCAAGAATCTGATGCAACCGATTCACAGCAATTCCTGTGGCCGTCCGTCTTGGACTCGCATAGCTCGTCGTGCTGACCAAGGCCTGAAGGTCCACAACTAGAGGCCTTGTGCCCTCACAGGCCACAATCGTGGCGACTCCGCTGGCCTCATCTCCACTCAGGAACAACTCGCTCGGGTTGTTGACCTCAACAAGACCCTGGCCCTGCATTTCAAACACGCCCAGTTCATGGGTGGCACCAAAGCGGTTTTTAACGGCACGCAGAAGGCGATGACTCGCAAAACGATCTCCCTCAAAGGTGAGCACGGCGTCGACCAAGTGCTCGAGAACCTTCGGGCCTGCCAACACGCCCTCTTTGGTCACATGGCCGACAAGCAGCAAAGCCGTGTTCTGACGCTTGGCTAAGCGCTGCAGAGACGCAGCACATTCCCGCACTTGAGCGACGGATCCCGGAGCGCTCGACAGGTTGGCGTCATGCAGGGCCTGAATGCTGTCGATGATCGCCAGATCGGGTCGTAGAGCCTCTAGCTCCTCCAACACCAACTCCAGGTCTGTTTCGGCAAGCAGTTGAAGCCCCTCGCTCTCGCCCCCTAAGCGCAACCAGCGCAGCTTCACCTGCTGGGCTGATTCCTCAGCGCTGACATACAAAACGGAAAGCCGGTTGGCCATGACCGATGCGCTCTGCAGCAACAGCGTGCTTTTGCCAATCCCTGGGTCACCCCCCACGAGGACGAGCGAGCCTGGTACGACTCCACCTCCCAAGACTCGATCCAGTT
>NHEP01000245.1 GCA_002171515.1 bacterium TMED88 | reverse complement strand
GATCACCGGGTCGGAATCTGCAAGGAGCGCTGCAGATTCAGGATCTTCGGGCAGGCTGAGTCGGCGAGCGCGAAGGCCGGTCCGCTCGGCTAGAAAACTCTCGAGCCCTTCCAGATAAGCGCTGCCTCCCATCAAGGTAATTTCTTCGACTTTTCCCAGGCCATGGCCGTCGAGATCGAGGTCGTGAGATTCGATGGTTCGCACGATTTCGCGGGCGATGCGATCCAACTGGTCCGAAAAGGTGCCTGACGGGCTTGTGCCCTCGGAGCTTAAAAGCCCCTGGCGACATTTTCTCTCCTCGGCCATCTCCATGGAGAGCCCTGTGTCTCGGGCGAGGGCTTTGGTCAGGGCTAAGCCCGCTGTGGGAATCGTGCGGGCCGTCAGCGGACGGCCGTCCTGCATCAAGCAGAGGCTGGTCTTCCGGTGACCCAAGTCGACCAGAATGCGAAAGCCGGATAGATCGAAAAGGGGAGCTAAATTGGCCAAGGCGAGGCCTTCGGCTTCCAAAATTCTGGGCGGGCAGCCAGCTTGGTCGGTTCGCTCGAGCAACAGCGCGACATCGGAGCGTTGTGCGATGGCTGCGACGACGACTCCTTTTGATCGTTCGCCTTCGAGAACCTGCCAGTCGATCAACACATCGTCGAGATCGAAAGGAATGTTGCTTTCGATTTCGAAGGGCACAGCGGCATTGAGTCTTTTTCGGTCGCGGAAGGGGAATTCCAATCGTCGTAGACTGATTCGGTCGCCGGGCAGGGCGCAGGTGACTTGGTCCAGCGAGACGGCGTTCTCGCGGATCAGATCGGCTAGGGCCTCGACTCCGATGACTTGGGCGCTCTCGTTGACTGACTCGATGGCCTGCACCGGCTCGAGTCCACGGAGAGTCTGTCGAATTTCGACGATTTTTGTGGAATAAGAGCCCAAGTCTAGGCCGACTACATTCTTGATCATCGGCATGTAAGGCGCCTCATTTGCGTGCTCGGAATTGAACTCAAATCGTCCGCCAAGATAGCAGCCGAGGCTCCCGGCCGTTCGATAGGTCGATCACAGCCTCAATCGTGTAGGCGACGTCTCGGACGCGGGCTTCCGAGACGACGGTGAAGATAGTTGCCGCCGCGGGCCAGACCACCGGAGGGAAGACGGCGCCTTCTCCCAGACCCACGTCGCTCATAGAAACACAGAGATCGGGTGCCCGCTCGGTTTCGGTGCAGATTAATTTGCCTGCATCCCGCTCTCGGAGAAGATCTCCAACCAATGACTCGTTGGCGAGGCGCATATTTCCGCTGCTGCCGTAATAAATCAGACCGAGTACGTGGGGCTTGGCCGTATTGGCATTGACGCCCATTTCGCCCAGGAGGGGGTAGACGGTGAAATACGGCCGGAGTCTTTCGGCCATCTCGGTATCGAAGCCCTCGATCATCGCGACTTCATCGACGCTCAGCAGCGGTCGGTTTGCTGCGGTGTAGGGGGCCGCCTGATTGAGGTAGTAGTCGTCTTCATTTCGTCCGCCAAGCGCGACGTCGTCGGCGTCAATATAATCGAGAAGGTTTCGAGCGAGTTCGCGAGGGTCGCGGGTTGCATCGCTCGGGAAGGCTCCCGGGTCTAGGATGCGCTCGAAGAAGGCAATTAGGAATTCTTCCGCTTCCTCAGAGGGCTGGGTCGGTGTTTCGTCTAGGCTGACGGGGACGAGGGCATTGAGGTTGAGCCTCGCGCCTGAATCTTCGATTCGGACAACGAGATCGCCTCCCCAATCAGTTTCGAGGGGATGATTGGCCAAGCGGGCCCAAAGGTCTTCCAAAGAACTTCCCGAGGGTTCTCCTTCTTGCTGTTGAATGATTTTTTGAAGACGATCTTCGAAGAGAACCGCAAGGGCAATTTGAATTCCGCCCCGAGCGAGGGCAGCTGCTGCGGCGCCCCGGTCACGGTTGAGGACGACCAGTTTGTCGACCACGCTGCGATGAACGAACGTGACAACTGAGGCGGACAACAGTAGTCCGATGATCAGCACGAGAGGTAAAACGATGCCTCGCTCTTCGCGACGCTTAGATTTCATCGGCAGCCCCACTCTGGGGGGAGGGAGACGCCGAAGTCGGAAATGCTGAGTTTGCGAACCTTTGACCAAGCCAGGCAATTCTGGGCGCCAAACTGCTGATTGCAGGCTGGAAGGTTCGCTTGAACGCAACTTCCGACGCTTGAAGCGTTTGGGTTGTCCGCATTCTCGTCGTTGATTGGGTTGCCGTCCTCGTCGAATTCAGCATCCTCGTCTTGGGGTGTCGTGCCGTTCGCGAGTGCGAGTTGTTGTGCTTGGACCTTTTCCTCAACCATTTCAGTCAGATTCAATGGCCGTTGCTGAAGGATGACCTGCCGGACGTACGTTTGTGGGTCGAGTGCGAACTCCGTTTCATCCGGATCGCGAAGCTCCGGCTCAACCTTGATTTCCACGACGGTCGGAAGTTGATCTGATTGGATCAGCTGCTTGGAGTCCCACTCGTCCACCCAGTCGCCTTCCTCGCTTCGAAAGCGAAAGCTGACGCTCCCGAGATCTTCCGCGACGATGAAGCTATTGGGGTCATCGGGTCCGGGAAATCCGCTCTGATAGTCGGGGGGTAAATTCGGAGAAAACCAACGCCAGAGCGTTACTGAGCCATCTTCCTCGGTTGTGGTGAAATAGGCGATTTGTGCAAGTTCCGAGATGTGTGAAGAACTGACGCTCGGTCTTTGGTTTCGACTGATGAATTTGAGGGCATCGGAGCCTCCGAAAGCGTTTCGGCTGGAGGCCGTAAAAAACCATGGGTGCAGGTTGGGGTCGATCTCTTCGCTGGGCCTGACCAACAGGCTGGCTCCGGAGACGTCCCGAGCCACCCGGTCCAAAACGGCACTGGCCCTCAAGTCGACTCGCATGACCTCGATGGCGCGTTCGCTTTGCTCGGAAAGATTGACTTGCAGTGAGACGGCGACTGCGAGAACCACGCTGGTCAAAAAGACGGCACCCAAGACCTCGATGAGCGTGAAGCCGGAGCGATGGGCGCATGAAGAGAGTAAAGGGAAACTGGCTTTCATTCTTCTGCCCCGGCCTCTTCGTCTTGCTCTCCTTCACTTTCTGTCTCGACCGCGATGTCGTCCGGTGAGGGAATCCCCGCCTCATCATATGCGGCGACTGCTGATTCAAGATCGAAAATGAAGGAAGTTCGCTCGACGGTTTGTTGTTGCCCCGCTTCTTCCCAGATGACTTGAATCTCGACCCGTCTCAAATCTGGGTTGCGGGGGGCGAGGTCTCGAGCGAGGAGAGGCTCCAAGCCCTGTGGGCCGGCGGCACCATTCCCGCTCGCCGGCACGGTGTCATCCAGAATGAAGGGGTTGACCGAGGTGACGACATCGAACTGAGCCTCCTCCGACTCGTCGGTTCCGTTTTGGGGAATCGATCCGTCTAGGGCAGAGGTTTCGATCTCCGAGAGCCGTCGGTCTGCGATGAGAGCTGCTTCGAGGCGGCGACGGCTGAGCCCTTCAGCCCGGACGCCTTGGATGGCTGTACTCGCGATCACGAGAAACCAGATGGCTAGAATCAGGACCGCGGCCAAGACTTCGAGGAGGGTAAAGGCCTCCGAGCGATGGGAGCGTCCCACGATCAATCCTCCTCAGGTCGCCGGAGCCGAACCCGGTCCATCAGAGGCTGGATTTCAACGATCAGTTGGTTGTCCCAAGCATCCGTAATGAGTACTTCCGCGTAGTCGGTCGTGCCGTCCCGACCAAACACTAATTGCACTTCCCCCGCTTCGATAAACCCTTCCGGCGTTTCTATGCCGGTCACCCAATAGTCGAGGGGTAGGGAAGCGTTCTCGCCATATTTTGAGGCAACGGGGTAGTAGTCGCGGCCCTCCTTCTCGGGGGGCGAGAGCGAGACGGTCGTCGCACCGTTTGCCTCCGGCTTGACCTCGGCCAGCCTCTCGGTGGGGCCGCCATAGGCCTCATCGGCTCGCTCCTCGGTGACGTACCAGTCGACCCGCATTATTCCGTCATCAAGTTGGAACCAAAGGCGGTGCTCGGCTCCAGAAGTAATTGCACCCTGGCGAGCGACGTGTACCAAGTTGGCAATGCTCCGCCCGCGGTTTTCAAGTCTTCGGGATCGACTGGAGTCGAGGTTCGGTAGAACAAATCCGAAGGTGAGGCCGATGATCAACACCACTGCCAAAATTTCGATCAGGGTGAAGCCGTGGCGGCTTCGAGAGTGATGTGCCGCCACGAGAACTAGACCCGATCTTCTTGGTTTTGATCCCAATTCCCGATGTCCGCATCGCCCCCTTCGCCGCCGGGGGAGGCGTCGGCGCCTTGAGTCCAAAGGTCATAGGAGTGGACGTTTCGGCTGCCTGGGGCTTCATATTGAAAAGGCTCACCCCACGGATCGAGGATGCCGTCGGATTTTTTGAGGTATCCGCCGGGCGGGTAGTTGCGAGGCTTTGGGTCCGCGGCGGGTTCGCGGACAAGCGCCACGAGGCCCTGCTCCGTGCTGGGGTAGCGACCGTTATCCATTCGGTAGAACTCAAGGGCGCTTTCGAGATTGGTAATCTGGCCCTTCGCTGTTGCGAGTCGGGCTTTGTCGATTTGGGCTTTGATGTTGACGCCGACGACGGTCATCAAGAGTCCCATGATCAGGACAACCGCCATGATCTCAATCAAGGTGAATCCCGCCTGGGAGCGCGGTTGACTTTCGCGATTCTGCGCGATTGCCGTATCGGTACTGATCATTTGAAATCTCTCTTTCTGAGTGCGTGAGTCGCCCACAATGGGTTGAGTCATGCCGAGGAGGATTCGTCCCTCATTGCAGGGAGTTCGTGATCGACAGCAAGGGCATCAGTGTGGCCATGATAATCACAAGAACGATGCCGACCATCAAGAGGATGAGAATAGGTTCCATCAATGAAGTCAGTCGCGTTACGGTCGTTTCGACCTGCTCATCGTAGGTCTCTGCAACTTTTGCGAGCATCGCCTCAAGATCGCCGGCTCGTTCCCCCACCTCTACCATTGTGATGACCATGGGTGGAAATTCGCCGCTGAGCCGTAGGGGCTTCGCGAGCGTCGCGCCTTCGAGAATGCTGGTTTTTGCGTCGTCGATCGCGTCAGCAATCACGGCGTTGTTGGCGACATGACGTGAAATCTCAAGGGATTGGACGATGTTGACACCGCCTGACAGCAGGGAGGACAGCGTTCGTGTGAAGCGGGCAATGGCGACGATCCGAACGACTCGTCCGAGGACCGGCATTCGCAGCTTGGTTCGATCAGCCACTTGTCGCCCGCGTTCCGTGCGAAGAAGGGCTCGCAGCCCGATGTATCCCATGAAGCCGAGGCCGAGCAGGGCCCACCACCAGCCGCGAACGAAGTCAGAGCCTGCGATGACCCAGCGGGTATAGAAAGGGAGTTCTTCACCCAAAGAAAGGAGCAAGCTTGTGATCTGTGGTAGGACAACCGTGACCAAGAGGGCCACGACCACGAGTGCAAAGCCGAGCATCACGGCTGGGTAGACGATGATCGACGTGACTTTGCTGGTGAGGCGAACCTGATCTTCCATGTAGTCGGCAATTCGCTGCAGGACCCGGTCCAGTGCGCCACTGGCTTCACCGGCGCGGATCATACTGACATAAAGGGTGTCGAATTTTCCAGTCGCGACCAGTGCATCGGCCAGGGATGAGCCCTCGTTGACTTTGTCGCGAACCTGAGCGAAGACTGCCTTGAGGGCTGAATGCTCGATTTGCTCGACGAGGGCTCCGAGTGATTCAACCACGGGGATTCCCGCGCCGACCAGGGTTGCGAGTTGACGGGTCGCGATGGCTCGCTCTTGGGTCGGGATGCGGACCGGCAACTGAAAAGAGCGGCTCAGGATAGAAGATTCGGTTTTGCCGTCCTCTTTTTTGTCGGTTCGGGCATCCGTTTCTCGGATTTCCGTGAGGTAGACGCCATCGGTACGCATTCGAGACCGAGCTGCGCGTAGATTTTCCGCGCTGATCGTACCTTTCGTATTTCGACCGGCGCTCGAAACACCTTTGTATGCGTAGACGGGCAATGAAGGAAGCCTTTCTAGCTTGAGTTCAGATCTGGTCGATCGAGCCCTCTTCCTCGGTAGCTCTCAGAAGCTCGGCGAGGGAGGTGACGCCTTCCAAAACTTTCCGCGTCCCGTCTCCGCGCAGGGTGACCATGCCCTTCGAGACGGCTTGCCGCTTGATGGTCTTCGAGTCGGTGTTACTCGAGAGCAGGGCGCGAATCTCATCGTCGATGACCATCAATTCGAAGATTCCCAGGCGACCTTGGTACCCCGTATTCGCACACTCCGAGCACCCCGGTGCTCGATGAAGTGTGATCGGTTGACCTGAAGGCTGAATGCCCATTTCTTCGAGCTCTTCAGGCGAGGCCAGGTAGGGCTCACGGCAGTGGGAGCAGAGAACGCGGACGAGACGCTGAGCGAGAACGGCGACCAGCGAGGAGCCCACTAGAAAAGGTTCCACGCCCATGTCGACCAAGCGGGTCAGGGCACTCGCCGCGTCATTGGTGTGCAGAGTGGACAGCACCAGATGGCCCGTCAGCGAGGCCTGAATGGCGATATCTGCTGTTTCTTTGTCGCGAACTTCGCCGACCAGAACGACGTTCGGATCCTGTCGAAGGATTGCGCGTAGGCCCGTTGCGAAAGTCAGCTGGACTTTTGGATTGACCTCAATTTGGCCGATTCCCTCTTGGGTGATTTCAACAGGCTCCTCGATCGTGATGATATTTTTTGAGGTGTCGTTGATCTCATGGAGGCAGGCATGCAGGGTGGTTGTTTTTCCGCTGCCTGTAGGCCCTGTGACAAGGAAGATGCCGTTTGGGCGATGGATGATGCGCCCGAGCGCTTTCTGTTGAGATGGATTGAAGCCGATCTTCTCAAGGTTGAGAAGGGCTTGGGTGTCGGGTAGCAACCGCATGACGAGCCGCTCACCAAAAGCCACGGGAAGTGTCGAAAGCCGGACATCGTAGTCACGTCCGGCGATTTTTAGTCGGATTCGGCCGTCCTGAGGCAAACGTTTCTCGGCGATGTCCAGGTTGCCCATGATCTTGATTCGGGAAGCAATGCTCGCCTGGAGTCGGCGGGGGAGCGGACGCATCGGTTCATACAAAACGTCATCGATTCGGAATCGGACTCGGATTTCTTTCTCGAAGGGCTCGATGTGGATGTCGCTGGCGCGCTCCTTGACGGCATGCTGAAGGAGCGAGTTGACGAGGCGGATAATCGGCGCGTCATCGGTGGCCTCGAGCAGGTCCTGAGGTTCGTGTAGAGCCTCGTCGGCGAGGGCATCGAGGTCGTCTTCCGCCGCTTCAGCCAGCAAGTCGGTTGAAGCNCCGCCGCGATCATAGGCCTGGTTAATCGCGGAGACGATTAGGCGTTCGGGGGCCAAGCTCAACTCAACATCGGCTCCCCCAAAAAGAATCCGCAGGTCGTCAATCGGTGCGGTTTCAAGGGGGTCGGCTGCTACGATTCGCAAGATTTGTAGATCTTCATCCAGTGACAGCGGTAGGATTCGATGCTGCTTCGCGAAGCCAATCGGGACTCGCTGGATTAGGGACTCATCGACTTCGTCGGGAGATAAGTTTTGGAGGACGTCTAGCCGTAATTGCTCGGCGATCGCTCGCAAGAGATCGTCGGGTGAGATCAGCCCATCTTCAACCAGCACGTCGCCGAGGCGTTGGTGACTTTCCTGCTGGCGATGGCGGGCGAGTTCGAGCTGTTCCGCAGATAGGCGAGTGGTTCGCAGCAGAATGTCGCCCAACTCGAGGTCGCCCCGCGAGGCAGCGTAAGAACTGGGCACATGCGATGCCGTCATTTCACCCTCGACCGGGTTCACGGAGCGGTCTCCTCGTCGGGCGCGGACTGCGGACTCATCAGGATCAACGTCGGGTCATAGTTGTAAACTTCCCTGAGCGCTTTGGAGGTCTGTTCAGCAGTCTGTAGGTCGTCAAAGGGGCCAACGATCAATTCGTAGAGAAGTCCGCCATCGGTATTATCCGAAGAGACTGTCCCGTCGTATCCTGCGTCGATGAGTTTGGTCAACTTCTCAGCCGCGGTGCTCTCCTTGGTGAAGATTGCAACCCGAAGGGCGTAGGACTTGGCTTGACCTCGTCCCTGGTCGATACGATCGACAATGCGCTTCTGTTCGCGGTCTCGGAGGATCTCTTCGAGTTCTTC
>NHEP01000244.1 GCA_002171515.1 bacterium TMED88 | reverse complement strand
TGCAGGGGCTTTTTATTTCTTCAACCAACACCATAAACCCTTAAATCAGCCTTTGATACCTGGCACGATTGAGCAGAAATTAGATAAAACGTGATCGCTAAAATAAGGGTGTCAGCTAGGGACATTGCATCCTGATATGGCTGGGGCTTTCTGAGGCGGGGAATGCTTGAAGAAGTTGCCTACTGCTAATGACACCAGACACACAGATGACGCTGCCGCTGCTGTAGAAGTTGCTTATGGCACTGAGAGCGAATGACGCTAATTGCTACATGAGTTTGTTAGCACTCGTTATTGAATAGCTGGCAAGGGATCTGGCTGGTGATGTCGAGTCCGATTGGATGGTGCCCTTATTAGTGGATGAAGAGAGAGACAGGCTGTTGGCTTGGCAGTTGGGAGTAAGTCTTTAACCCGTTTGGGGGAGAAGTCAGCAAAGAAGATGCCTCAAATGGGGGATATGAATTGAACTATTCGTGGGGGCCATTTGTTATTGGCAAACTTGCTTAAGCGTGCTCTCGCCGACTGATCCAGAGCCCGGTGAAAACCAATCAGCTTTTGTTCCATCGCTGAAATGCGCCCGCGTTCGACTTGCATCACAATCAGCTTCAACCTTCCAGACATCTCCATCGGCAGACCGATGCTGAAAAAAGATTGGTGAGATAACCCTTGCAGATGTGCAACGGTTCTGATCACAACTTATATCCACCCAACGAGTCATATTTCTTGCTTCTGCAGGAAATTGAGTGCACATTGGTAAAGCCAAAAAGCTGAAAATCAGAAGCTTTCTCATTGTGATTTCTGTATGCAGGAAAAACATTTATAGCACTGGTTCATTGAAAAACCCGCTTGTGGCGGGTTTGTGAAAATAAAGCTGGGAGGTCGATACCCAAAGCTACGATGCTAGTTTTTCGATATTTAAATGCATAACAAATGGCATCGTATATCTAGATTATAGATTTAATCTATATGGATTCTTAAAAAGACCGTTGAACTGGACCCATTAGGGGATTTTGAACAGGACCAGCTACGCCATATGTCACGACAAAACCCTGACCCCCTGGAAATGTAGAGGTACGACCGCTGTAGTTTCTGTTGATCACTGCATTGCCATCGAACCAATTGTTTGCACTCCATAAATTGCCGGCATCGTCGATAATGACATCTGTGGTGATCTGAATGATCCCACTTTGATAATTATGAATTACGTCCCCAGTTGTTTTGCCGTCTGGGCAGTTTGAGGTATTCATTCCGCAGATATGGATCAAACTTTGGCCATAAAGGTTGCCCACCCAGACATTATCATTCCCATCGATGGTGACGCCCCAGGGAACGTAGGCAATGCCTTTCGCAATCTCATTTTTAATTAATTCCATCTCTGGTGAAATCAGAGCCAGCATTCCAGCTTGTTTGAGATTGGGATTGTAGGCGTATATTTCTGCTCCAGCCTCAAACTCCTGCATAATCGTCTTGGGCTGCGGAGCATTGGCTGGTATATTTGGTGGCATTTTTGCTCCTGTAGGCAGTGCACCTTCAGGTGAATTAGTTTGTTGCGCTACCCACACATGTCCGGTTGAGTCAACAGCAAGGCCACGTGTTCCCTGATTAACCTCAATCGTCTTAGCTTGATCAGGTGAATCGCCAGGGAAAACAGTCAATTTGTTGTTGTAACTACTGCTTACCCAGACTCTATTCTGTTCATCGATCGCCACTCCGAAGGGAGCTTGTAATCCTTGTATTGAATAACGCTTGCCATTGGTGTAATCACCATCAGGAAAGTGAATCATGTGGTTAGCGGTATTGTCTGCAATCCAAACATCTCCATTGCGTGCAGTACCTACTCCTTGTAATTGACCAATCTCTCCATCAATTAAAGCAGGACCGAGGGCTTCTCCGTTCCTAAGATCAAAGACACCAACCATGTTGTTAAATGCTCCGACCCAGGCATATCTCTTTGAAACTCCTGTTCCCCATCCAACTCCGTTAATACCTTGACCGTTGTAGCCGCTGATAGCCGGTGAGATGGAATGTCCGTCTGGACCAAAGTGCGTCATCCCTCCTCCGATGTTATTAACAACTCCAGACTGAGATCCAGGCATCCAATTGGCTCCACTCCATAGGTTTCCATTAGAATCAAACATTAACTTGCCAAGTGCTAAAGCACCGCCGCCATCAAAAACCAGTGAAAGAGAAAAACTCTTTGGCTCAAACAACAAATATGGGAGCGTTGCCGTACTCCGTAATTGAGTCCTTGTATCAATGGGATAGTGACTCTTGAACAGGTCATATAGACCGGCGACATTCTTCCATGGTTGACGTGCAATTGATGTCATTGCTGAAAGTGTGTCATCGGAGTTGGTAAGAGATAGCAACTGATTGCAACCTTTACGATGACTGGAATTACCGCATAGAGAAATTAGATTCGAGAGAACATTCATCCGAACAGCAGTTTCTGAATTCAGCAGATTTGAGCTATTCAGCAATATTCGTCCATGGCGACCACTGCTCTGGTTAACGAGATTTTGTACTTGACTGGATCCAATTAAAAGAGCACTTCTGCTTCCTAATAAGGATGTCTTCTGTAGAAGCTGAGCATTAGGCCAAACAGAACCTACGGTGGTCAATTCGTTGATGACAACGCTGTTACTTTCTCGCCCTCCAAGAACTGTCAGCATTGCTAAGTGTTTGGCTGGAGAACCTTCGATCTGGCCACCTTTTGCAACAAGATAGTGCACAACTCCTTTTCGTTCTCTAATGGAGACATTGAAGGTTCCTGTGTTGCTTGAGCTGAACGTTTGAAGTTGTTTTGGATCTTTGCCTCCGCGTGCTTCCCACAACGTCACCGATGCACCACTTACAGGTTTCCCCATAAGCGAAACATTCCCATGAAGCTTTGATTCGCTTCTGGCTAGAACAGAGCCTGCTGTCCCGATAGTAAGAGCGCTAAGTATGAAAATCTGCTGTAAGGATCTTTGCAAGGTCAATGCTCTGAAGGGTTGGTTTCTCTATGCATAGCCAGAAATGTCTCCGAATGGCACATACCCTATGCAATTGGTTCCTGCTCGCGTACCCCTAAATTACAAAACAAACAGTCATCTGAAGGATGAGATCAAATCTACGCTTGCTTGTCTTGTTGCTAATAGTACTAGTATTAAGATAAAATTTCTTTTAGCTTTTAATGATTGTTCCAATATGAGTGCGAATTGTTTTCAAGCCGGCCACGAGTAGTTGTTGTTTGCAGTCGCCAAGAGCAACCTAATCATTGTTTTTATATCTTGTCAGTCTTGATTCTGTACTCAGCCTTGTCAAGCCCTGTTCGATTGATCTATCAAGACCACAATTCTCTGCCATGCAAGCAATGAAGATTCCTTCCTTCTCTTGCTAAAGAGATCAGGGGATGGTTACGAATCGTTTCTCGGATGTAGCATATTTGCAAAATCTTTTTTTAGGCTCGAATCAGGTTCATAGGGGGGTGTCGAAAAGCTTGATATTATTTTTCTTTGTGAGGGGTCTCCTGGGGGTCCATCCGACGAGCGGCTGCTGAAAGGGCATTGACTCGTCATCACTTCTGATCGAGTCAGACCGGAGATGAAGCCAAGTGGATGAGCCGTAATTGTTTCAGCACACGTAGTAAGGATGTGCTCACCAATTTTGCTGGTCAAGATAGTACTTTCGCTTATGTTTGATGCACCTTCAAGGTTGGAGAATTACGACCTGGGTCACGTCTTTCATTGTTGTTTTCTTAATAATTAACTTTGGTTTGGCGGGCTGGAATGCCATCGCGATCACGCATGCGATCGATGCCACCGGGCGCAGCTCCTTGATCCTTTTTTCCATTGCCTTCACTGCCTCAAGTATTGAAAGCCTTTGGCCTTCCTCTCTCTCCCGCTGGATGCTGCGGAATAGGCGTTGGATCGGGCTAAGTTTCGTGGCCTCCCATTTATTTCATCTCGGTCTCATCGTCGCGATGTCTGTTTTATTTCCAGATCCATTTTTGGCGGAATAGTCTTTGGGGCAGTGGGTGTTTGGTGGTCTTGCCTATGTCTTTGTGTTGCTGATGGCTTTCACTTCAACCGAACAGGCTCAGCATTGGATGGGAATGAAGAATTGGAAACGACTTCACTTTGTTGGAAGTCATTGGATTTGGACCGTGTTCCTCCTTACCTATATAAAACATGTGAAGGAAGGTCCTCTTTTGTTTTATCTCCCGTTCTTGATCTTCACTTTGCTTATGATTGCGATTCGGTTCGCTAAACACACTCCTCTGAGAGACGCTGTCAAGGTATCCATGTAGCGATCAGCCTCTCATATGCCTTGGTCCACAGCAACCATGGCGTCTCCGCATCACGTCAGGCCTCTGGCAATACCCCGCCACGAGTGAGGATTTTGTTGAAGAGGGTATGAATTGGCTTCCAAGAAATGTGAGATCAAAGAGGCTCCCATGGAGGTGGATCTAGAGTCAATGAGGATGCCATTAAGTTAGCTGGATGGAATGGGTTATTGCTATTATTGATACCTGCATCACCCTTCAGATTTACTATGATCTAGATAATGTCTAAGGTATGTATGCAGTCATTGATATTTCTGGCTCTTGCCCTCGTCAATATAGCCTTACTCGTTCACCTGACGGAAAAAGTACTTGGATATAGGAAAAGGTGGAGAGACAACAGGCTTTTAGTTAACAATCATCCCGAGATGAAGTTAGTTGATCCTGGCCAGGGGCTGATGTCTTTTGAGAGTGATGATGTCACCCGTGCTTTTGTGCTGGACAATAATGAGCCTGGTGCCAGTGAGCCTTTCTTGATTAGAGATGATGAAGAATTTGACGAGTGATCTGAATGGCTCGGATCATGTGGAGGATCGATACCTTTATTGATTTGGAGGAGGTGTGAATGTGAAAAGCTTTGATTCTCTTCCATTGACATTGGTTGTTAATTGATCAAAATTTGGCCATTCATACCAATTGACTTTCAGTGAACAAGACTATAAGGAACTGGATTATTAAGCCCATCCGTGCCACTGTCTTTGCTGATAGAGACGCTTACTACTGGATTCAAAGTAAGCTTGGACTAGGCAACTATCAGATGGCAGCTCTTGTATGGGCTAAGGGCCTGATCATTGGATTATTGGTTGGTGGGTTCTTCCTCTGATCGCAAGCATCAACCGATCAAGACTGGACCTCACAAGCAACCGAAAAACAGGCCCTGGTCGCCCAGCTTAGATAAAGCTGATTGACGCGAATACGGACAATATATCTAGTCCCAATCTAATTGTTTAATGAAATCCTGAGCCTTTGAAGAGGTCACTCATTAATCAGTATCAGATGCTAACCCTAAGGCAGGAAAGTAGCAGTCATTGCTGTAATTGTTTTTTACTGCATAAAGTGGAACTAATCCTCTTTGATGTTGAACAACTGTTCAGGCCTACATTGAGGATATTCCCTCGTGGTCCAGCGGCAGGGGCATGCCATCGGCTCCGTTGTCGTCCGTGCAATCTTGTGTGCTGCTGTGGTCCCTTGCCACAGCGGGTCAGTTCTTCGAGGGGATGATCTGTTCATGGGGGACATTGCCCTGCCACTGCTGACGGCTGAATTCGGCCACGCTGGCTGCGATCTTGGTCGGTGCTCTGATGCAACTGTGAGAACAATCACACCTCTGGATAATGCAGGTCATCACCTTCGCTGCAGGTTCGGGAGATGGTGTTTGTATCGAGAACACAAGTCACTTCTCACTCATCACAATCAACCATGACCAATACCCTCACAACAATCCAAAAAATCATCACCGCTCCTCTACTTGCTTTCGCATTGATGGCGCCAATGCCTGAAGAGCCTCAATCCGAAAAGCTTTGGCATCACACCTATGCCAGCTCGTATGGAAGTTTAAGCTACAACTTTTCGCGATCGCAAGGATCACCTCAATTTTAATCAGTGCCAGAGAAAAGAGAAGGGTAACGCAAGATGCGACTAGTAAGTATTTTGGTTTTGTATATCGTTTTAGCGATTATGGGTAATGACGTTTGCATAGTCTTGAATTGAGTTTAACTCTATAGTCTTTCCTGCTTCTGTGATTAGTTTGTTAGATCAATTCTTTGTGATTAAAAGCCTAGTTAGGAGTGCCTTGGACCTGATCATCTTAAGGCAATGTATGGATTTTGGTTTGTCGCGCTATGAGTATTTATTGAAATCCCATTTAATCCAGAGTTCGTCAATGCAATGTTGGCGACTTTGGGATTGCCTGCCAAGCGGCCAGAAAGATGAAATCTATCATTCTGGCAACGTTGATTTCAATATCGGATCTGCCTTGATCATTCATTAGCCCTATGATTTCAATTGCCTTCATCCTGTTATCCAGGTCAGCATCCAAAAGCATTCTTCTTTCAGTTGGAGAAGACTTTGACGAAATTAAATCATTCCCTTGAATCTCGTTAGTCGCTTCGTTGATGGCCCATCGAAGGCTTCATGTACCTGCATGGTTTCCATTGTCAGCATGAGAATCCACTCGCTTTTAGACCTCTAAGCTGCTTCTGGCAATAAAGTTGATCCAGATTGAATACTCTTTCGTGTCAGGAAAATTTTATTTTTCATGGGCAAGAGACTGGTAAACATTTGATATTTTAATGGCTCATTAATCTTTGTTGGGCGAAATCAGAATTGGCAGAGTTTTGGGGCCAAGTCGGGAGCTAGTGTGAAATTGGTTGAATCTAAGCACATTGCCTTCAAGCTGGTGCAACTCTTAATCACTTATTTGTCTAGGTTGGGCAAGTCATAAGCCATCCTGCTCGTACGACTCTCAATCAATTGATACCAAGTTCGCTTGTTGTAACGAGAGGTTTGGGAGATGCTCTCTCTCTCTCTCTCTCTCTGCATATTCACAAGGTTCTGTAGCGAAAGATAGTCTTGCTCGTAACTGCTANTGNCNTGAATACCAAAAAGCCTTCATAGGCTCAGGCTTGACTTTGGAAATCATGTGCACAANCTTATAATTTCAATGTCACTCTATTTGGTCGTGTGCAATTTGGTTGTTTATGTGGCAACCATGGAATATGAGCAAGCCCAGCCNGTCGGACTTCTCGTCGTAGGAATGGTTTTTATTCCCGTTGTTATCACTATTTTTGGAGGCCTTCCTCTGGATTGCATAAACAAAGAAGGGCAGGAATGAGCTGTAACTGAGGATGGTGAGCTTGCCTCAATCATGTCAAGATCTGGAAGGGTTTTAGGGTGTGATTGGTGGCTATCAAAGGAAAAAGATAACTCGTCTTAGACTTCTGTTTTTAAGGAGATCCTTGTTTTAGGAAGCATGTATGAGATGGGATTTTGCTCTTAATTAATCTCTGGCTTCTGTTACATGTTCACTTTAGTTGCTCAACCTCTTGGTGCTCCCTCAATGCCTTTATCGTCCTGACTTCAGGGATAAAAAGGTTGGCTCACGAGAGGAGCCAACGAGATCAAATGTTATTCCAGTAGAAGACAGATCAAAATTGAGCCAGAGCCTGCCACTGCGACGGTAGGAGCTTAGCAACCAGTTGAAATGTCCCATCCCCCATCGGCTTAACCACATAAGAAACACCCATCGGAGCAGGGTAAATCCCATTGGATGGTTCAACAGACATTGTCACGCCCTGGAAGGGATCATCGTGACCAACGAGGACAGTGTTGGTCTTGGATGCTGGTATTGCTGAAAGCAATGGAGATACACGGGCAGCATATTCTTTATAGTCTTTAGGAGTACATTCCACGCAGGGAAGGAAATTTAAACTTGAATCTTTTGTGTATTTAGCAAAAGCAAGTTTTGCTGTGTTGTAAGCACGACAATATTCACTTGAGATAACATCGCCAATCGGAATACTTGCGGCCTTAATGCCCGTTCCAATTTGCTTGGCTTCTGCTTTACCGTCGGGGCTCAACTGACGTTGAGTGTTGCAATCTGCGAGATCCAGTTTGGGACTCACTTGATCACCCCAATCCTTATTTGTTTGTGTGTGCCGAATATAAATCACGTAGCCACCCTCACGAAGATTGTTGACAAGCTGCTGAGCTCCCACTCGATTAATAAAGTTCACGTTTCTTTCCTCTCCAGACATTGTAGTTTCATTGATTTCATAATCTTCCACGCCATCTGAATTTGCAACAGGTTGTTCCTGGCTCGCCGTTTCACTGGGTTGATTCTTTCTGGTTTTCTGAGGATCCGTCTGTGAAGAACAAGCTCCTATGAGTATTAGAGCTAATGCTACAGAAAAATTCTTGATCATTGAATGCTTTGTTTTTATGATTTAAGGCGATGCTGATATCTTGGTTATCGTGCATGGCACACAAGGATGTCTTCATTGATGCAGTGGCGATGTGTATGTTTTAGTTCTTCCAGTTCACCCCACCCAGAAGGAATACGTTGAAGATTGTTAGTGAATATCGACCTTATTTATGATGAGAATCCAAAGTCATTGCCTCAACGGCGGTAAAGAGTTGTAGGGCTTGAAGGCATGTGTGAGTCATCCCTTTTAGCCCTATTCACCATCGCCATACCAATCCCTCTAAGTGCAGGAGAGAGGCCAGCGTTCTTGTCTGCATACCGATGACTATGCCCTTCACTTACGACATTTACCCCGCTCAGGTATCGGAAATCACAACAAGACAGTCGTTGCTAGCACACGCACCACTCTGATACGTGATCAAGTAATCCTCGACACAGGAATCGACCTAGCCCTTCGATGAAACTGCTTTTGCCTTTAGTCATCAGCAATGACTAAGACCTTGAAACCTTTAACGATTGCAGCCCTTGAAAGCGGTTTCCCTGCTTACTGCAAAGCCTTGCGTCGGTTGGTTGAGGCGGGGAGCAGCCTTGAAAAAGTTAAACGAACAATCTGCTGGGACTGTCTTCAGAGGTTGCACTCTTCACTGCCTAGAACATATCATTCTCCTGAATATCTTTTCTATCAATACATTCGCACTAAATTAATCCTGAAAGAAATTTAATTTGTTGGGGTTTGTGTTGCGACGCTTCGTTAGCCCATTAATGCACACCCCTGTCTGGCTTGGACAATCCTTGTTGTCTGTTGAGTATT
>NHEP01000243.1 GCA_002171515.1 bacterium TMED88 | reverse complement strand
GGGGGATCTGTACGGACCTGTCCGTCGAGACGGGCTGCGAGCCAGCCGATGGCCGCCCCCGCAATCGCGAAGGCGCCGTAATTCTGCTTGAAGGCCATTGCCAAGCCGAACCAAAGTCCCGCCCAGGCAAGATTCAGCCGCCGCTGATTGCGTTGCCACGCCAGGGTCCGTTCGAGGCCGAGGAGAACCAGAAGAATCGCGAGGGGGGAGTAGAAGGCAAACGTCCAAGCCGGAAAAGCCCAGACGCAAAAAATGAAGAGTCCGGCGACGGCGCCCAGCGCGGCGGGCACGCCACTGATCGGCCGGACAATTTGGTAGGCGGTGAGACTGAGAACGGCAAAAGCTCCGAGCATGAGATATCGCGAAGCGATCACGCTCGGTTCGACCACTGAAAATAGACCCCCGAGAAGAAACCACATCCCCGGGGTGATGAAGGCATCCATGTCGCGATAGATCACGCGGCCCTGCAGAAGATCGAGGCTCTGCTGGAGGAGGTAGCCCTCATCAGAGAGAATGATGCCCCGACGAATCAGAGGCAGCGCGAACACGAGGGCTGTGAGTATCACCCCGACAGGGATGGCGAGTGATCGGGTGCGCGTAGTCATCCCCTTGGTTTTCGATACCACCCCGCGATGATATGAGGCGGAAAGTGCGCCCACAAGCCGTTGGGATCATTGCGGCGAGAAGCGGCTCCCTCTCCGAACCATTCCAAACCAATGTGGATCGCTCGAGGAGAGCACTCGAGCCACCCCGAACTCCGCCTCAAGGTGGGCTGCGACATTGGGGTAAAGCAGCTTGAAGGGCGGGAATTCGGGGTACATGTGGGGATTCATCACCACGCAACGCACCGTGCTTGATTTCATCCCCAGGACGATCTCTTCCCCATCCACTGCCCCAGGGATCGCGAGATCGAAGCGGGAGACATTGGGCCGGTCAACGAGGAACCAGACCACGGGAATGTCGGGCAGGGCCACGATGGCGTCTCCTGGTTTGGCGCAGTCATCGATGTATTCGACGGCCTCTGTGAGGAGAGATGCGGTGTGCTCTGAAACCATCAGGTGAGCACGCTCAAGGTTCAGGGGCTCCGAATTCCAGCGGACAACATCTTGGGTGCGTGCGATGACGATGGCCAGCAAGAAAAAGCTTCCGACAGCAACCCCGAATCGCCAGACCCGTAAAGGCCCCAGGCCTCGCCGGCCGCCCAGCCATCTCGTGAATCGGTCGGCGAGGAGGACGGCCACCAAGCTGATTGGGGGCAGAACAAAGGCGAGATGGGACCAGATCGCCGAGGGAAAAATGCCCAAGGAGAACAATGAGGCAAAAACAACCACAGATCGCGTTGCCGTCTGGTTCCGACTTGCGGGTTCTTTGAAACTGCGACCGAGCCAGGCGAGCCCGCCGATCAAGACAACCAAAGGCGTCCCGTAGCTGATGCGAATGGCCGCTGAGCGGAGCGATTGGTCGACGTTGAGTCCGAGAAAGGGTTGGCCGTGGACGAGCGCATCAAACAAGGCCGGAGGGGTGTAAAGAAAAGTGAAGCGTCCAGTTTCGGGGTGGGACCCGAAGAGGGGAGGGATGGGATTGTCGAAGTGCTGAAGCTGAGAGCCTCCCAGGGTGAGGATGGTGCGATCAATAAAGAATGGGAAAAGCCCCGTCGTCACCATCCAGAGGATGACCACACCAGTGATCGCAAGTCCCGCAATGACGATGGGACCCAGTGCGGAGAAAAGTTTTCGCGTTCCCAGCGCTGAGCCACGGTGTCCCCAGAATAAAGAAAGCGCGAGCGCTAAAAAGGTGAGCGCACCGAAATTTTGTTTTGTCAGGGTTGTGGCAGCGACGAAGAGCCCCAACCCCAGTCCGTCCAGCATGCGGCCGCCCTCGAAGTACCGCAGGAGGAAGAGCAGGGAAAGCAGCGCAAAGCAAAGGGCCGTCGTCGAGTAGTTGAACATCGAAAGCACGGGAAATGCGAAGGCGATCAGAGCCATGTGGAGCGCCGGGGGCGCTAGGCACCACGACGGAGAGACCATTCGCTTGGCGATCCGCCAGAGCGAAAGACCGATCAGGAGATTGATTCCGGCTGCGGCGATGCGCGTCACGACCAGGTCGCTACCGAAAAGCGTAAAGAGTCCTGCGGTCATCAAGTAAATGCCGGGGAAGATGCCGGTATGCAGATCGGCGTAGAGCCGCTGACCATTCAGCATCCATTGGGCGGTGGCGGCAAGGTGGCCTTCGTCCATCGGGATGATCATGCGGTCGAAGAGGGGCCATTGGACAACGCAGTAGGCCACCCCAAGGGCGAGGGCGATCGTCAGTTCTTGGCTGGACCGATTTTGCATCGCCTCTTGACGATGCCGCATGTTTCTCTGGAAAGCTCGGAGGCGGTCTCGCGCACTGGTCTGGCATCGCGTTGGCTCGGGACGGCCGATGAGTCGCGAGTGCTAACCTCTCGCTCAATGATTCGGGCATTGATGAATAATCGTGAAGTAACCTCTCGGCGCCTCGGGCTTGATCAAAGACCGCAAACCGTGGGTCGGACCCTGTGAAGACGCTGGCTTCGGGCGTTGTGATCGCCCTCGCCGTCGCGCTGGTGGCTCTCTTCTGGGTTTCCAGCGAACGGTCCGGGTCGGGAAGGCGTTCAGCCGAGCCCCGGCTAGGATCCACAGCGGCGAACTCACTGGACGTTCGGACACGGACAGCACAAAGGGAATCGCCCGCCGAGCGCGGCGCCGAGCTTTCGGTGAACGAGCAGGTTCTTGAGCGTCTCGCCGCAAGAGTGGCCGCCCTAGAGGCTCGGCTCGCGCAGCTTGAAGCGGATGGCTCCGAGTCGCTCTCCGAAATCGAATCGTCCGAGGAGACGGCATCAACCGACTCTGATGCGACCGGTCAGGGCGATGTTTCGCGCAAGCCGAATCGGCCCTGGTTTCACGACGCCTCCCTCGAAAAGTTAGGCTTCGCCCCGGGTGAGGTGCAACGAATTCGCGAGACCTGGGAATACACCGTCATGGAGGGCCTCGAGTTGGAGACGGACCGTCTGCGGAATGGAGAGAAAGGCTGGTGGGCGGCCGTGCGCGACCGAGACTGGATCGAGGCCCAAGCTCGGGAGTCTCTCGGAGATTCGGGATACGATGCGATGCTGTATGCCGGGGGAAGTCGCAATCGAGTGATCTTGTCTGAAGTCATCGGCGCCTCTCCCGGCGCCGCGGCGGGCATCGAGCCTGGGGATGAACTGATTAGCTATGACGGACAGAGAGTTTTCCACCCCCGGACCTTGAAGCAGCTCACGACCAGCGGTGAGGCGGGTGAAATCGTAGAGATCGGGGTCCGCCGTGCCGGTCAGCCCGTCCGGATCTTTATGCCGCGGGGGCCAATCGGCGCACGAATTGTTGCAGAGACCCGAGCGCCTCTTCGATAAGCGCTCTTTAAGTGTCGGTTGCCGGGAGTCGCCTAAAAAGTGGTTCTCCTGGTCGAGTCGCCGTGAGCCAACAGTGTCCGCCCCATCGCGTTCCGAGTGGACGGTGGAGCAGCGTTTCTATCCCAATCGCGATGGGGCTTAGATAATCGAGCGGCCTCCATGCCATCGGAAGTAGCTCCCAGGCAAAGTACATCCAATTAAACTTGGCCCCCTCTTGAATCTCTAGGCCCGCGCCTGCAAAAGCCTTGACCAGATCCTGATAGCGAAACCGGTTGAGAACCTCGTCGTCGTCCCAGCTGGGTTGCAGCGCACGGGCGAGTCGCATGAGGGGGCTATCATCAATGGTTTCGATCACAAAGAGGAGGCCTCCCGGGACCAGCAGTCGCCGACATTCACTCAAGACGGCGTTCACATCGTGAGCATGGTGAAGGACATGAGAGATGTAGACCATGTCAAAGCTTTCGCTGGCCAGGGGGATATTTTCACCGACCGCTACAGTGGTGGGGGCGAGAAGCGAGGCCTCGCGGGCACGGGAAAGCGCTGGCTCGAGCCCGACAGCCCGTCCGCCGTAGCGGATCAGCCGCCGCAGATTGTCTCCCCGACCACATCCGATATCCAGAACCCGAAATCCGGCTCGACTCGCCGCAAAGGCCTGTTCAATCGCTCGGAACCGGAAGACGCGTTCCTTCACTGTGCGCTTCTCTTGGGTCGAGGACCCCGGCACAGCGCCATCAAGTCGAGACATTCGTCTGTGGCAGGGATCACGGGGAAGTCAGTGAGGTCAACCTCCGGTAGGCCGTCGTTCTTCTCGATGCCCCGACGGACGATCACCGCAAAGGCGGCAAAGAGGGATTCAATGAGGGATTGGGGGAGAATCTTTCGAAGCCCCAGCGGATCGATGCGAACAATGCGCCGAATCCTCGCGAGCCGAGCATCGTAGTAGGCTTTGGGTTCCGGCGACGCCGCGACGCCGAGCATTTCTACGTGATCAAAATGCGGCTCCAACAGGGCCTGGAACTCGTCAGCCGAATACTCCCGAACATGAAAAGGGTTCTCTCCATCTGACTGCGGCAGGTTGGGTGTTGAGAGTAGAGCCACGCCTTGCGACGAGAGCAGTCGGGCAATCGAGTCGAGATAGGGGTGAGGGTCTTCGAGGTGCTCGACGACCTGAAAGCTGACGATGAGATCAAAGGCTTGGCTCAGAAGCGGGATCGCGCCGGCTTCTGCCTGAAGAAAGTGAGCATTGGGGTGTCGGGCTCCTGGATCGGGCGTGATGCGATCGACGGCGAAGACGCTTTGAAGAGCTGATGCGAGGTCGCCTGTTCCGTAACCGGTTCCACAACCGAGATCGAGCACTCGCTCGGCACCTTGTTGTCGAGCTTGCTCGATCGCGTACGCATAGGCCGCCCGATGGCGCACCAAATCCACAGAGAAGAGCTGGCTTCCCTCGTGAAGGCGCTCACCCGTGAAGAGCAATCGACTCATGTTTGTTCCTCAGTCTGGGCCGCCAAGGCTTCGGCGGTAAATTCCCGCGCGAACGCCAAGCCGACCGTCGCACGCGTCACGATCATACCGAAGGAGAGCGTCAATGATGCAGCGATGAGCGTCTCTGCATCAGCATAAGAATTGAAGAGAGCGACAAAGACGACTTGCCCTGTTCCAATTCCCGCGACGGCGATGGGCAAGGTGCTGACCAGCAGGAGGATACTCGTGTTGACGGTTAAGTCGGCGAGGGGCACGTCGACTCCGAATGCCTTGAGGGTCACGCCAACCACCAGGATAAAAATACCGACAAAAATTAAACGAACGCCACCGACCTTGAGGAGGATCGAAATGGGCAAGGTGCGCGCATCATGAAAGATTTCCAACTCTCGAAGTCGATCAATGGGACCCATCGGGACCGGAGCTCTGAGCGCTCCGAGCCCTCCCGCAGCCAACAGCCCGAGCAAGACGATGAGTCCAGCGCGCAGCCCCATATTGGGCGTGCCGAGCCAAGCCATTCCACCAAGGACGCAAGCAATCAAAGCGCCGAGATCGAACAACCCGATGACGAAGATTGCCCCGGCGGCCTCGGTCAGGGTCATTTGCGCCCGACGGCGAAGGAGCACGGCGGTTGCCCCGGCCCCAAGGGCGTAATTGACGAGTCCTAAGGGATAACTGGCGGCTTTAATGCGTGCGGCCACAACCCAATTCCGGAAGGGGTGGGACGCGGAGATGACCCAAACCAGGCAGACGGCCTCAAGCGCCAGTGAAACGATCAAAAAAATAATCAGCGTGGGGGTCAGCCAAAGGGCGATTGTGGGAGTGACGTGATCCAGAACGCCGCGTAGGTTGACGCCGGACAAAACCCACGCCAACAGGGCGCCGCTGACCAGAAAGGGCAGTGAGAAGCGAAGGACTCGCCCGATCAGGCTTTGGAGCGTCTCAGATTGGGCCGTCATCGCGCGGCCCCCTGGGCTCGTTCCAGGGCTTGGGCCATATCATCGGCGGATTGGTCCCAATCAAAGTGACGAGACCACTTCAAGGCGGCCTGAGACATACGCCGGGCCAGCGCTTCGTCATCGAGCAGGCGTCCAATGGATTGGGCAAAGCCTTCGACGTCCTCATCTTGGACAAGGAAACCAGTCTCGCCGTCGCGAACCGAATCCCGAAGCCCATCGGCATCCGTTGCAACCACCGGTGTGCCGGTAGCATTGGCTTCGATGACCGTCAGTCCCCACCCCTCTTTTTCCGACGGGCAAACGCATACTCGGGAAGAGGAGAGGATCTCGTCTCGTTCCGCATTCGTGACAAATCCGGTGAAATGTATGCGATCGCTCAGCCCAAGCTGACGAGCTAAATCCTCAAGGCTGGAGCGTGCCGGACCGCGGCCCACGATGAAAATTTCGGCATCGGGCCAGCGAGACTCCAGCTTCTTCATCGCCCGAAGCAGGATGTCGATTTTCTTATAGGCTTCGAGGCGGCCAACATAAGAGACCCTTCGCGGGCGAGGCATTGTGACATCGGGCTCTTTGTTGGGTCGGTCTATGCCCGGATGGCTGACGCGGATCCGATGGGGGTCTAGACCCCGCTTTTCTAGATCTCGTGCTGTGCTTTCTGAAATGGCCAAGAATTCACAGCTGCGATAGATGGAGGGAATCAGGCGCTCGGAGGCCCAGACCGCCGACGCAATCGGGACTGAAACCTGCTGAAATGCGACCTCTCCGAACAAATGATGGCAGAGTGCGAGAACGGGGCGTGCCGAAATGAGCGGTGCGTAGTAGGGCACCTTGTTGAGGCATTCGACGACGACATCGAAGCGGTCTCGGCGTGTTTCTCGGAAGGTATGGTGAAGCACTCTCGGGTAGTAGAGTGCGAGGGGGCCCAGTCGCTCGACGCGGACGCCGGATACCCAGTCTTGATGCCCCCCGCCCTCGAAGCCAGCCGCCCAGTGGGTAATTTCAAACCCGCGGGCGGCGAGTCTTCCAAAGATTTCATAGACGTGAGTTTCGGCCCCCCCGGCCTTGGGGTGGTGGGGGTCTCGCTCATTCAGGATTAAGACTCGGGGCAGCACCCTATTGCTCGACCTCGCGACCTAAAGTCGTCCGAGTGCATCAGCGATCCGAAGCCACCAGACCACCCAGAGCGCCTCGACGCCGATTCGGACTGTGAGCTTCGAAGCCCCCCGAGTCCGATCGAGGAAGAAAAAGGGGAGTTCCTTGATGGCTGCACCATGATGGACGAATCGGTAGTTCAACTCGATTTGAAACGCGTAACCATCCGCCCGGATGCGTTCGAAGCCGACGCACTCCAGCATTCCCCGCGTCATCCCCCGAAAACCACCGGTCGTGTCACTGATGGGTAGCCCTGTGACTTTACGGGCGTATACGTTGCCAAAGTAGCTCAGCAAAATTCGCTCGATGGGCCAGTTCACAACGGTGATGCCATCCAAATAACGAGAGCCGAGGACTACATCGTAGTCTTCGAGGTGGGCGATCATCTGGGGGATGACGGCGGGGGGATGCGAAAAGTCAGCATCCATCTGGATGATCTGTTCCGCCCCAAGATCGAGTGCTCGGCGAAGACCGGCGCGGTAAGCAGCGCCCAGTCCTTCCTTTTGTTCGCGATGGAGAACGTGGACGCGGCCGGTCTCTCTCGCCAAGCGGTCGGCAAGGGTTCCTGTTCCGTCCGGCGAGTTGTCATCGACGACCAAAATTTCGATCGCAGGATCCTGCTCTAGAACTTCAGGCACGATCAGCGGAAGGTTTTCCGCTTCATTGTATGTCGGGATGACAACAAAAGTCCGGGCCATCCGGCCTCCCGAGACGTCGAGTGAATGAATGGAAACGCCTACCAGGGCGGGTGATCTCCCCGGTCAGGGATCGGCACCTCAGAGTACTCCTATCGACCCTTTTCGGACAACCGCTATGAAAATTTGCTTTTCGCTGAATTTGAGGGCGTCTCACCCCTCTTCGTTGGACGCCGCGGGGCGAGTCAGAGTGCGGCCTTTGCAATGGCAATGGAATCGGCCCTCAGCTGGACCGCTCGGATGACGATCGGGCCTCTTCTGCTGAGAGGTGCCGATAGCAACGAGCGGTGGGCTCGCCTAGGTTTCCCATGTGCGCGCCGCAGCCTTGATTACTGTCCTCGGAATGGTCTCGATCCTCCTTTCCGTCCAGGCCATCGCCCAGTCGGGCCAGAGCCGCATTCCGATGCACTACGAGCGAGCGGCTCTGCCGATTATTATCCAGGACGTCGCGAGGGCGACGGGTCGGCGGTTTGTATTCGACGCTGATTTGGATGGTCGGGTGACCATTACGGTGCCGGGCCGAGTCAGTCAGGAAGAGGCCCTTGAGCTTCTCTTTGCGGCCCTTTTTCTCAATGGATTAACAGCACTGCCGGCTGAGGGGGAAACGATTCGGATTGTGCCCATTGCCGAGACGCTCAGCAGCGCGCCTGTGGCGGAAGCTTCTTCTCTGGAGAGCGGGCGCGCGATTACGACGCTGATTTCACTCGATCATGTGTCCGCTGCCAAGGTGGCTGAAACCCTTCGCCCCTACGTCTCCAAAAACGGCATTGCCTTGGCCTATGAACCGGCGAATAGCCTGATCCTGGCGGGAACCGAAGGACAAATCGTTCGCTGGGTCACCATCGCAAGAATGCTGGATTCCGCGGCGATCGAAGAAGTACTGGTGCGAACAATTCGTTACCGCTCGGTGGCCAATCTAGCCGATATGCTTGAGGTCATCTTCAATCAAGGACGCCTCGCCACCGAGCGGGTCACGATCGCGACCGATACACGATCCGGCAAAATTGTGATTGAAGGCAATGCGCTCACGCTGGCTGAAATCCGGCGCTTCATCGATGACTTCGACCGCCCTTTGGAAGGCCAAGGCTTAATCCATGTGGTCAGAATCTTGAATCGGGACGCCGAGGAGATGGCCTCGCTGCTGGGGGGGCTGTCTGAGTCACCTTCCGGTGGGAGCGCTCCTCCCGCGGGACCTAGGCTCGCTCAGCGGAGAATCGCGAATGCCCGACAGCTGGCCGGGAGATCCTTTCAGATTGATGTGGATGTCCCGACGCAATCGCTCCTGATCCGCGCCGATCCCGATACTTTGGCCCTGCTTCTGGAGGCAATCGCCGAGTTGGATCGACTTCCGCCCCGGGTTTCAGTTGAGGTCGTGGTTCTGGAGATGCGTCGCCCTGAGAGCTTCGTTCTGGGCCTGAACTACTTCTTGCCCCTATCAACGCCGTCCAGCCCGACTGACTTCGCGGTTTTTACCCAGTCGGGGCGTGCAACCGCGACTCAGCCTGTCGACGGGGCTGTGGCTTTTGGCCGTTACGTTCGCGAACCCATCCTGATCACCTTAAACGACCCCACGCTCGGTACGATCACGATCCCGGTTCCACGGGAAGATGTCTCGATTGAGGCCGGTGAAACAACGATCCAAACGAATGTTCTGCTTCGCCCGAATATCGTGGGGATCAGCGGCGAAGAGCATGAAATTTTCGTTGGGAACAATATTCCCATTCCGTCTGCTCGGACGGCCTCGGCTGACTCCAATGGGGGAAACGCGATTGAGAGCAACCCCCTCAACGTCTCGCAGAACATCGAACGCGTCGATGTCGGCGCTCGACTCCGCATCAAGCCGACCATCCGAGAGGATGGCAATGTTCGCCTGGAGCTCGATTTTGAGCTGTCGCGACTGGTCGAGTCTTTAGCGGGTGACGTCAGCGTTGTCGGTCCCACCTATGCGGACACTGAGATCCAGACGACTTTCGAATTGCGGCCCAGCGAACGCGCGGTGATTGGTGCGCGAAATGGATCTGTGACGACGGAGCAGAAAACAGGGATTCCCTGGCTGATGGACATTCCAGGAATTGGCTGGCTCTTCGGTTCGATCGAACAACGAAGCGATGAGAACGATCTCATTATCGTGGTTGAAGCGCGCGTCCTTTTGGATGCGGATGATGCAGCAGCCGAGACGCTCCGTCGGCAAAAAGCCTTCGAGCGAGCCATTTCGCGCAGTGCTGACCTGGGGAGTCTGGGCGAGAATCCTTTTGCGGTCCTGTTAGAGACGACTCGAAGCGGCTCGCAGGCCGAGATGATCGCCGAAGCCTTCCGCTCAGATGGGTTTTCGGTCGAAGTCAAGAATTGGGATGTCCGCGGGGTCCGGACTTGGGATGTTTACATCACCGAGTTGTCGAGCTTCGAAGAGGCGGGCCGTCTGGCGAGGCGACTGAGTGAAGCAGGTTGGACAACAGAGATCACGGCGTTGCCACCATTCAACGAACTTTCAGGAGACTGACGGCGAGTCGAGTGAGGCGATTTCGCCGCCCCGCCGGTCACGTGATCGAAAAGGGGCCGAGTTCACCCCTTTAAATGGAACGGGTCAAGGGAATTCTTGCGGACCCAGGATCTGGGGCATAATGGAGAGGCCCGCCGCGTGACGTGGCCGGGTCCATTTGGGAGGTGGATTCAATGAAGCGAGCACGCGGTTTTTTCGGAGTGGTGGTCCTGTTGGTCTTTCTGGGAGCTTCTTTGCCTGCTTTGGCCTTGAAGCCGGCGCCGGTTGATCAGCCCACGCAGGGTCTTGAGACCGAGCGCCCCTTTTCTTGGGAGTCGGCCCTCCCCGATAACTACGTCATGGCTGCACGGGATTCGGTGGACCTGGAAAGCCACGGGGGCTACTCGACGGAATATATTTTCGGGATGACGAAAGGCGTCATGCGTTCAACGCTGGTGCCCGCGCTCAAACCCGTTGTGCTGCTGCTGACCGTCCCGCTCGATATCGCATTTCTGCCCTTTGCGGCCATCGGCGGTTTTTTCCGCTGAGCGCGGGACTGTCCCGAAGAAGGCGGATGTGATTGGCGTGTTGGGTAGGGACTTAGCGTGGAGCGGTCACTACAACCACGGCAAATCCGCCCGCACTGACCTTCACTTTCTGGCTTCGGACGCCTCCTCGCCCAAGATCGACGGCAATCTCGTGTTCGCCCGGACTGACCCGAGAGCGATGGATGAAGATCCGGTTGGGCAGAAAGATCCAAGAGCGAGTGTCGGGTTTGTCCATGGCGACGAGGGTCGCCTCGGTCAAAATCGCTGCGATCCAGCCGACCGCCTGATCGCTCTGATTGCCAGCTTGGCGGACGCCCTCGGAGGCGGCGGCTCGTACAATCATTCTTGAGATCGCGGCCCCAATGATTTTGGGCTTCATTTCATCGTACTCGTGAGTGATTTCAGCACCCAGATCGCTGGCGAGTTCGAGGTCGGCGGGTTTTCCATCGATTCGGACCGAGGCTTTGTTGATCACGTGTTGGCTGGGCACCAACTCTGGGTAGACGACGACCTTAGTAGCGGTATGACCCAGGACAGCGGGGTTGCCCGAGATCCAGGTTCCTGCGATTCCGATGGCCGCCCCAATGGGTATACGCTTGGGTTCTTTGTGAGGCACCCGGCCGATGCTCACCATAACGAGTAGATCCGCGCCCTTCTTTGGCGCTTTCGGCGAGGTCGTCCCTTTCGACAGGAAACGCTTGATGGCTTTTCCTCGGTACTGAGTCAGCCGCGCCAAGCGGCTCACCGGCCCGTGCAGCGAGTTGAAATTTTGCGCCTGCAGGGCCTCGTCGTAGTACCGCATGGCACTCCCGTACTCGCCCAGCCGCTCCATCGTGAAACCGGCCAGGTAGGATCCGAATGCAGCATGGGGGCGTTGGGGGTCGGTGTCGTTCAGATAATTTTGCATCACGGTGAAGCGTCGAGCCTCGACGCGGGATCCCTGAAGGTTGCCCTCGGCGAGGTAGTTCATCATGTTGAAACCGTTGAGAGAGACTTTTTCGATGGGCGAGGACCGATATTTAGTTGAGGAATCGCTGAACATGTACTTCCCGATTTCGCCCACCGTATCGTTGGCGATGTCGAGCAGTTCGAGGTTTTTGTCCGCAGATTCGAAGTCGGTTTCACTTCCCTTGAAGTCGTCTGTCGCCTGTTTCAGGGTGGCGCGCTCGAGCACGGCCAGAGCCGTTTCGCTTCCGAACTTCGTGGGCATCTTCTCCGGCGAATTGACCCCAATGATCTTGTCGACCTCGGAGATCCCCTTGGCGTAGTCCCCGGCGCTGACGGCGGACCGGGCACCCTTCATTTTGTCGGAATAGGTGGCACAGCCCGGCGTAAAGGCCACGAGTAAGGCCAATAGGCCGAGCCATATCCTCCACCGATTCATCGAGAGTCAGGTTCGCCCGTTAGCCTTTGACAGCCTTGCTGCGGGTGGCTTCATGCTGGAATTTGACGAGGCCGGTCTCGAGTTCAAGGATTTGAATGAAAAGCGTGTACTGAAGTCGCCGCGTCTTTTGAAGTCGCTCATCCACAGCGGTCAGCTTTCCTGTGACGAAATACTGAGCACCAAGCTGCTTGCCGAGCCGGGCTGCCGAGGAGGGGTTGTAAATGGCGCCCTGCTGGATGCCAATTTCCCGAGCGAGCGCCTCCTGGCGAGACTTGGCCACGACATTGACGAGCCCACTATTAATCAGCGCCGTTTCGATTGAGGAGAGCAGCGTCAGCATCTGATCCTCAAGGTGTTCCGATGTGGCGTTTTCGATGGGCCAGATGGCCATGATGGGGGGCTTTCGAGCCACCGCGACCTGATTTTTCCAGAAGCCGGAATCGAAGAGAGCGTCTAGATTCTGGTCGACCAAGTAGGTGATGTCGTCCCGGTCCAGGGTCGTGCTCATTGCCGCACGATCCATGTTGGGGTTCTCGGTGCCTGCACCACCGCGCATCGCACGGGGAGCACACGCCATTGAAGCGGTCAGGGCAATCAGCAGACTGATCGTCACGAGAAATCGATTCACGGTTTTTCCTCCTTGCCGGGGCATTCGGTAAGGGTGACACAGGCCGGCCTCAGAAGCTGCACCGCGGCTCAAAGTCTGCTGCTACGTTGTTCGAGATCCGCATAAAAAAGGCTACAGGACCAAGTCATGTCCCAAATTCGAACGGCTCGATTCGAAATCGGTCAGGTTGTCCGCCACAGGTTCCATCCTTTCCGAGGCGTCGTCTTCGATGTCGACCCGACATTTAACAACACTGAAGATTGGTGGTTGTCCATCCCGGTGGATCGACGCCCCCGGAAGGATCAGCCCTACTATCACTTATTGGCGGAAAACGAGTCTTCGACCTACGTGGCTTATGTCTCTGAACAAAATCTCTTGGTCGATGAATCCGGCGACCCCTGCCGCCACCCCCAACTGATCGAAATTTTCGAAGGACCCATCGACGGCCGATACGTCCCGCGGTTTGAGCGACTCGTGAACTGAGCGCTCTTGGCCTGGGTCAAGGGAGTGGGCCGCCTCCGGGTCGAGGACCATATCCGATCGCCGAGCGAGCGCTCGCCAGCTTGAGCCCATCTAATAGGGCGTTGCGAAGGTCACGTGGGTCGATGACTTCATCGAACCCCATGTGATCAGCGATTGAGTACGGTCCGCCGGATTCGGCCGCGTCGAGCTCAGCCTGTTCGCCCGCGTCCGCGTGAGCCGCCGCACCGCCTCCACGGGCGGGCATCGCCCCGAGGGTCGCGCCCGGTAAGGCTAGGGTCAGGGTTTGCTGATCAAAGGGGTTCATCCCCATGGCCGAGCTGCCGAAGCCGAAAGCCTTTCGCAGCGTGACGTGAAGTTTGGGAACGCGCAGCCGCCGTTGGGCTGCGAAGAGTCGAGCCGCGGCGCGAAGCGCCCCCTCTCTCTCTGCGGCCGTGCCTGCCATCACGCCTGGGTTATCGGCCAAAAAGATGACTGGTAGACCAAAGCTGTCCGCGACTTGAAGGAAGCGCGCTCCCTTTTCTGCAGCGGCTCGGTCCAAGGTGCCCGCTTTGTGGCTTGGATCGTTGGCCAGAAGAGCCACGGATTGACCCCCCAAGCGGGCCAGGGCGGTCACCATCGACTCGCCGTAGCCGGGCTGCAGCTCGAGCAGGCTGCCCGCATCGGTTAGAAGAGCCAAGACTTTCCGCATGCGGTACGGGCGACGATCGTCGGCCGGTAGAATGGAAAGGAGGGTTTCCAAGGCTCGGGGGCCGGAATCGTCTCCTGGCTGGTCCGGGGGGACCGACCAGGCATTGCTCGGAAAATAACTGAGGTAGCGCCGGGCCAAGGCGAGAGCGGCTTGATCGTCTTCGACGACGTTATGGGCGACGCCGCTTTGCAGGGTATGGACCTGGGGCCCACCCAGCTCTTCCTTGGTGACTTTCTCCCCCACAGCGGCTTCGACCAGCGGTGGCCCCGCACTGAAGAGGGCTGACTGTTGGGTCATGACGGCGAAGTCCATCAGTGGAGCCGCGAGGGCGCTGTGCCCTGCGGCGGGGCCGAGCACCAGACAAACCGTCGGGACAATTCCGGACAGGTCTACAAGGCCCTGGAGATCATTGGGTGTCCGCCCATGTCCCCGTAACGCGTTGGTGATTCGATGGCCGGCACCGTGAAGCATCAGGATAAGGGGGACTTTCTCCTGAAGCGCCAGTTGGGTGAGTCGATATCGCTTATCCGCTGCGCCGAGGCCGATGGAACCACCGGCGACGCTGAAGTCTTCAGCGCCGACGAGGACAGGTCTCCCTTCGATCGTGCCAAAGCCGGCCGGGAAAGCGTCGGCGGGCACTTGCTCGCTGATCGCTCCGACCAGCCGTCCGATTTCTCGAAACGAATCGGAGTCGAGCAGGCCACCAATTCTCGACCGCGCATCGAGATGCCCCTTCGCGCGCAGCCGCTCTAGTTTTTCCTTGCCCCCCATCCCTCGGGCTGCATCGTTGCGGGCTTCGAGATCCTTGAGGCGAGTCCCCCAGCCGTTTGGGTCATCCGGAGTCTGCTTTCGGGACATCGGCGCCTCCTTATCATCGTTCCTGAGGGTTTAACAGATCGCATCGGGGGTTTCTCAGCCCCCGGTCGAAACGTCTCTTGCCAGCGTTTTGCGACTTATTCGGGCGGCGGGCCACAGAGGCGCTCAAGCCCGGAGCTTGCTGGCGTGCTGGCCCATGATGGTCGACGATTGGGGTCTTCGAGGCGATCGAACCAACAGGGAGAGGTTTTTGGTGACATCATCGTCGGCTCTTGGGCGCGCGCTGCGTGTCGGGGCGGCCCTTGGCCTGGTGCTCACTTTCCTCGTCTGCGAGCCGATGTCGGCATTTGGCCAAGACCTGCTGTTGCCGGAATGGGAATACGAGCCCGCCCCCGAATCGGGCCGCCTCAAACGAGGAGCGGGCAAAACGGCTGAAGTGAGTTGGTCGCTCTTGAATGACACGCTCTCGGACACTTGGTCGATTACGAAATCGCCTCTTCATTGGCGCTTGAAGGGATGGCTCGCTGCGGCGGCGATTGCGGGTGTAACGACTGGACTGATCTATGGTGTTGATCAGCGTGTTCGCGATGCCGCTCAAGGGAATGCGGGCTTCAATGACTTCGGCGAAGGGATTCGCTGGGTCGCGACGGGCCCGGGTCTCGCGGCCCTCACCGGCGGGTTCGCCCTGACGGGCTTCTTCTTCGATCGCCCGAAGGAGATGGAGACCGCTCGGCTTCTCATCGAGGCCTCGGCCTCGGGGTTTCTCTTTACCGCGGCGGGCAAATATACGATCGGACGAAGTCGCCCGCGAACCAATGACAGCCCCTTCGCCTTCAGTCCCTTTAGCGGCAGCGTGTCCATGCCATCCGGCGAGACGACGAGCGCTTTCATCATGGCAGGGGTGATTACTTCGCAGTACCCGCACTGGGCGGTTCAGCTGAGCGCTTACTCGCTGGCGGCTGCGGTTGGGGCTGGGCGCATTGCGCTTGACGCCCACTGGACAAGTGATGTGTTTATCAGCGCGGCTCTCGGTATCGCGGTTTCCAAGGCGGTTGTTTATTTCAACCGAAAGCGGGCCGAGCGCCGCCGACTGAAAGGGTCGAAACAGAATTCGACGCCTGACCGTCGCCATTTTTTCCAAATTTCGCCTCGCGCATTTCGTTGGACCATTGTGTACTAAACCAAAGACAGGACTCAATCGATTCACAAGGGAGTTGGATTGTCATCGGATCAAACGAGCATGGCTGAAAAATTGCGTCTCCAAGGGCACCCGATCCATACCCGGTGTCTTGAAGTCACTGTCGAGCAGCCCAAGCCGAGTCGAGTGAGGGCTCAGGGCCGAATTCTGGATCTGCGTAAATTTGGTTTCGTACCCACTGGAGGTGATCTACAGGGTGCCGGCGTCATCCACGACATGTCGATTCAAGCCGAAGTTTCGATCGAGCATCGGACCATCGAGCTCTTTGAACCTTTTCAACAGGTGGTTCCCTTCGAAGCGAGTCCCCGAACGGAGGGGGAGAGCTGTCGAGATTCGATTCATCGACTGAGAGATCTTGTAGGGTCTTCGCTTGACGGATCGCTTTCAAAGAGGCTCTCCCAAGCCTATGGCGGTGCCCTTGGATGCAGCCACCTCCTCACATTGGCTCATCTTATTTCGACCACGCTGAGCCGTGCCCTCGACTGGGAAGCCGACGCCCGTCGACAGCGGCCGGGTTCAAGAGAACCGAATGAGCGCCTGCTGAAGAGAAGCGTATTGATTGATGGCTGCGATCTTGATGCGGGTCAGGCGATGGAGGTCGCCATTCAACTGGCAGACCTTCATACGGAGCCTTACGCCAGCGCCCGTGATTCTTTGTCGCGCTTCGCACGGCATCACGAGGTTCGGAGTCATGCTCGGATCGATATGAGAGAGATGCGCTTGGCTTCCCTGGGGCTTTGGGAGCGCGACCGCGTGGGTCTACCGCTTGCACCAGATGGCTGGATCGATCGCGGCGATTGGGCCGCCCCTTTGGTGGACGGCCCCGCGATTCGGGGCTTCGCCCACCGGGTTGATGAACACATCGGCGTAGACCCCGAACGATCCGCTCTTCGCGACACGCTCCGCAATTTGGCTCCTGGCGCAATTCAGTGCATGGCGGCCTATGCGCATCGAGTGGTTGAAGGCAAAGGGGGCGTCGAAGCCCTTGGGGACGGGCCCTCGATCCTTCAGTTCGGTGGGTTGCCTGACAGCTGTTATATCTGGCGGGAAGGCGGACCAGGGATGCGGTCGCGCAACCAGCCTTCGTAAGTCCAGCGTCGCTTCTCGGTCAGCAACGCGCTTGGCTAGAGCCCGTGGCCGTTCGTCCAGAGCAGCCGTGTTCCTGTCGCGATGGCGAAGGCGAGGAGGATCAAACCCATGCCGCGAAGCATCCAGGCGCGGCTTTCGGGTGAGAATCGTCGATGGTGCCTGGCCAAGAGCTGGAGGATGACGGCAAACCAGAGCAAGATGCCCATCAGGACCCCCATCGAAAAGGGAATGGCAAGCGGGGCTTGAGGAAGCAAAATGCCAAACGAAACGACCATCGTGACCGCTGCCCCCCAGTTAAAGAGAAGGGTCGGATTGAGGGCTGTGAGGCTGAACCCCAACCCGAGGGCAGAGAGGGTTCCGGACACGTCGTCGCGGTCTGCCTCAGAGGAGTTTTTGCCGGTGGGCGGGCGCAATAACAGAAACAGACCCACGCAGACGAGAACGACGGTCGCCGCGATTTCCGAGCCCGCTTCGATCCAGGCATAGCGCTCGAGCAGAGCGGTGAAGCCCCAGAACGCCAGTCCCGCCCAGATCGCCTCGGGGAGGGCACCGCCAAGGGCGATCAGGGTCGCGGATCGGAGGCGCCCCTGCAGCCCGAAGCTGAACACCAGCATATTGATGGGGCCTGCGACAGGGATGGAGCCGGCAAACCCCATGAACAAACCGGCTAGCCAGGCCGTGAGCATTATTTCTCCTCGAAGAGGTTCACAAAAATTTTTGAATCAACGATACGATTGAGCGTGCGCTGAGGCTGGGCCGCTCTGTGGCGGGGACCGTCCCCGCTTTCGATGTCTCGGCTCAAAATCTGCTCGACGAGTGCATGACCGATCGCCGGAAGGAATCCAGGGCCGCAGGAAGTTTATCGAGGTCCCCAGTGGGCGGCGAAACCAGAACGCGTCCAACCCCTTGGCGAGCCAGCGCTTCAATCATGTCCGGGTCAAAACCCGCTGCTGTGGTGACTTCAATTTGGTCGGGATCTCGTTTGGCAGCCCGGGCTTCCTCGCGCATAATGCCGAGCAATTCATCCAAGGCCGGACCGAAGACACCCAAGGGATAGAAACCATCGCCATACCGGCCCGCTCGTCGAGCTGCCGCCGCACTATGCCCTCCGACAATGAGCGGTACACCGTTTGGCTGGGCGGGGGTAGGGCGACTCACCACTCGATCAAATTGAATGGTTTCGCCGGAAAAACTCGAAGTGGGTTCTTCGGTCCACAGGGCGCGCATCGCCGCCATGGCCTCGTCTGTTCGAGCGCCTCGAGTCGCGAAGTCCGTTCCCACCGCAGCGGCTTCTTCAGCGACCCAGCCAACCCCGATTCCGAGAAGAAGTCGTCCTCCACTGAGCCGGTCCAAGCTTGCCGCGGTTTTCGCTAAGACCACGGGGTTACGCAGAGGCAGGATGAGGATTCCCGTCCCGAGTCGCAGGGTCGATGTGGCAGCACCCGCCCAGCCTAACCAAGTGAGCGGATCGGGTTGAATGACGTCCGCTTCAAAGGGTGAGCGGCCGCTGGGATCGTAGGGATACTTGGACTCGTAGTCGGGGCACATCACCACGTGATCCACTGCCCAAATGGATTCGAAGTCAAGCTCTTCTGTGATTTGGGCGAGTCGCTGCACGTATGCGCCGTCTTCGACCGGACCCTGCTTGTAGGGCGCCATGAGGCCGAACTTCATTCCAGTCTCCTCTTTGACTCGCCGACGGCATCCAACGGGATGACTCCGCAGCCTTGTTCCGTCCCCTTCGCGGGCGGACATGGACTATGTTGCACCGGGGCCAGCGATCCGACAAGGTTGGATCATGTCTGATTCCCCTCAAGCGCCTCCCCGGTCCCTTCTTGCGGCGCTTCATGCCTATTCGGGTGTCACCGGTCCAGAGCTCAGGGCCTCTCCTGTCTCGACGGGCCTGCTCCACCAAACTTGGGCAGTGGAGACGGGAAGCCGTCAATGGATCGCCCAGCAGGTCAATCCGATTTTTTCTCCGTCGATTCACGAAAATATTGTCCGGGTGACGAACCACCTCCGTTCTCGGGGTTTAGAGACGGTCGAACTCTGTGCGACCCGAGACGGGGGCCTCTTCGTCGATGGCGCGGACGGGTCCCGCTGGCGTTTGCTTCGACGAATGAGTGGCGTGACGTTTGACCGCTGTGTAGGGAGCGCGCAAGCCAGGGCGGCGGGGGTCTCCGTCGCTTCGTTCCATTCAGCCCTTGCCGATTTCGATGCGCCGTTGGCCCCACTGGGTTTTCCTTTCCACGAAACGAGTCTTCATCTTCAAACGCTTCATCAAGCGTTATCGCGTCACCCGGATCACCCTCTTCATGGTGACGTCAATGCTTTGACAAGGCAGATTGAGGCCGCTTTCGAGTCCCATCGTCTTCCGGAAGCGCTTCCGAGTCGGGTGATCCATGGCGACTTGAAGCTGAGCAATGTGCTCTTCACCGGTTCGGACCCGCCGGCGTGTAATGAGGTCGTCGCTCTGATCGATCTCGATACGGTGGCTCGGCGCCCGCTCTACTTCGATCTCGGAGACGCTTGGCGATCGTGGTGCAATCGTCGGACCGAGGATGCGCAGGAAGCCCAGCTCGATGTCTCGATCTATGCCGCGGCGGTCGAGGGCTATCGCTCGGCGCTCGGCTTTGCGCTCAGCGCCGACGAATGGCGATCCCTTGAGGTGGCTTTGGAGTGGGTCACCCTCGAACTGTGTGCTCGCTATGCGACCGATACGCTGGAGGAGAACTATTTCGCCTGGGATGCCGAACATTACGCCTCAGCGGCCGAGCATAACTGGGCGAGGGCCAGTGGCCAGTGGAATTTATACCAGCAGGCTTTGGATACGGCGACGCTCCGATTGGAGTTTGTCCGCGGCTAGGGCGCGAGGTTCATCCGGGCTTCACTGAGCCTGATCGGCGGAGTGGCGAAGCTTCCGGCGATGCTCTTTCCAGGCATCAGTGGCGTAATCAATCACTGCGTTGGCTTGACCTCGTGAGCCAGTCCCCATCAAGTTGACCTTGCTGCGATTCCCATGGGCATGGGACCACCAAGTGACAATGATTTCTGTGGCGCCCGGATAGCGAGCCTTCAGACTCTCGATGTCGTAGACGCGTTGAAGGGTGGGGCCGTCCATCACCGCAAGAACTTTGTCGTCTTGCTCCATGCGATCAACGATCCGCAGAATGCCAATTGGGTGCGCTCGAACCACGGTGCCGCGCGGGACAGCGGGTCCAAGAACCATCACGTCCAGAGCGCCGCCATCCCCCCCTTTTTCTTCATCGAGCAGGGTCCGAGGGATGAAGCCGTAATTGCCCGGGTAGGCGAGGTAGTCGATGACGCGCGGCGTATCGCCGGTGAAGTCTCGGACGAGGGCTGTGCCCTCTTTGTTGACGGACCACTTGGCGCTTGTGCCCGCCGGAATTTCGACCACGACGTTGATGGTGCCGTCTTGGTTGCGGGGCAGGTGGTTGGTGAGAAGATTGTGCTTGGCCTTCAGGGTGTTGGGACCATCGGCGTGGTAGCCCGGAGCGACCGCCACCACACCGGCGCCTCCGCTCGCGCAGGCCAGAGAAAAAAAGAGGATGGGAAGGACCGCGATTCCGGCAAAAAGTTTCGAAGGGAAGGACGACATGCAGCAGACTCCTCTCGGACGCCGGCCTCGGCGCTCTGGCCATTGTTTCTAGCTCATTAGTGGGAAACCGCCGGTTCTGCAGGGTGGCGGCAGGACAACCCAGCCGGTTTAGCCCATGCTGGGGCTGTGCTTCTTTTTCAGATCCTCTTGGGATTGTTCCTCTGGGTCACCGGCGCGAGCGGGGCAAGCCCGGGTTCGGAGGCCGACCCTGGGGCAATGGGCTCGCCCGCTCCGCTGGATGCCATTGTGACCGACCGGGTTTGGGACGTTCTTCCTCCCCCGGGCTCCGGTCTCTCTGAAAAGGATCGTCTCCGGATTGCGGCCGATCGGTTGGGCGATCGCCGCATCCTACTGGCCGGGGTCGAGATCGATGGGAATCGTCTGCGGGCAGTGGCGGTCTCCAGCCCCGAAGCCCTGTTGACGCCCTCGGTCCGTGAGGCCTTCGGGCGGCCGATCGACGTACCGGATTTGATGGCTTTTTTGGACGACGCTTTGAGGACGGAACCGGGTCGTCCTGCGGATCGGGTTTTGGTGATTCCCGGTGGTCGAGCCCGTCGTCATGGGCTTCTTTTACATCCACAGGATGTCTTTGGCTCCGAGCCTCGGCTTTACGGCACGCGGGGTGTCTTGCCGACGGACCGTCCGGTGGAGCAGCGGTCCGACCTGCCTGCCGCCGCAGACGGCGATCCGCCGGGCCCGGGATGGGCCATGCGGTATCCAAACCCGAGTTCTGAGGAAGACCGACTTCGCGCCCTCGCGGTCCGGACCGGCGATCCGGGTTTTGAAAGCCGCCTCCGCAGATTGATCGAACAGCTTCGTCGCCAGGGCGCTTCCGTCTGGGTGAATTCAACGGTTCGCCGTCCCGAGCGGGGGTATTTGATGTGGGGTGCATATCGTTTGGCCCAAGTGGATCACGCGCTCGAAGCCCAAGAGACCGTGGCGCAGTTAGAGCGGGCCAGGAGAGAGTGGGGGATCGATGTTTCAATCGATTGGAGGGGGCCGGGCGATTGGAAAGCGATGCGTGAACGGGCGCGTGCCATGGCGGAGACCTATGCGGTGGTCTTTGCCACGGAAAAAGGAGCCCGTTCTTCCAGTCATTACGGGGGCCGGGCGGTCGACCTGGTTGCGGTGGATCTCCCCTCTCGTGTGGAGCTCGTTGCGCCGGACGGTGAACGGGAAACTTTCGATCTGAGCGGGCCCACGGAAAGCCGGGATCTGAACCTCACGCCCGCTCTCGTCGAGTGGGTTGAGGTTCACTTTGGTTTTCGGAAGCTGCGACTGGATTATCCCCATTGGGATGATGTGAAGCCGCCTGCGGCTTCCGGCCGAGGCGTCCGCGACTAGGGGTGGTACCAGATGGGAGAACTCCAAGCGCGCTCTTGGATGATCGCTGAATCACCGAGGGCGTCGCAGGAAGCGGGTCGATCGCCTTCCCACGGGCCGAGGCATTGCCAAGCCGTGTAGCGGCAGCTGGGGTTTTCGATCACGCGCGCGTAATAGACGGCCGCGGTTTCAGGGTCCCAATCGGGATCCTGCCAGGTGGAACACAGGCTGTCATGTCCCGGTCCTCTCGGTGTACATGTCGCCGGATCGACGTCGGCGCCGTTGTCTGCATCGCCCGCGACGTCATACACCTGACCGTGCAGTTCACCCTGCGCGTCCCGCCAGCCCTTGATGATTTGAATTCGCTGAAGGCGTCCGCCGGGTTGTTCCGGTGTCCCTGTATCCCGGGTCGCGAGGGTGACGAAGGTGGGGGGTGAGGTTGCGTCGTTCGCCGTTGGCAAGTCCGACCCCATCGTGACCCCCTGTGCGTAAGCACCGGCGACGGGGTCGTGTTGTTCGCAAAGGTTACCTTTGAATGCCTGACTGCCAAAAAAACGAACTCGAATTCGCGGTCCGCTGGTGCCGAAAACCTCTCGACGCTTCATCGCGTCGAAAATGGCATCGCGCCTATTTTCCTTCGCCCAGACTCCGATCAATCCGCCCGGGTTGTTAGAGGCGTTTCCAGGAATAGACCGGTCCCACTGCGTTCTCTCCTCTGGCCGGTCGTCCCCCAAACCAAGGTGACCTGGGAAATCTCGTTCCCGTACTCCACCGGCCAGCCCGTTGTGTGTATCGGTGCTGGCCGANAGGCCGAACTTGAAAGGGTTGACACCGAGTCGTTCTTTTTCNCCCAGCCCCGTCACCAAGGCGTATCGGATATAGCTTTGGGGTGAGAGACAGTCCGGCCCGAGGTGGGGGATGCGATCCGCCAACCAACCCGTCGTGCAAAGATCTGGGTCGGGATCATCGGCCTCACGTCGGAAGGCAAAATCTTCGAATTTTTCAAAAGCACAGAGCTCATCGGGCGGAGCCGAAACGCCCGGCATTTCTGCTCGGCACTCCGAATCCCCCTTGTGCTGCATGATTTCCACGATGGGTTCTAGCCGGGCTCGCAGGGCTGCCCGCTTGCGTTGTTCTTCCAGCCCGCTCGTTTCTGGATAATCGATGGCAAACATCCGTCCGTTGCTGATGTTTGGATTGTGCGGAATCGACAGAACGTCGCATCCATTTCCCGCGGACAGACATGTCTCATCGAGGGATTCCCAGAGGTCCCATTCGCGCTGGGCCTCGAGGTAGCTAATCGGGATCGATGGAACCGTGGCATTGCGAAAGATCACATTCCGATGAAGGTTCGAGCCGAGTCGATGGGAACTGTATTCGTAAGCAACAAAGGTCGTCCGCTCGCAGTCGGGGCGTGTGTCGTTCCAACGCTCGGCGGCCGCAATGGTTTCGCGCCAGGCTTGGCTGGATGCTTCGGCGCAGCGAAAGTCCGACTCGCCACAGATTTCGCTGTTGCGCCAGTTGAAGGGGCTCATGATTTGAAAAACCAGCGACGGATTGCGGCCGCCTTCAGCCCGATAGCTTTCGCAAAAGCTGGCGTTGAAGACCCCGGAGTTCGGGTCGACACAGAGTCGACCCTCGCCGAGGAATTCGGCGTGATCCGTGACCGCGGCAAAATCCAAAGGCCGATCAATTCGGACGACTCGTCCCCCTTCTTTTTGATCGTCATAGGGGGGTAGCCGGATTTCTCCCCCGAATGCGTATCGGTAGGCGTCGTCTGGCGTGGCCCGTACGCCGAACGCGTAGGCATCCGCAGAGAAGGCCGTATGAACATGAAGGTCCCCAAAAAGGGCTCGTCCGTAAGGCGATTGCTCTACGCAGGGCTCGGAGTCCGCGCTGGGAAGAGAAGAGGATGATGCAGCGGGCTGGGGCGAGAAGGCTTCTTGGCTCCCGCAGGCCGCCAAGGTCAGGCCGATCATGAAAGCCATCCAGCGCGACACACTTCCTCCTCAGCCCCCCGGCTTGAGGGCCGGCATCAGAAGCTTAAGAAATCAGTCGACCCATCGCGTCTGTTTTTTGCCTCCATGTTTCTTCGCCAGCGGGTATCCTGTGTGGCCTCGGTCTCTTAGCCGCACCGTGACTGCAAGCTTCACCCTCCAGAGAGGATGTGCTTGATGGGAGAGGAATCGATGACGCGTCACTCCGCTTTGGCACAAAGCCTCGGAACGATTCGGGGCCTCAGTCGCTTGATCGCATCGGCTCGTTACTTGAAGCCCAAGGGTCCGGGCAGTGTGGCCGGGCTTTTGGAAGAACGTGTCCGGCGGGATCCCGATGGCCTCGCCCTCGCTTGGCAAGATCAACGCTTCACATGGTCTGAGCTGGATCAGCATGCTCGCCGTTACGCGGTATTTTTTCAAACTCAGGGTGTCCGGAAGGGCAATGTCGTCGCCCTCGTAATGGAGAATCGCCCGGACTATCTCTTTGCCGTGATGGGTTTGGCGCGGCTGGGGGCACCGGCGTCTCTCATTAATCACAATTTGGTGGGCCGCGCCTTACTCCATGCGCTCCAAGTCTGCGGGGCTCGATCGATCTTGGTGGGCTCAGAGTGTCTCGAAGCCCTCGATGCAATTCGAACCGACCTCGCCGAACTTGGTTTGGAGGGGCAGGTTTGGATTCGGAGCGATGAGTCCGGTTCGCCGTTGACGGATCCGCGGCTTGTCGATCAGGCCATTTTGTTGGCCGACCCGGGCGATGCGCCGACGGATCTCTCGCTCAAGGCTGAAGACATCTTTTGTTTCATCTACACATCTGGAACCACTGGACTTCCCAAAGCCGCGCTGATTCGAAATAGCCGGGTCTTAATGGCGGGCATCAGCTTTGGGCATTTGATGCTCCGCTTGGCGCCCGGCGACGTGATTTATTTGACCCTGCCCCTCTACCATTCGAGCGGCATGTTCCTGGGGTGGGGGGCCGCGCTCGGGACTGGGGCCGGGATGGCTTTACGGCGCAAGTTTTCCGCGACCCATTTCTGGAGCGATGTTCGAAAATTCAATGCCAGTGCGTTCATCTACATCGGCGAGCTTTGTCGCTACCTGCTCAATCGACCTCCGGAAGAGGGCGAGCGCGACCATCGCCTGAAGGTTGCCGTCGGCAATGGCTTGCGGGGAGAGATCTGGACTGAATTCCAAGAACGCTTCGGGATTCCGATTGTGCGCGAGTTCTACGGCGCGACCGAGGGGAATGCGCCGATTTTCAATTTCGCCGGTCGTCCGGGGATGATCGGGAAGCGCCAGCCCGGTCAAGAAATTGTGCGATGTGACTTGATCACGGGTGAGCCTGTACGGAATGCCGAAGGATGGTGTGAGCGGGTGAAGCCGGGAGAGGTCGGTCTGCTGATGGCCCGGATTAATCCGCTGCTCCGTTTCGATGGCTACGTGGACGAGGCGGCGACCCAGAAAAAGATTGTCCACAACGTATTCAAAGACGGAGATCAATTTTTCAATAGCGGCGACTTGATCGAGCTACACGTCGGTCGTTGGTTGTCCTTTGCGGATCGAGCGGGTGATACCTTTCGATGGAAAGGAGAAAATGTTTCAACCAACGAGGTTGCAGATCTCATCGATTCCGTACCGGGCGTGCTTGAGGCCAATGTCTACGGCGTCGAAATTCCGGGTGCGGATGGCCGGGCGGGAATGGCGGCCCTCGCAGTCAGCGATGAGTTCGACCTCGAATCTTTTGCCGAGTATGTGATCGAGAAGCTCGCCCGTTACCAGCGCCCCGTGTTTATCCGCCTGCTTCAGGGATCGATGCAAATCACCGGAACATTCAAGCATCAGAAAGTGAAATATCGCGAAGAGGCTTGGGATTGCGAGCGAATTGCCGACCCCGTCTTTGCCCTGGTCGAGGGCCGTTATATGGCTTTGGACGCCGATCTGTCTGCACGCATCTCGGCGAGCAGCTCTATTCTCGGCTGAGCAAGCGGTGACAGGTTTCGGATCGGATCCGAGGCCATTGGTGGATGGACTTGCGTGCGCGTGCGCCCGCAGGCTTTTGAAGACCCGTCGTTCGGACGATGTATTCGAGGTGAGGCCCCATTTGGCTATGGGCGAGGCCCCCTATAGTCTGTTCGCCCAAGGAGAAAGTACGATGAACACGATCCATGAATCACGGTCAAGGCTCCGGGCCATGTTGTCCTTGTGGCTTTTCGTTGTGGCCCTTTTGATGGCAGCGGGTGGCGCATGGGCCGACGAATTACCGATCGTGTTGTCCAATCAGAACATTGGCATGTCGGGCTCAGAGATCGAAGCCAGTCAGCCCTCGGTCGATCCCCCCGCTCCGCCGCCGTCGAATCCTGCGCCGCAGAAAGCCGAGACCAGCGAATCGACCAGCCAGCCAACCAGCGAATTTGTGTCCGCGGATCCATCCGACGAGCCGAAGTCCTCGAATCCAGGGCCTTCTGAAGTCACGACGTATCCCGTCTGCGTGGAGAGGGCCATCCGCGGCGGGGCCGATTACGACGCCTCGGCTCAAGTCTGCCGGATTCTCTTTCCAGACTCCTCAAACTGAGCCCCTCGCCCTCCATGCAGAGTTCGCGGGTTGTCGCGCGTGGCGTGAACCCTCGGCGCTGTTCGGGGCGGGCCGGGTCCGCCGGCCCAATCGGTACCCTCTGGATTTTTGCTTCGGTAAGGGGGATGCTCAGTCTTTCGCACACCCCGGCGCAGGTCAGTGGTCGAAGCCGCAGGGGGCGCAGAGAGACGAGAGACTAGGCGGCGGCCCCCTTGAGGCTGGCGGGGGAACAGCATGGCCTCGGAAGAGATCGCTCGACGCGGATCGAGTTCTCAAGCAAGCGCTTCGGTGATCAGTCGACCGCATGACCGGTTGGGGCTCGGGGTGATCTTCGCCTACAACGTGCCCACCATCGGACTCGGGTACATGTTTTTGCTCGTCAACATGTATTTGATGAAGTTTGCAACGGATGAATTGTTGATTGCGCCTTCGACAATGGGTCTGTTGTTTGGTCTTTCCCGCATCTGGGATGCCGTCACCGACCCGCTGGCGGGCTACTTCAGTGATCGGACCAATACCCGACTGGGCCGCCGAAGGCCGTGGATTTTGGTTTCGATCGTTCCGATCGGGCTGGCCTTCGCAATGGTTTGGAGTCCGCCTCTTGGTCTGACAACCAGCTCGATGGTGCTCTGGGTCGGCACCGGGATCTTCCTCTTCTATAGCGCGATGACGATTTTCGTCGTGCCGCATACGTCCTTAGGGGCAGAGCTCAGCTTGGACCACCATGAGCGCACGCGGATCTTTGGTTTCCGACATGTCACATGGACGCTGGGCTCTTTTGCAGCCGTGGGGGGAATGGCTCTCTTGATCGCGTCCGCGGATCCTCGCGCGACTGCTTCTTGGTTGTCTTGGATCGTGATTGCCGTGACTTCTCTGATGCTCGTCGGGATGGTCGCTGGGGTTCGCGAGCGGGAAGAGTTCCGGGGCCGTGGAGAGGTGAGCCCCTACCGGGCCTTCCGCGACGTGCTGCGCAATCCGCATGCCGTACTCCTGCTCATTATTTTCTTGATTGAGAGCGTCGGAGGAGCCACGATCACCGTCCTGACGCCCTACGTGTCGGAATACATCGTCGGCCGGCCAGAGTACACGGCGTACTTCATCATCCTCTACATGATTCCCTCCGCGCTCTCCGTGCCTCTTTGGATCTGGGCTTCGCGACGTTTAGGAAAAAAACAGCTCTGGATTTTCTCAACCGTGGCCGCCGCACTGGGTTTTGGCGCCATGATTTTTGTTGGTGAGGGTTCAGTGATGTTGATCTCTGTCTTGGCCGCTGTTCTGGGCCTGACTTCGGGTGCCGGGGCGGTGGTTGCTCCCTCGATCCAAGCGGATGTGATCGACTACGACGAGTTGAAGACCGGTCAGCGCAAAGAGGGTGCGTACTTCGCCGCTTGGAATTTTGTCTACAAGCTCGCGACGGGAATCACATTGATTCTGACGGGCATCGTCCTTGAGGCGGCGGGCTTTGCGCCGAACCAAGCACAAACAGAGAGCGCTCAGACAGCGCTCAGGGTTCTCTACGCGCTGTTCCCACTGACTTGCTACCTCGTGGGAGCCGCTCTGCTCACGCGTTTCCGTCTGGATGAGCGCGAGCATGCTCGAATTCGCCGGGAACTTGACGCCCGCTGAATCTCTTTATTCAGCAGGAGTGGCTCCGGAGCCGTTCGGCGTATCGAAGCCCGATCCGGTGGCGGCATTGGGGAGTTCAGGTGCAGGGACTTGGGGCGGCGGTTGAGCGAAGCCGTGGATATTGCAGAGACCGGTTCGGCCAACCAACGAAAAGACTTGGCTTCCCTTGTCGCGGTATTCCATGCGCGCATTGATCTGGTCAAGCAGTGGCGCGCACTCTCCGCCCACCGGAACAACGGCGACAAGATCATATGTGTTGCTGAAACCGATATGGCCCACTCCCGGAAATTGACCGCGGAGCAGGGCGAATTGATCGCCCTGATAGATTTTGCGATAGGTGACTTGGGTTCGCGGAACGGGTGTCCTCATGCGGTGGCGACGTCGATTTCGCCAAATGACGAGATTGCCGACTCCCATTCCTTGACATCGAGCATCCCCTCGCCGGTAGACACCTTGTGGCCCGTTGTCGACATAGGTGACGTCTTCTCCATCCTTGAAGACATCCCGGCAGGCTTCGCTGGGGATCACGTAGGCGTCGAAGGGTTGGTCATTCAACTCAAGGTGCGCGGCGAGGTAGGGGCCTAGGGTGGTGGTGCTCCGAACTTTCAGGATCGTTCGCACACCCGAAAGTCCGGGGCCAAAGCCTTTTTTGCTCTGCATCTGGCACCCGAATGACGAAAGAATCCCCAGGCCGAGCGCGAGGATCCCCAGGGTCCGGGGCCAGCCCCGTTGGCGAGAGAGCAGGTCAGCATCGATGCGGTTGATTCGGGACATCGGGAGTTCCTCCGTTTGCGTTCGAAGGTCGAGGGAAAATTTCCGGACGGAGCCGCAGCGGCGCCACGCATTCTACAGCCTCCCGATCATCGCAGACGGGGGGCTGGAAATCACCTGCTCGCCGGAGCTTGTGGGAGCCTGATAGACTGGGGCGATGGCAGGTTGCGTTCACTCTACCGTCGATGGGTCGATCGGCTGGATCACTTTCGATCATCCCGAGCGGCACAATGCGCTCTCTCCTGAAATGTGGGCGGGTCTTTCCGAGGCGACCCGTCAGCATGCTGCGGATTCCGAAGTGCGGGTAGTCGTGCTCCGCGGCGCCGGTGACCAGGCCTTTATTTCCGGGGCCGATATTTCGACGTTTCAGGTGGAGGATGGGGCGGCCACGTCTTCGGGTCTCGCTCAGGGAGGCGGCCGAGCCTTTCAAGAAATCAACGAGATCCAAAAGCCTGTCATCGCAATGATCCACGGACATTGCATTGGGGGTGGGTTGGCCGTCGCCCTTTGCGCCGACCTTCGGTACGCGTCTCCCGAGGCAACCTTCGGCATTCCCGCAGCGCGGCTCGGCGTCGGATATGACCTGGCCGGCGTTGCAGCGCTTGAGTCCGTGGTGGGGCCAGCGAAAGCCAAGGAGATTCTCTTTACGGCCAGTCGCTATCCCGCCGAGGAGGCCCTGGCCATGGGGCTGATTGATCGCGTTTGCCCCCAGGCTGAACTCGAAGCTTTTGTTCGCCACCAAGCCGAACGCATCGCGGCCAATGCGCCGCTGACCGTTCGCAGCGTCAAGCTCATTTCGCGCGAGCTGCGGCGACCCTCGGCCGAAAGAAACCTTCCTGCTGTCCATCAGGCCGTCGCGGACTGCTTTGAAAGTGAGGACTTCGGCGAGGGTGTCCGGGCCTTCATGGAAAAAAGGTCGCCTGTTTTTAAGGGCCGTTGAAGATCGGTCGGACTGAGTGTCCTGAAGATGCGGGTGCGCTGAGAGGAGTGGGGCGGAGGGCATGCAATCCGAATCGATCTACCGTGCGAGAGATGAAGAGCCGGGTCCCCTCGCCGATGTCCGGGTGGTGGACCTCACTATCGCTCGAGCCGGCCCGACCTGTGTTCGGCAGTTGGCCGACATGGGCGCGCAAGTGATTCAGGTGGGCCAACCCGGCCGGCCGGATCTCGGGGGGAGCGATTCTAATAATCTCCATCGGGGAAAGCGGTCCGCGCTGATCGACCTCAAGCATCCAGACGGTTTGCGGGCTTTCGGTCGACTCATAGATGGCGCCGACATCTTGGTCGAAAATTTTCGATCGGACGTCAAACATCGTCTATCGATCGACTATCCGACTCTTTCCGCCCGACACCCGCGCTTGATTTACGCCAGTCTTTCCGGCTTTGGCCAAGAGGGGCCCTATGCGAATCGGCCCGGCCTTGACCAAGTCATCCAGGGGATGGCCGGGCTAATGAGCGTAACGGGGCCTCCGGGAACCGGTCCCTGGCGCGCGGGGATTGCTATTTCCGACACTGCATCGGGCACGTTTCTCACCCAGGGTATTCTCGCCGCTCTGTATTCTCGAGAGAGAACGGGTCGAGGTCAGTGGGTGCATACATCCCTGCTTGAGGCGATGGTCAACATGATGGACTTTCAAGCGGTCCGCTGGCTGGTCGACGGTGTTGTCCCTGGGCAGAGAGGTAACGATCACCCAACGCTCTTCCCGATGGGTGCTTTTGCCACTCAGGATGGCTTGATCAACCTCGCCGTGTTGGACGGGTGGCTCCGCTTCGCCGAAGCGATCGGATTGCCAGAACTGGGTGACGACCCGCGCTTTTCGACCCTCGAGGCCAGGCTGAAGAACCGGGAAGCACTTCGCGGGTTGGTTGAGGACGCCCTCAGTCAGCGGACGACGGCTCACTGGATCGAGGTGTTTGCTGCCGCCGACTTGCCCTGTGGCCCGATTCTTTCCATGGATGAGGTTTTTGCTGACCCGCAAGTGCAGCAGCTTCAGTTGACCCGCCCGGTGACCCACGAAGAGCGGGGCCGTTTGGATTTGCTGCGTCATCCAGTCACCTGGTCCGATACGCCTTCGAGCGTTTCAGGGCCGCCGCCTGTGCCGGGGCGCCACACGCGGGAGGTCTTACTCGAGGCTGGGTTGACGGCCGCCGAGGTGGATCGATGGCTTGAGTCGGGGGCCATCGCCGAGGCTCCGATTAATCCAAACCGTCGTCAAACTTAAAAGCGATCGAGTTGCCACTGGCCCCGCGAAACCCGCATGGTTTGCTGGCTGCAATCCGTGCCCCGGGGTAGAGAGATCTCGGTGGATGTTTCGCCTCCGGCGGGGATGTCATCAATTTGGATGGCGAAGGTTTCTTCGCCGCAGGACAGGTCAATGACGGCCTCGGCGATGGTTCGCGGGGCGCGATTCTTTGCCAGCAGATTGACTTCAATCTCACCATCCCAATACCTCACCGCGCGGGATTGCACGTCCAGCCAATGAGAAATTCCGAGCGCGCTGCCCTGCTCGCGCCGTCGGGGCGCGAGTTCGATGCGATGTCGGTCGTGATCGAGGGAGACTCGGAAGCGCCCACTCACATTGAGGCCCAGGAGTCCCGCGACCGGCGGATTGGCGCAGGTGTCGCAGACCGCAATCGTCACCCATTCCACGGGAGCGTCCCCCAGCCAGACTGCCTCGAGCAGAACCAGGGGCGCTTCGATTTCTCCGCTCGCCGTCCGCAGAGTGATCCAGGGTGCGTTGGCATCCACCACGACCCCGAGCTTCCGAAGGCTCGCATGATCGAGGGTCGTGAAGGTCGCCCCGGTGTCGAAGATCATCTCGAACCGCTCTCCGAGCTCCGGCCCATCGAAATCGACCGGAATGCGGAGGCTGGCTTGGTCCCCCTGATAGGGCAGGATCACCGTGGCGGGCCTCTCCCGGCTCGGCGGAGCTTGGGTGGGTGACCCTGTTTTGGCCGCGGCGGCGCGAGCGATGGGGGGATCGGCGATGACCCCTGTCGCCTCGGCGGCGGCCGGTGGGGAAACCAGATCGGTGGTGGGCTGGACCGAAGCGCCCGCCCAGCGTTCGCCTGTAGGGCCCAGCAGCCAGGCGAGCCCGCGATCGGTGGCCGCGGGGACTTCGCCCGGGAACCAGCCCGGGAGGGCGAGCAGAAGGACAATGGACCAGAGAGCGGAAGCGATGGGAAGGCTGAAGGGGTTCTTGGGAGCGATTCGGGCCAAGCCGAAGGCCGGGAGTCCGATCAGGAGCAGCGCTGACAGGGCGGCTCTCCAATCTGGCTGGTTCCGCGCCTCGGCGAGTCCTAGCAGGCAGGCTGCGGCCCAAACCAGCGGCGGGGCCGCCACTGCCCACGCGAGCCAGGCTCCCCATTGTCGTCGAACCGGTTTGGCTTGGCCGGGGTCTTCACTCATCGAAAATTCTTCCGTCCTTGGGGTCGGCGGCGCACCTGAGCGTAGCCGCCTCGCCCCCCGACTTCGGAGTCTCGCCCATTGTTCGTCTTCGGAGAAGTCCGGGAAGCCGATTCCCCGGTCCCCTCGCCCGGTCGAAAAGCCATTCGGATTCGCTCACCCGCTGGGGATCGGGCTGCTAGGATTTCGGGCGCTATGGGTCTGCGGGTCATTCTTTTATTCCTGTTTGTGGCCTGCGTGCCCGCTTTCGGCTGCGGCACGCTGGTCAGTTCTGCGACAAATGGACTGGCACGGAATCTCACCAGCGCAGTGCTCGACCAAGACGACCCTCAACTCGTCGAGGACGGAGCCCCGGCGTATTTGATCGCCCTCGACGGTTTGATCGAAGGCGATCCCGAAAACGAGATGCTGCTGTTGGCAGGAGCTCGGTTGTATGCCGCTTATGCTTCGGCTTTCGTGGAGGATCCCGTTCGCTTAGCGCGACTCACGGATCGCGCCCGGGCGTACGGCCGTCGGGCCATGTGCCGCGCCAACAAGCCGATCTGCGAAGCGGCATCGGATCCCTATGAAGAGTTTGTGGCCGCCCTTCAGGGAGCCAAGAAGAAAGATCTTCCCGCCCTCTACGGATTCGGCAGTGCTTGGGCGACGTGGGTGCAGATGAATTCTTCGGATTGGAACGCCGTGGCGGATCTGCCCAAAGTGCAGGCGCTGATGGAGCGCGTCGTGGTCCTTGACGACGGCTATGAGCAAGGCGGCGCTCATCTCTATCTCGGCGTTCTCTACACCCT
>NHEP01000242.1 GCA_002171515.1 bacterium TMED88 | reverse complement strand
CAGGCTGTTCCGAAGCTGACAAGGAGCACGAGCAGGTCTTGGGTGTTCATGGTTTGAGATTGATCAAATTTTTAGCGTGGCCCTCAAGCTTGCACTTCTTTGGCCTTTTTTACGACAGGAAGGTCTGAGGGTTGGGCGAGGACGTAGATGACAGCAGCAGAGACGATTGCTGTGAAAGTGATCAGGCCAATGATGGCAGTGGAGTAATCGGTCATTCAGGGATGCTCTTAGGCTTTCAAACAAAAGCTTAGCGCATTTGTAACGAAACGTGAAGCTAGCTCGTTTTTGCTGGCGAGTTCCTTGAAAAGCCTCGTCAGATCCGTGATTCCAGTCATATTCAGAGAATTCCACGATTGGAGTCCTGGGCATGACTCATTTGTGAGGAGCAGCTCTTTACGGAGTGGAAGCTAGACAACGCGTCCAAGGATAGAAGCTAGGAAACCTTGTCTTAAAGATCCTTTTCCTTTGACTGTGCTTTAAAAAGTACCGGTTTCTCACTCCGCTCCCGACGTCCCGCTCCAGGCAGCTCGACGCCGCTTGACGCCGTTCAGCCAAGGATGATCGATCGCATTGAATATGTTTGTGTTGATACATACTTAAGACTTGAGCATTCCATCTTCCCGAATGAGCTGGCCATCGGCATCAGGTTTTTACAGGTATACAAGGGAGTATTAGGCGAAAGACTTAGAGCTTCGACAGGACAACGCATCGAGAAATGGTCCCAGCGTGCAGGGTGATAGTCCATGTGTGCAAAATCATTGCTCTCGTTGAGGTTGCTCATCAGCTCTGCCAGTGATTCGAAGGAGGGTTTGTGCTCGAAGAGAGCAATCTCTCTTCACTACTCTTCAGATCAAGGCCTCACATCACTCCCTTCGACGGACTAAAACTCAGCCAGAAAAATTTCAGATGCATTCAGCTGCAATTCAATGTATGCACTCTGTCATGGAATAATTTCTATCATTCATCCTGACTTGATGCCAGCTGATCTTGGGATTTATTTAGAGTCAATGTCCGATCAATCCACTAGCATCGTCCAATCAGCTTTTGACAATGCTGAGACAGGATGTGATCCCAATCCAGGTGGTTTTGTCTTGAATTGTGCAGCCAGTACGACTGACCACATTAATGATCAAATCATCGGAAGCGATCTCACTAATGCTATGACGACTATCGATGAATACTTGGCTCCACAGCAAAATACGAACAACTTGTCTCCGGATTATTACTAAGCTGGCGTTGATCCGTTGCTTTCCATGATGAACATAATGGATCAAATGGATGTTTGGGCTCTTGATCAACAATCCTTCCATAATCTAGTATCAGATTGGTGGGATAAGCATGTTGGCTGTTGGGATGCTCCTTACGAATAACCTGATTGTGACAAATAACTGAAAGCGAGCTACAATGATGACAGAAGAAATAAGATAGAGAAGAGGCTGATAAAATATAGAAGATAACATAGGAGAGGAGAGGAGAAGAATTGGATCCCATCGCGACTCGATCCTCCATCATGCAAATCTGGTTGACGGTTGTCTTTGTATCTGCCGGCTTCAATGAGGATGAAGTCACGCAAGGGTTCATGTCATTCGACTGTCTGCCCATGCAGTGTTGAAGTCTTTTTGAAAATCTGGGACAATCCTATTGACATCGCATAATTTCAGAAGGCCAAGGGGTATTGGAATATCGTCGGATCTATCTCAAACCCAGAAGGGATAGGCGCTTATATCGTTCCCTTTGAGGCCTATCTGGCGAAATGCAACGCCAGGTTTCTTTGCCGTGAGCTGCACACCGATGTCCGTGAGGGGAACCCTGGTCACCTCACGTTGATTGTCGAATTTGAAAGTTTGGCTGCTGCTAAGCAGGCGTACGACTCGCCTGAATATCAGGAGATGATCAAGCTTCGCGAGCCTCATAGCCAGATTTCTTTGACGATTCTTGAAGAAGGAGATCACGCAGTTCACTAACTAGGCAATCCAATCCACGTCTAGACCTTGTTTCGATGTGCATGAGGAGACACACATGCTTTGATGAGACGATCCTCAGCTTCTGTCTGCTCATTGGCTACACCCTCTGATAGCAAGTGCTCATTCAAATTGTGTCGTTAGGTCAGGCTGTCTAGCTTCGATTTGTTTTGATGGTTGTGCACCAGGTTTGGATCACTCGTGGCGCATGCACCATTCAGTCGCTCCTGGACAGGGCGGCTTTTTTTTGTCTACTGATGTATCGACTACAGTGACTCATTAGTCACTCGGTCTTGAATCAACAGCACACTTCAATCGTGCTTTTGGTGCTGACGATGGCTCCATGTTTGTTTTGACTGATTCAGTCGTTGCTTGAGGATGTCAAGCTTATTAGTTGAGTTGGATTACATTGAAGTTCGTTCTTGTTAAGCCACGTGCCGGTGCTTGTGGCTTTTTTTATGGCTTAGCACTTCCATATCACTACGGAAGGGCAGTGGTGGCAAGTCTATCTAGTCAATCTATTCAATCTAAGTGATCACTATTTAAAACGATTCTGTCGCTTTTGCGTCGCTATCAAATTACTGCAATGTCGATTTGGCTTGCAATGTTGAGGCGCTAATGATGACTCTTATGGAGGTCTGAATTCAAGATCAGGCTTGTTTTCTGTGCTTCATTGGTTGGCTATGTTTCATTTCTAGTGATCACCATAGAACGATATGGCTTCCGTTAGCCAAGCCATTCAATGATCTATCTATCTTGAGGCTAGGTCGCTGGAGTTTTCCTAAGTGTGTGATTTTCACTCTTGAGCGACTCGACGAACAAAGTGAGCCTCTCCCTGGAGCCGTTCGAGTTTTTCATCCCCAAGAGTGCACTCAGGCAAAGCTATCTCGCTTTCTCCAGGCAACGCTTAGTCCGCGTCATGGCAGCGACAGCGATGATCAAGCAGCCTTGGCATCTGGCTCTTGATACAGATCCTTGAGCTGATCCAGCTCGGCCATTAGGTATTGAATCTCCAGCCAGTCATTAGAAAGCTCAATGGCGGTTTCCAGCCGCTCTATCTGACGCTTTAGCAGTAAGGACATCAGGTCATCAGAGGTTTTAGCTATAAAACCGCGCTCTGAAGGTGACGCAACCCCCTAGCCGTCTGAGAACAGTGGATGACGACTCAGCATTCATTGATTGCCTCCGAATTGCGCTCATCCAGCAAGACTGTCCTTCTGCTGATTTTGGCTGGAGGCCAGGAGGTGGCAGCCTTCAGCTGATCCAGGCTTAAACCTCCATTGGTGACCGGGATTGCAAAAAAAAGACCTGGTCGGTCCGACTACCACCACATAGGCCTTGAAATTATCGGCTTCTATTCATGCGTTTGGACTCAATCTGCCCACATCTATGCGGGCAGATACCTATGTGCTATTAATTCAGCAATTTGTCTAGCAATGGAGCTACTATATCTGCAACTCTAGGTGTACTGCTAGGAGTGGTTCGCGGAGTCGTATCTGTGTTATTTGTTTGTACCGTTCCGCCATAGTCTGGAGTTTGTTTTGGTAAAATTTGTTGCGGATTGCTAGGTGTTCCATAGGGGTTAGGACTAGGGATATTGGCTTGCGGATTTGGAATCGTTGAATATGGGGTGTTTTGAGGAGCAGGATGTTGAGGTGGGTAAGGTGAGGGAACAGGTTGATATTGTGGAGGGTAAGGTGAGGTTTGATATCGGGGTGGTGCAGGCTGAGGATAGTAAGGATTATTCGTAGGTATTGTTGGATAAGGGTTATAAGGAGCAGGTTGATATTGTGGTGCTGGCTGAGGGTGATAGGGATGAGTGGTATAAGGTGGATATGATGGTTGAGGATGTGGAGCTGGTGTTTGTGCTACTGGTGGTGTTACAGAATCTTGGTAAGCTGGAGACCCTTTAGCCGAAGCTGGTGGACCATAAATCGCAAATGTATATTGCAAAGTCCCCCCACAATTAGACTTTCGTTTGTAACCTCCGTATTTACCTAGTGGACCATAAGTTTTCTTCAGCCTTGCATATTGAGTTCCTTCCTTCCACCCCTCAATGTTAACAGCGACTACTAGACCTCTTTGCTTAGCAGCATAGCTTTCCGCCCTATTCTTTGTATCTCGCCATGAGGCAGTTCCACTCATAACTCCCAATATGTTCTTCGTGCCTGAGGCGCTGATTGATTGGGATGCTTGTTGCCCAAGGAATTGACTGAATTCTGCATGATTACTCATCTTGTCAAGATTTGTAATTAACTTTTTAGAGGCGTCTTGTAAGCATTGCCGCTCATCTCGATAGGCAACCCCTCCCCATGAATAAGGGAAATCATGAGCTCTATTTGACTGGAAAATAATATTGCTTTGTGTTGGGCTATATGCTTTTGCTCCTGGCGCTAATAACAGAGAGCTGATACAAATTCCCCCCAGAGCTAATCCATGATGAAGCGAACGGATTGCTTTGTGATCATAATGCGTCATGATTGATTCTCTTACGCAACTACAACATGGGCCTTCTCATTTGATGGCGTCAACCTGTTTCATGCTTTTCTCAGAAAGGATTCAGGCTAAGATCAGAATTATTCAGACTTTTCAATAATCTCCCTAATCTTTCGTTGAATATCTAGTACCCTCCCCGCACTCGTTGATGCCGTAAATTTTTCGGAAGCAACCTATGGCTTGTGGGTCGACCGAATGCGCTGCAATGGCTCTGGGCGATTTCGGCACGATTTGGCCAGACCCTGCTGCCGAGGTACTCGCAACATGTGAGGGTTTTCGATCCCTTTGGGAGACTGAAACATAGACAACTTACTTTGCCGGATATCCATTCTGATTAGACCGCCCTCAGTATTCGTCGGATGGTGCTGATTGTTTTACCGTGTCCTTGCTGATCGCTCCGTAGCTCTTGCTCTCGGATCTGAGCTTTAGCACCACCTGCTTCGAGCCTCCTTGTGGGTGTTGCTGTGATATCAAGCTGTAAGCGACGCCTCTTTTGAGTTTCCAGGCTGTCGGTCCAGGTCCCTCCAAGGCCAAGCTGATCGTATCGATACTCAATCAGTAGCCGAATATGACGAATTTTGAGGTTGACGTTGGTGGTTTCGAGCAGCTCTTCGAGGTGAAGCAGTGCTGTACTGCAGTACTGAATCTGGATCGTTTTGATGTCCAAGATTTTCCCTGATCATGCCAATCCCCAACTCAAAGTGCGATGACAGGCCGTCTCTAGACATTAAAAAGCCCAGTCATTGACTGGGCTTGCTTGGTTATGCAACGGAGAGGGTCGGATTCGAACCGACGGTGCCCTTGCAGACACGCTGGTTTTCAAGACCAGAGCCATAAACCACTCGACCACCTCTCCTGGAGGCCTATTGATTTTATCATCTTGCCAAGATTAAGGCTCTAGCCCCTCTACTCATTGTGTTTGGTATGTAGTCGTGTTAATTATGTAAGCCATTGTTAACGGGTCGCATAACACTCTCAATCTCAAAAGTTTCTGATATTGATCTGTTGTTGTATGTATTGTAAGGATTATTCTTTATGCTCTTTCTGTGTTAAGTATCGTTGGCTACTTGTATGTGGGCTTCACTCTGTCGAGAGACTTGAGGGGTGGCCCTAGGTTTATTGATAGAAAATTGCATCATTCAAGGGCTTAAGTTGTTGCTTAAGCCCCTTTGATCAGTTGTTAGCTATTTGGCTTGGCTAGAGGTAGAAGGCATTTATCTGAATCGCATCCGGCTGGACCTGCTTCAGTCAGCTCCCCACTGTCATATCTTTGTAATGCGTCGAAAAAGTCATTGTTGACTCGCCGCTCAATCACTTGCTTCTGTAGGTTTTCATAGGTTTGTGCATCGATGGGTTCGAACGGTAGGCGAGGGAAGGTTGCGTTTGCATCGAACCGAGCTAGCAGCGCTGCAGAAATGTATCCACCGCCTTGTTGGATCGTTTGATAAAGAGCATCGGTTAATGGCTCAATCTCATGCTCGCGAAATTCAATCGTTGCCGACGTGTTGTGGGCTGTGAAGTTCGATTGGACTTGCATGTAGAAATCAAACTGTGCCAATGCCGAGAAGGCATTGATATCAACCGTATCCGCCCCTGGAAGATTGGCCCAGCTCACCTCGGTTGGTATTTCTACTAACCATTCTGTGCAGCGTGCATCGAATGGATCGTTCAAAAGACGACCTTGATCATCCTTATCGGACTGAGAAGGAACCACTGNGTAGCCNTAGTCCATGCAGGCCATGGCTACCGGATCGTTTTTGCGGAATGTAATCCTGCGGATAAAGCGTTGAGCTTTGGGTGGATGCCATCCAGGNGCNGCACCNGTNAGCANGCTTTTTGTCCCNGCGGGNTGAACTGTGGTGCAACGGTTNGGACGCCNTAATCCATGTNGGTCGCANTACTCCCATACGGTTTCATTGACGNTCTCTTTCCACCGTTTTAAATANTCAGCNTCTTGTTTTTTNTAGNCAAGNCCTTCTTTNGTCTCTGGTCGNCCNGCTTCCCACCATTGCAACCANGGNGTTCCAAAAGCATGAACGAAGAAGTCAAATAAGCCAGTAAAGCTCACACCCACAATGGGATCCCANGCCCGACTTTGGCGGTAACGTTCCACTTCAAATTTGTGGTTGAGAAGACAAGCGACTGACAGGGCACCNGCACGGAAGGCGTCGCGTTGCGATGCATCATCTTTGGGGTCAATTTGGTTGAGATGNACCTCTGCAAGATTGCAATGGAAATCTGCGCCAAGGATCTCTCCGCAAGGGTTTAGGCCATAACGGCTCAGTCGATGCTCGAGTTCCTCTTCCGAGATTGGCCCATGATTTTGTTGAAGCCAGAGTCCTGCTTCTTGGCGGCCTTGGTCACAGTAAATCTCGATGAATTCTTCTCTTAATTCCTTGCTCGTGAGCAAATCTGCGTTGGATCGAGCGAGAGCTTCAGGAGCGAATTGAATGGCACCCTCACCGCTGTGGAATTGACGGGTCACAGCTTCAAGCAGTACATCTCTGCTTGGACGTGTGTGATAAACACGGGTGTGGTTAGCCATGCGGAGAGCATCGCGCTCAGGATCAATTCTCCAGTTCCCTTCAGAATCCTGTTGCCATAAATTCTCCTTAGCTCCTGCTGCTGATGTGTCATCGGAGGAGAATTGACGCATTCCTGCGCTGCGTCGGATGTTGCCAGCCACAATGGTCACAGCTGCTTCGTCTATTAGGAGACAGCATTCAATTGAGGTGAGCTTTCTGCCGATCGCTTTGCCAAGCAGTTTTGACACACGACCGTAGAGATCTTTCAACTTGACTGGATTCGCCATTCCTCCGAAGCCCTTGAGGGTTTCGCCGACTGGACGAACGTCAGAAAGGTCTATCTCTACCTTGACTTTGCGCCCTTCGAAACGGGAGTCACTACTCAGTTCTAAAAGCAATTGGTAACTGTCAACCCAACCTCGCCTGGTGTCCCCAACCTTGATTGAAACGTTGTGATCGTTAATGGCGTAGGTGGTTTGTTCTTGTCGCTTTTCTGCTGGTGTGATGCCAATGTCTGAAACGCTTACGACTTCAATTGGGTTGGTGATGACTGGTAGCTGATTAATGAAACGGGGTTCAATGATGGCGCCCGTTCCACACCCCATCATGGCTAGATCCATCATCAGCCCAAAGGCTTCCCAATCCACAAGGTTGGTGGAGGTGCAGTTGTAGGCCCCTGAGAAGTTTTCAGGTTTCTCAATCCATGGAGTTCCACCAATCCACTGCCAACGCCCCGAGGGAAGAGCTTTCTTTTCAGCCTGCATCCTTGCCAATAGAGCCATTTCCTCTGCATTGAGGGATCCAAGCTTGAGCAGTCCTGATCGATTTCGTTCCCCTACTTCGCTCCAGCTTTCCCTCCCTTTGGGGAGGCGACGGCTGTAGGTGCGATAAAAGACCGGGTTTGCTGCTGGAGCACTGGCAGGGAAGTCGCCGTTAGTGAGGTCCAGCCCAGAGGCCTGTGTATCTAGCTTTTCTGTGCGGCTTGGTGTGAGAGTCACTAGCGGTTGTCGACTTGTCCTAGAACAATCCTAACGCCACCAATGGGGTGTTCAAGTCTTTAAAGGCACTATCAACAGTGTTTTGCCTGGGCTGATGGCATGACGTCTTCAGGACCAGCGTCACGCTGTCACGATGGAAGACTGTTTTCAGCGACAAGAGGGCATGGTTAAGCGGCGCAGCAGCAGTCACCCATGGAAGTGCCTTGTGTTGGCTTTCACGGTTGCCGTTGTGTTGTCTTTCCTCCCAACCATGGGGGTCAATTCAGCGACAGCACGAATCGTTGATTCAGTTTCACCTCCTCCTAGTGCCATCCCAATTCAAGAGCAACCTTTTTATCCTTCCTTAGATGAAATTTCTTCGTCTTGGTCTGACATTGTTCTGGGTCAGGTTGTTGGTAAGAGTCCAAAAGTCACATTGCTGAATTTTTATGCCGTAATGGCAAAGGTTGGGCATCGTGCCGACTCTCTCGGTCAACAAGCATCATTTAATCAAGGATTGTTTTCGTCTCAGAAGCGTCGAGAGCAAATTGAAGATACAGATTTATTGTTTCATTTAGCTGTGAAGTCACTTGACTCTTCTCATTTTCCAGAGAGTGTTCGGAGTGATATGGCTGATGAGGCAGCTATTCAGCTTAAACATGTTCTTGACTATGTTTTTTCTCATAGTCACCAGCCAATCATTATTCCAAGCATTGATGAGCTAAAAAGCTCTGATGATGGTGGTTCCAATTCAGTTAAATCTTGGAGAATTCCAGGAACGGCAATTGAACTTACGACTGAGCTAGACCATGATGCGACTAATGACAATTACTACTTTTCAAGCAATACGGTTTCGTCTATCCATGAAATGTACGATGAAATTCAAAATCAACCAGGGATCAGTCAAGCTTTTGCCACTCCTCATTTTTACAAGGATTTTATCTTCACTCCTGGGTATCTCGTGCCTCCGAAATGGTATCTGATGCTTCCTGCTGGTATCAGACGGGTCATTGAAATCCCTATTGAGGGGCAAACACTCTTCCAGATTGTATGTGGTGCCATTGTATTTTCCTTGTATCTTGTTGTGAGTCTTTGGCTTGTCGGTCAGCTCATAGGTACCTATCGAGACTCTGGATCTTTTCAGATTCTTGTTTCGGTCTGGCTTCAAGATAATATTGCCTGGACAAGGGTTCTCATTGTTTTCCCTGTTGTACTGCTTACTCGGTTGACAGATCAATTTATTGATAATGTTATTAATTTTACGGGCTTGCCTTTGATTATTGCGACTTACTTTTTTTATATTGTCTTCTATTCTACTGCTAGTGTTTTTGTTTTTTATCTCTTAGAGGCGATCGGGCGAAGCGGGGCTGAGCTTCTGACCCGTCTTCGAGGGGGTCGGTCGACGCTTCAACTGCAGCGCATCAGCAACCTCGTGATGCCACTCTGTAGAGCCGCAGGACTGCTTGTCGCTGTAGTGCTCATCTACAGGTTGTTGTTGTTGCTTGGTTTGCCTGCGAGTACCGTTCTTGCCTTTTCGGCAGTTCCTGGACTTGCAATCGGTCTTGGTGCATCAAAATTACTCGGTAACTTATTTGCTGGTTTATCGATTCAGACCGATCGTCCACTTCGCGTCGGTGAATTTTGTCAAATTGGTGAGAATCTTGGCTTCGTAACCAAAATTGGGCTTCGTTCGCTGGAGCTTCAAACGCTTGAAAGTCTCGTCAAGATTCCAAATTCGGTTGCCGATGAGGCTACTATTATCAATTTTTCAAGGAGAGATAGTTTTCCATCTCCTCATCCTCGGCAGGGCATGGAATTGCGCTTGCAATTGCCTGATCATTTTTCACCCTTCCAGTTGGAGCAGTTGCTTCATCAATCTCGTCTACTCCTGGAGGATCCTGATCGCCTCCACGGTTTAAAGCCAGAGTCGTCTCTCGTGAGCTTGGATAACGATTCTGCTGATTGTAAGACTTTAATCGTTTTTGTTTTGGTTGAGCTTCATGGTTGGCCAGCCTATCTGCATATGAGAGAAACGATATTGGTGCAGCTAGAGGAATTGCTTGAGAGGATTGATTTGTATGAGATTACGATTGGTGTGTCATACGCCACAACTTCAGAGCAGTTGATACGTGTCCCAGACCTGCTGCGTTCAGCTGTGAATTTTGATCCTAATCTCCATTGTGTTGGTTGTCGTCTGCTGAAAATCTCCGCCTGTAGCTATGACCATGAGCTGGAGATCTCTTCCTCTCATCGTATGCAAAATGATTTTGAAGATAGTATTCANAGGCTTCACCAGCGNTTGATTAAAGTGCTTGGTGAAAATAATATTGAGATTCCTTTCCCTTCTCAGACTCTCTTTGTCGAGTCTACTCTTCCTTAATCCAGATGCAGCGTTGCCCTGAGCCGGAGTTNATGAATGCNTCTGATCAGGTCATTGCCTATTCAGAGGCTGATTTCAGTTCTGGTGATCACTCTNTGATTGCACGTTTGATCGNGATGCTTGATCACTGCNATCGAGCTCTNCCNCCAGGAAGTTTGATTCTGGATNTAGGTTGTGGCCCTGGAAATATTTCNGAGAGNCTTGCTGCTCGTTGGCCATTGTCTGATGTGGTCGGTATTGANGGCGCTCCCTTAATGATCAGTTTGGCTCAAAAGCGACTTTCTGCTTTGAGACCATCTGTTCAGAATTTGAGGTACCAACTTGTNGATTTANGTCAATGTTGTCTNGACGATATGAGTCGAGTCNAAGGTGCTTCTGTGATTGTTAGCAATAGTCTGCTACATCATCTCCATGATTCTCAGAAGCTTTGGTCTGNNGTTCAGCAGCTTGCTTCAACCAAGGCTTTGATGTTGCATCGNGATCTTCGTCGNCCCTCCAANCTGCGGGAGGTTGATGCGCTTTGTGATCGGTATGTCANTGATGCCCCNTCTGTTTTGCAACGCGATTTTCGTGCATCTCTGCTCGCNGCCTTCACTGNTGAGGAGGTCCGTGNNCAGCTAGANCACGCTGGATTGAGCCAATTCACTGTGNNGGAGNTNGGTGACCGNTACCTTGAGGTCTCTGGTCATTGGGGNGCTTGATGCTGCCTCGACCATTGACTGTCAGGCTGGTGGTGTGAACAGCGAGATCATGAGCACGCGTTTGGCAACTGACAGCAGCGATTCGTTGGACGTATTAAGTGGTGAGGATGGTCTCGCTGAAGCTGTGGCTCGACGTCGCAATTTTGCGATTATTTCCCATCCTGATGCAGGCAAAACCACGCTCACCGAAAAGCTNCTNCTCTATGGNGGTGCGATTCAGCAGGCTGGTGCTGTGAAGGCACGAGGCGAGCAACGCAAGGTCACNTCCGATTGGATGGAGCTGGAAAANCAACGTGGNATTTCGATTACGTCCACNGTNCTNCAATTCGACTATTCCGGNAGCACGATTAATCTNCTGGATACGCCGGGTCACCAAGACTTTTCGGAGGATACTTATCGCACCCTTGCGGCNGCTGATAACGCNGTCATGCTTGAAGATGCCGCCAAGGGNCTGGAGCCTCAAACNCGCAAGCTGTTTGANGTTTGCAAGATGCGTGAGATCCCAATTTTTACCTTTATCAACAAGATGGATCGTCCTGGCAGAGAGCCCTTATCTCTGTTGGACGAAATTGAATCCGAATTAGGCTTAACACCCTGGGCTGTGAACTGGCCGATTGGCAGCGGAGAACTGTTNCGTGGAGTGATCGATCGTCGTACTCGNCAAGTTGTCCTGTTCAGNCGTGCTGAGCGTGGTCGCCAGTCTGAGGAAAAGCTGTTGGATTTGGATGATCCAGCATTAAAAGATTTGGTGGAGCCNGAGTTGCTNGNTCAGGCNNTTGANGANCTTGATCTTCTCGAAGCAGCCGGTGCAGAACTGGANCTNGAANTGGTTCATGCNGGNGAACTNACCCCGGTCTTTTTTGGATCGGCNATGACTAATTTTGGNGTGCGTCCGTTCCTTGACGCATTCATGGACATGGCTCAAAAGCCTGTTGCCCGAATTGGTACTGAGGGGCCTATCGATCCGTTGCGTCCGGAGTTCAGCGGCTTTGTGTTCAAGCTTCAAGCCAATATGGATCCACGTCATCGAGACCGTGTTGCTTTTGTTCGTGTTTGTAGTGGACGTTTTGAAAAGGATATGTCTGTGCGTCATGCCCGCACCGGCCGCACCATTCGTCTTTCGCGCCCTCAGAAATTATTTGGTCAAGATAGAGCTGTTGTTGAAGATGCTTACCCCGGTGATGTGATCGGATTAAATAATCCTGGA
>NHEP01000241.1 GCA_002171515.1 bacterium TMED88 | reverse complement strand
AATCTTGTCGCCCATTTTCTCAATGGCCTCGGGCGAGGGGCCGACCCAGGCGATGCCCGCAGCCGCGACGGCTCGCGCAAAGCCCGCGTTTTCTGAGAGGTAGCCATAGCCGGGATGAATGGCCCCGGCACCGGTGACTCGAGCGGCTTCGAGGATGGCGTCCCCATCGAGGTAGCTTCCCGAAAGGCGGACCGCTTCGTCGGCCTCCCGGACAAACGGGGCCTCCGCATCGTCTTCTACGTAAACCGCCACACACCGGATCCCCATGGCTTGAGCACCTCGGAAGATTCGCCGGGCAATTTCGCCGCGATTGGCAACCAGCAGTGTTGAAAACGTCACAGTCGAAATACTCCGTATCCTTTGGCGCCTTCCACTGGTGTGTTGCGCACCACCGAGAGGCACATGCCCAGAACCGTGCGCGTGTCGCGAGGATCAATCAGTCCGTCGTCGCTGATCGCGCCGGTGGCTTCCAGAGCCAGCGATCCCTTTTCTTGACCCTCCTCGACCGCCGCCCGAATGCTTGCGTCCGCCTCTTCGTCGAAAGGCTCGCCCTTGCGTGCGGCTTGACCTCGACGAACCATCGACATCACACCTGCAATCTGCTTTCCACCCATCACAGCGATTTTCGCGCTCGGCCAGATAAAGGTGAAGCGATTGTTATAGGCACGGCCCGACATCGCGTATGTCCCCGCCCCGTAGGATGCACCCACGATCACGGTCATATGAGGCACCGTCGAATTGGTGACGGCGTTGATCATCTGTGAGCCCTTTTTGATAATGCCCGCGTGTTCAAAATCTCGACCCACGACGAAACCAGTCAGGTTTTGAAGAAAGAGGAGGGGCGTGTCAATTTGATTGCACAACTGAACGAAGTGGGCGGCTTTCTCGGCTGACTCGGGCAAGATGACACCGTTGTTTCCGAGAATTCCCACCGGGTAGCCATGAATGGAGGCCCAGCCGCACACCATGGTTGTTCCATACCGCGGCTTGAATTCCTCGAATCGAGACCCGTCCACGACCCGCCCGATGACATCACGAATATCGATGGGACGCCTGAGATCCGGATCGATCAAGCCGAGCAACTCCTCGGGATCGAGGACCGGCTCGTCGTCAACCAGCGAAGGCTCGGGTCCGGGCTTACGCCAATTGAGATGAGAAACCACTTCGCGGCATAACCGAAGTCCATCCGGCTCATCCTCGGCAAAGTATTCTCCAAGGCCTGAAATTTCGGCGTGCATCTTCGCCCCGCCGAGGGTTTCATCGTCTGACTCTTCACCCGTCGCCATCTTGACCAGCGGGGGTCCAGCCAAGAAAATTTTGGATTGTTCCTTGATAACGATGTTGTAGTCCGACATCCCCGGCTGGTACGCGCCGCCCGCAGTGGAAGAACCGAACACGACGCAGACCGTTGGGATTCGGAGCTTCGACAGCTCGATCATTTCGTAGAAGAACCGACCTGTCTCGGCAAAATGATTGATTCGGGCCGGACGGGCCCGCTTCTCGCCATCCTTCGGCGCACTCCCACCGCGGCGGAGATCCGCGCCGGCGGATTCAACGAAGCTCACGTAGGGAATGTGATTGTCACGGGCGATCTCAAGAGCCCGCATCCACTTCTTCCCCACGTAGGGGGTCAACGCCCCCCCAAGAACTGTCGGGTCGTTGGCGAAAATGACGCACTCGATTCCAGCGATAATGCCAATGCCCATAATGGCGCCTCCCCCGACCGGAAACTCCGAGTCGTAGCCGGCCAAAGGGCTGATCTCCAAGAAGGGGCTATCGGGATCGAGCGCCAAGGCGAGGCGCTCTCGGACCGGGAGCTTGCCCCGCTTGGCCAGACGCTCGTGGTGGTAAGCCCCACCGCCTTGCTCCGCCTCGTCGTGAAGCCGATCGAGTTCCTCGAGCTTCTCGAGCATCGCGGCGCGGTTTTCCTGAAACTCGGCCTGACGCGTATCCAGGCGGGATTGAATGGTCGGAGCGAGCAGGAGTGACTGCATGCGTCAAAATTCCTCGTTCGTTGAACACACCCTGGCAACGGGCAGTGGGCGATGTGTAACATGGACGGTAACCTAAGGCAATATAAATTACCGTCGCTGAGGAGAGACCCCCATGAGCGAAGTCCGGGTTGAAACCACCCGCGGAATCAGGACCGTCACTTTGGCGGACGTGGAAAATCGCAACGCACTCGGTGCCGGCCTCATCAATGGTCTCCACGAGGCCATCGAAGAGGCCAACAACAACCCGACCGTTCGAGCGGTTGTCATCACCAACGACGGAAACACCTTTTGCGCCGGCGCGAACCTCAAAGAACAATCTGGCGCGAAGAAGGGAACACGTCCTGTAGTCGGCTTAGACGGCCTGCTTGAACTGATTCAGAAATCACCCACGCCCATCATCGGCAAAATTGCCGGTCACGTCGTTGGCGGTGGTAATGGGCTCGCGGCGGCCCTTGATATCTCGATCGCAGCCGAAGACGTCAAATTTGGCTTCACCGAAGTCCGACTGGGAGTGATTCCCGCGATCATCTCGGTTGTCTGCTTGCCTAAAATGCGACGGGGAGAGGCACTCGATGCGTTTATGCGCGGCAACCGCTTTTCGGGCGCGCGAGCGGCCGAGCTCGGCCTGATCAGCGAGGCGGTGCCTCGCGATCAGCTCGACGCGGCCATCGACAGCGTCTTAGCCGACCTTAGAAAAGGGGGGCCAAACGCTGTTGGGCTCGCGAAGCGACTGGTCTATGACGTGCCACGAATGGAACAAAAGGAAGCCTTTGCCTACACGGCCCAACTCTCCGGCGAGCTCTTTCGCGGCGAGGAAGCGGCTGAGGGAATGAAAGCGTTTTTACAGAAGCGCCCTGCCTCCTGGGCGGCTGACCCCGAAGAGAAAAGCTAACCGAATCACGCGAAGGTCAAGGCCTCGCGCCCTCGCGCATTGCCACAGAAAGGATCGCCATGCTGCCCGAAAGCGTCGATTTAATCGCCGAAGCGGAAGCCCTCTACGGTTTTCTCCAAACCCTGGGGGCCGAAGACTGGGACCGGCCGACACAATTCATGGCTTGGACGCCTTGGGACGTGGTCGCCCATCTTCATTTCTTTGACGAAGTATCCTTGAAGGCCTTAGAGGGTGAGGAAGCCTTTGCGGCGTGTCAAAAAGATCTCATCGCCCGAATGGGGCAAGGCAAAACGAACCAGGAAATTGGGCGGCTGACTTACGGAGGGCTCGATGCTCAGGCCCTACTTGATCAGTGGATCGAAGGGTGCCGCGATATGGCCCGACAACTGGGTGAGTCCAATCCGAAAAGACGTCTGCCTTGGTTTGGGCCCGACATGGGCGTCCGGATGTTTACAACCGCTCGACTGATGGAGACCTGGGCACACGGTCAAGAAGTCTACGATCTAAAAGAGGTTACTCGTGAACCCACAGACCGGCTGAAGCACATCGCGACAATTGGGGTCAAAACCTTTGGGTGGACTTTTATCAACCGTCGGCTGGAGCCACCGGGCCCTCCCCCCTACATCCGACTCGAAGCACCGTCGGGAGAAATCTGGGAGTGGAATGAGCCCAGCGATCACGAACGGGTCGAAGGAAAGGCCCTCGACTTCTGCTTAGCGGTCACCCAAACCAGAAATTATGCGGAGACCGACCTCCACGTCACAGGCGAAGTCGCACGGCAATGGATGGAGATTGCTCAATGCTTCGCCGGCGGGGCCGTTGACCCCCCGGCCCCTGGCCAAAGGACAAGCACCTGAATAGAAAGCCCGGGCCACCCTGGCCCCATCATCGAATGAATCTCACTCCCAGCCCGGAGGCTCAAGATGGATCTGGAATACGGCGAGCGTTACGAGTCTTTCCGTCAAGAAGTGCGTGATTTTCTTGACGCTCACAAGCCCGAGCGCCAGCCGCTCTCGTCGGGAGGACCGTCGAGCCGACAGGCTCTGGTCTCATGGCTCACGAAGCAAATCGAGCATGGCTATTGGGGGCGCACCATTCCGAAGGAATACGGCGGCTACGGCGCTGCCCCCGATCTCCTCGAAACCGTCATCATGGACGAGGAATTCAATCGAGCCGGGGCCCTCCGTGGTATCCCCGCCCAGGGCCCCTCGATGCTCGTTCCGACACTCCTCGAACATGGGACGGAGGAACAGAAACAGCGTTGGATTGGGCCCACGATGCGGGGGGAGGCGATGTGGTGTCAGGGCTACTCGGAACCGGGCTCTGGAAGTGATCTCGCCAGCCTCCAAACTTCTGCAACAGAAGACGGCGGTGATTTCGTCATCAATGGTCAAAAGATCTGGACCAGCACCGCGGACCGATCTGAAATGATGTTCCTGCTGGTCCGGACTGAGCCAGAAGCCCCTAAACATGCCGGCATCAGCTACGTGCTTGTACCCATGGATACCGAAGGGCTTGAGGTGCAACCCCTCAGAACCATGTCCGGAGACATCGGGGAAAACTCCTTCAATCAAGTTTTCTTCACGAACGCCCGCGTTCCCCAAGCCAATGTGGTCGGGTCACGGGGCGAGGGCTGGAAAATTGCGAATACGACCCTCAAGCATGAGCGCAACAGTCTCAACGCAAATGGTTCAGCCACGCTACTCCGACTGACCCGACTGATGGAAAAAGAAACCAGCAACGGCGTTTCCGCAATGGCCAATCCGGTCTATCGAGACCAGCTCATGCGACTCCAAGCACGCGTTCTCACCATGAAGCATCACGGGATGCGCATGCTGACCTGCAACCTCCGAGGAGAAGCGCCCGGCGTCGCGGGCCTCGTCACCAAGCTTCAAAACTGCCAACTGAATTTCGACATGGCATCCTTAGCGCTCGACGTCATGGGCGAGCTCGGCGTGCTTTACGATCACACAAAGTACGAACGGGAGCGGGGCTGGTGGCAGGCGCATTCAATGTTCTCTCTGGGTCTGATCATTGGAGGCGGGACCGCCCAGATCCAAAAAAACATCATTTCCGAGAGAGGCCTCGGTATGCCTCGCGAACCCAAACCGGCAAAGGCTTAGCCGAAAGGACTCGATATGGATTTCGGACTCTCCGATGATCAAAAGCTCCTTGATGAGACCGTTCGGGCCTACTTGGCCGACCAAGTTCCCATCACCCGGATCCGCGAACTTCGAGAGAAGAACTGCCCCAACGACCGAGGCCTGTGGGCGGGGTTGGCGGAGCTCGGTATCACCGGAATTCTGATCCCGGAAGCCTACGGGGGCAGCGACCTCTCTCTTCTTGATGCATGTCTGGTCGCGCAAGCCCTGGGGCATGCAGTCACACCCTCAGCCTTCCTTTCTTCATCGGTTTTGGTTCCCATCGCCTTAAAGGGCCTTGATGATCAAGCGATTGGCGACTGGCTCTCGGGCATCGCAACCGGGCAGCTGATGCTGGGGGCTGCCGTCACCGAGGGCTTTTCCATTCGGGAAGAGGCGGGGGGCCAGATCAAAAACGGACGCCTTTACGGTAAGGCCATGATGGCGCTCGATGCCGTGCAGGCCGATTTAATTTTGGTGCTTCTCGACGACGACCGTCTGGCTGTGATCCGAGGAGATCACTCGGCGCTCACCACGACCCGATTGCTGACAACCGACGCCACGCGCTGCACGGCAGAATTGATTTTTGAAGGCGTGGAACCCGAAGCGGTCTTTGAGGGGCGGAGCGAGGCCATCGCGAGGATGTTTGAAGCGGGACGCATCGCCTTGGCGGCGGACGCTTTGGGGGCCAGCGAATCAATGATTGGTCAAGCGGTCTCATACGCCATGGACCGAAAACAATTCGATCGAGTCATCGGTTCGTTCCAAGCCGTGAAACACATGTGTGCTGAAATGATCGCCGACCTTGAGCCCGCCCGATCTTTAATCTGGTATGCGGCCCACAGCTTTGATGCACTGCCCGAAGAGTCACCCTTGATGGCCTGCCACGCGCTAGCCCACATGTCTGAAATCGGCCGCGAGATTGCCAGCGTGTCCACCCAGGTCCATGGGGGAATCGGCTGGACCGACGAGCAGAACCTCCATTTTTGGTTCAAGCGGATCGGGGTCAACCGACATCTACTGGGCGGCCCTGAATGGCTCCGTTCGCGCGCGGCTGAGCTTCAAGGCTTCACCAAAGCTTCTTAGTCCCACCCAAAACTACCCACCGATACGCCCATTCGTGGAGTGGGCCGCGATGAAAGAAAACAATGCAGACGCCGCTGGCTCGAGAACTCGGACTCGAATTCCCGATTTTTGCCTTCACACACTGCCGCGATGTCGTGGCGGCTGTTTCAAAAGCGGGGGGTTTCGGCGTTCTGGGCGTCGCAGGGCACTCTGTGCGCAACGTCGAGAAAGAAATCAACTGGATTGAGCAACAAATTGGGGACAAGCCGTACGGGGTTGATCTCCTCCTTCCGAGCAAATTTGCAGGCAGCGATCAGGGTGGGTTCGACGACCAGGAACTTGATCGACGCATTCCCAGCGAACACACCGCCTTTCTCGAAAAACTCCTTGAAGATCATGGAGTCCCACCCCTTCCCGAGGACTTTAAACTCCCGCGTGAATTTCAAGTGGGGTACGAAAGTCAGCGAGAGCTCATCGAGTACCTCTTCAGCCGGAAGATCAAACTCATTGCAAGCGCCCTCGGTCCACCGCCCGAGTGGATGATTGAAGAAGGTCGCCGGCATGGCGTGAAAGTCGCCGCCCTTGCCGGGACGGTCGAACACGCCCGACGTCACGCGGAGGCCGGCGTCGATTTGATCATCGCTCAAGGCTATGAGGCCGGCGGACATACCGGACTCGTGTCCACCATGGTCTTGGTGCCAGAAGTGGTGGACGCCGTCGCGCCGCTTCCCGTCCTCGCCGCGGGTGGCATCGGCGATGGGCGGCAGGTCACCGCATCGCTGGCCTTGGGTGCCCAAGGCGTCTGGTGTGGTTCTCTTTGGCTCACGACAGAGGAAGCGGAAACAGAACCCGTGGTGAAGGAAAAATTTTTGGCGGCCGGCTCCAGCGACACCTTGCGCAGTCGGTCGCTCACCGGGAAACCGGCTCGCCAGCTCCGCAGCGCTTGGACGGATGCTTGGGAAGATCCCTCCAATCCCAACCCGCTCCCCATGCCTCTCCAGCCTCGTCTCGTGCGGGAAGCCCAAGCTCGTATCCGAAGAACCGCCCATAAAGTGGAAGGGTCTCGTCAGCTCAGCAACTACTTTGTGGGTCAGATCGTGGGCTCCATGAACGAAGTGAAATCGGTCCGCCGCGTGATGGAGGAACTGGTGGAGGGCTATGTGGACACCATGTCTCGGCTGGACGGGATCGCCGACCTCTGAATGGAATCGGTGCCAGGATGAGGAGCCGCTGGTCCCCCCGAGGAGCCGGGGCAGCTTTTTTCAGGGTCTGATAGCCTCTGCGCCGGCCAGACGCCCTCGCTTTGGATAGTGAGGTGGGCGGGGCTCACAAGGGGGGCAACTTGCTCGAAGAGTCGACCTCAGTCGCTCGAGCGTTCCGCGAATTGACGACGCGCGTCTGGCCGTTCATGGCCCCGCAGCGCGGCCGTATCATCGTGGGCACGCTCTGTATCTTGGTGAGTTTGTCGCTGTCTCTGATCTATCCCCAGATCATCCGCATCATTATCGACCAAGGGATAGAGGCTTCCGATGCCTCGCAGATCCAAAACTGGTCCTATTTGCTACTGGCCGTGCTTTTCTTGGATTTACCGGCCAATTATTTTCGAGCCTACTTGTTCGATGGCGCCGCCCGAAGAACCAGCCTCGGTGTCGCTTCAGCAGTTCAAACAAACTTACTCAAACAAGAAATCGGCTTCTTTGACGAGGAAAACACCGCGGAACTCAGTGCGCGGACCCTCGGAGACACGCAACAAATAGGCCAGCTTTTCTCGCTGGTGATCCCCGACGGCATTCGTTTTGGCTTGCTCGCACTCTGCGCCGTACCCCTCATGGTTTACACCACTCCGATCCTCTCCATCGTCGTCATCGGAGTCGTTCCTCTCCTCGCCTTAATGACTTCGCTTCTTGGGCGTTTTCTACAAGTCCGACAGTCCACAGAAACGCGACAAAACGCCCTGCTCGGTACCGTGAATTTGGAGACCCTGAAGGCAATTCGGACCATTCGCGCCTTCAGTCGCGAGAGCATTGAACATGCCCGACTCGATGAGAACATTGGACAAACGGTTCGAGTGGGCGATTTCCGAGCTCGAGCCTACGCGATGCTCGAAGCACTTGGCGCTTTTTCTGCTGAAGCGGGTATCGTGATCGGGATCTGGCTAGGCGGCAGCCTCATTGTTTCAGGTCGCATCACCTCGGGTGAACTGGTGACTTTCATCATTTATGCAGGCTTGGTGGTTCGATCCTTTCGAAATATTTCAGTGGTTTCCGGTCAGATCATGCGAATTCACGGCGCTACGGATCGCCTCTTCTACCTCCTCAAGCGTTCGCCCCTTCGGCCCGAAAGCGGTGTCTTGTGCCCGGAAACGGCTCAGGGCGAAATAGAAATGAGGGGAATCTTTTTTAACTACCCGAGTCGGCCGGAAGTGCCGATCTTGCAGGGACTGAATCTCCGCATCCCCGCCGGGCAGTTTTTAGCGGTTGCCGGCCCCTCGGGCATGGGGAAATCAACCATCGGAAATTTGATCGTCCGTTTCTACGATCCAAATCGGGGTGAAGTTCTCTTTGACGGCCATAACTTGAGAGAGCTCGACACCGAGTGGTTGCGGCGCCAAGTTGTACTCGTCCAACAAGATCCATCGATTTTTTCTCGAAGCATCGAGGGAAATGTCCGATTCGGAAGCGAAGACGCTGACCCAGAGAGCGTTCACGCCGCTTTAACCCAGGTCAACGCCCATGAATTCATCAACCGTCAAGGCAACGGAATGAAGACCGAACTCGGTGACCATGGCATAACCTTGTCAGGAGGCCAACGCCAGCGCTTGGCCATCGCCCGTGCCCTCCTTCGCAGACCGCGAGTCTTGATTCTCGACGAGGCCACCAGTGCGCTTGACTCTGAAACCGAGAGCTGGATCAAGTCGGCGTTAAAGGATCTCGACTACAAGCCTACCGTCATCATGGTCGCGCACAGGCTCTCGACAATCGTAGACGCTGACCGTGTGATCTTGATCCAAGACGGTGTGGTTAAGGCAAGCGGAACTCATGAGGAACTCGCTGCCGGCTCAGAGGACTACAAGAACCTCTTCTCGAGTCAGTTCGTAGACGCCGCTTCGTCCTGATCACGGTGGCCTCAGCGGACGCTTACGCATTCAAGCTTGGCGACGCCCTCTTACCGATTTAGCGCATATTTCCAAAGCATGTGCGGAGTTCTTCGACGAAAACATCAGGTTGCTCGAAGGCCGCAAAGTGACCTCCTCGCTCTAGCTCGTTCCAGTGAACTAGATTTTTGAATTTCTTCTCCGCCCAGCGGCGCGAGCTTCTAAAAATCTCTTTCGGGAAAATACTGCACCCTGCCTTCACATTGACCTCCTGCATGAGCGCTGGCTCCGCTCCAAAACTTTCCCAGTAGAGCCGAGCCGAACTCGCCGCCGCTGCCGGAAGCCAGTACATCATGACATTGTCCAGTAACTCATCGCGAGTTAAGACTTTCTCAGGATGTCCATCGCAGTCCATCCAAGACCAATACTTTTCGAGAATCCAGGCCGCTTGGCCCACCGGAGAATCCGTGAGTCCGTAGGTCAACGACTGGGGACGGGTGCTCTGCTGTTTTGAATAACCCGAGTCACTGTCCTGATAGTGCTGAATCGCTGCAAGAGCACCCTGCTCGAGTTCGGTCAAATCGGACATGGTCTCGGGGTCGGGCGCCACGATCGGCATATTGAGATGAATTCCAATGCAATGGTCAAGATCACGGATGCCTATTTGATTGGTCACCATGCTGCCCCAATCTCCGCCCTGAGCGACGTATTTGTCGTAGCCAAGTTTCGCCATCAGACCCGCAAAGAGATCCGCGATTTTGGCGGTCCCGAATCCGGTGGCTTGAGGTTTATCTGAAAAGCCATAGCCGGGAAGAGATGGGCAGATCACGTCAAAAGCATCGGCGGCGTTGCCCCCATAAGCGACCGGGTCGCTCAGAGGACCGATCACCTTCTGAAATTCGACGATCGATCCGGGCCATCCATGACTCATGATCAGGGGCAGAGCATTCTTCTCCGGAGACTTGACGTGAATAAAGTGCAGACCGAAGCCGTCGACTTTGGTCCGAAACTGCGGAAATGAATTGAGCTGAGCTTCGCGCGCACGCCAATCGTACTGCTCGGCCCAGTAGGCACAGACTTCCTGAATGTACTCGAGCGGAATTCCTTGAGACCAATCGTCAACCGTCTCTTTATCGGGCCAGCGCGTTGATCGAAGCCGGCGACGCAGGTCTTCCAGCTGTTCGTCTGTCGCGGAAATTTGAAACGGCTCAATATCACTCATGGGAAACTCCTTGGTCATCGTACACTCGGTCAATCGTTAAAAAAAATGGCCTCTGAAGCGCGCCATTCAGGCCGAAAAATTATCGAATGGCCCCAACTCTTCTTAAATTTCCGATCTCTTCCGCAGAATATCCGGCCGATTCAAGAACCAATTCCGTATCGGCGCCGGGATAGGCGGGGGACGGCCTAGGCTTTCCAGGCGTACGAGAAAGCCGAGGCGAGGGCGTCAATTCCGGCATGGGCCCACTGCCAACGAAAGTCTCTCGATGCAGGTGATGGGCAAACTCAGCCACTTCGCCCAGCGAAAGAACAGGCGCGTAGCAGGCGTCTGTTCCGAGCAGAAGCGCATCCCACTCCGCTCTGGTTTTCATCGCGAAGGCTTCAGCGAAACGCGCCCTAAGTTCTGGCCAACCCGTGCGGTCGTTTTGCTCCGGCAGCGAACTGGGATCGAGGCCCAGCTTTTCGATCAACAGGGCGTAGAAGTGTGGCTCGATCGGAGCCACACTGACAAATTGACCGTCTTGAGTTTCGTAGATGTTGTAAAAAGGTGCGCCGCCATCAAACAGATTGGTGCCTCGATCGTCGGTGTGCATCCCCGCCGAGTGCATACCGTAAAAGACGGACATGAGAGACATGACGCCATCGACCATCGCCCCATCCACCACTTGACCTTGTCCGCTTTCACGCGCTTCGAGCACCGCACAAACGACTCCAAAAGCAAGATGCAGACCGCCCCCTGCGAAATCTCCGAGAATTTGGAGCAAAGGAAGAGGCGGACCGCCGCGGGGGCCAATCGTATGAGTGACGCCGGTAATGGCTTCGTAATTGAGAGAATGGCCCGCTGCCTCTGCAAGCGGGCCATCTTGGCCCCAACCCGTCAACCGCCCGTACACGATTCGCGGATTTCGCTTGAGCAAATCTTTAGGACCCAAGCCGAGTCGTTCCGCCACGCCCGGCCTAAAAGACTCAAGAAAAACCTCGGCCTGCTCGGCGAGTCGGAGAACCGTTTCAACACCCTCTGGGTTTTTTAAATTGACGCCAATCGACTGGCGGCCACGGTCCCAGAAGTTGTGGGCACCCGGGACCGGCTCTTCAGGCACATCGTTCAAGCGTTCGACCCGAACAATCTCGGCGCCCATGTCGGCGAGCCTGAGCGACCCGTAGGGCAGCGCACCCAAACCAGCCAGTTCGATGACTTTAATTCCCGCGAGGGGACCGCTCATTTCTTTCCCTCTTTTGTTGCCGACGCGGAAACGGAATCTCCGCTTTCGGACGTTTGAAGATATCACGGGTTATGCTCTCGATGCGCGGGGCGGGTCATCGGTGCTTTCCCGAATCAACGCCCCCGTCACCACCGGGGAGACCCATGATTTGCGCGTCTCGGTTACAACTCAAGCTCGCAGCGGTCGCCCTCGGGGCCCTTTGCTGTGGTCTGCTCAATTGTGGAGACACCTCGACAGAAGGTTTTGACCTCATCGAAATGGTAACTCCACACACCCGGAGAGACCTCCAGGCTTGGGCCCAGTCCGACTCCGAGTCTCGGACCGCGCCCGAATCTCATATCCAGCTACTGATTGCTGCCCGGACGCTGCGAGGTCCCATTTTCGGCCGCAGTGTCGTTCTCCTCCTTGAACACTCTCCCCAGGGCGCACTCGGTTTAATCATCAATCGCCCGACAGACGTCAGCCTGCATGAAGCTTTGCCGACAACCCGTCAGTGGGCGGAACGCGGTGATCGACTCTTTCTAGGCGGACCCGTTGAAACGGAGTTGATGGCTTTTTTGATGCACTCCGAAACTAGACCCCCTCACTCCAAACGCGTCTTGGCGAACGTTTATGCCTCAGGCGATCCCGAAGCCCTCGTCGCAGTTCTCGAAAGGCCCATCAACACCGACCACTTTCGCGCCTACTTGGGCTACGCGGGCTGGGCCCCTGGGCAACTCGATGCCGAAATCGCCCGAGGCGACTGGCACCAGAGCCCCGCTCACCCGGACTTCATCTTCAGCCCTCCACAAAAAAACGTGTGGGACCAATTAGTTTTCGAACATGAAGGCACCCAGGTTGATCTGAGGCACCCAACCCACACGCCCGCTGTGGCGGGGTGGGGAGAATCAGAGATCGATCGGCTGGCTGCTATGGTCGTTAGGAATCCAGACCGGCCGGGAACCCACGGAGACTAGAAATGTCCAACGCGCCTCGCACCGCAGCCCCTCCCCATCTCACGCACGAAGTGCTCCATGTGGAAGATCGCGTACTGCTTGAAGGCGCTATGGCTGCGGGGGCCCTCACCGCCCTTGCAGACCAACAGCAATCCCTTAAAGAAAGCTTGATGGTTCACACCGTCATTCAAGAAAACGAAGCACTGAACCTTTTCGACCTCGACCTTGCTCTTTCCTTCTATACGGGATTTATCGACCGGATGCGCAACGACTATCAGGCTGGCAAGGAATACGCACTTGAGGCTGTTGAACGATGCTCGCAAGACATTGAGGCAGCCGCTCTGATCGTTCGAGTCGGCATCGCGGTCGCAAAGGCCGACGAGGTGCTCGATGAGGCCGAGGTGGCGATGATCGAGGAGATCTGTGCCCGGATCGGGATCGAGGGCCTCGACACCCTCGGGCTCGCAGGCCTCCCGGCCACCCGAACGAACTAGAACAACGCCACAAGGCTCGGGCCGTCATCATCTCCGCATAGCTCGATGGCGACCCCTCCTCCTCTGTGCTTCTCTTTGCGGCCCATGCTGGATCCCCGACAACTCCGTGAAAAACGCGACGCCATTTTGGAAAGTTGCCGACAACGCCGCATCCAGGCTGATGTCGACGGCGCCATCACCGAGTATGAAAAACTCTCGGCGATGCTGACCGAGTCGAATGAAATGAACCGTCGCCGCAACGATCATCAGAAATCGGGCAATCGCCCAATGTCGGATGCGGAGCGAACCGCCCACGCCGAAGCGGGACGCAAGTTGAAGGATGATGCCGCAGGCCTAGACGATCGAATTCGCGAACAACGAAGTCTGCTCGAATCCAAAATGATGCAGCTTCCCAATTTTATCCATCCAGATGTTCCGATCGGCGGCGAAGAGGACTACCGCGTCGTCAAGCCCGGGACACCGCCCGAATTCGGGTTCAAGCCTCTCGATCACTTGGCCCTGGCCGAGAAGCACAACTTGCTCGACTTTGAGGCCGGTGCGCGAGTCGCGGGACAAAAGTGGTACTACCTCAAAAATGAAGCCGTGCTCTTGGATCTGGCTCTGACGCGCTTCGCTCTCGACTTGCTTCTGGAAGAAGGGTTCACACCAACGGTGACACCCGACGTTGCCAAACCAGACGTGGTCCAGAATATTGGATTCACCCCCCGCGGCGAAGAGACCCAGATCTATTCCATTGAGGGGCACGACTTGTGTCTGATCGGAACCGCCGAAATCACACTCGGCGGAATGCTCGGAGATCGCATCGTCGACGAATCTGAATTGCCTATTCGGCTCGCCGGGATTTCGCATTGTTTTCGAACGGAAGCCGGCTCCCATGGGCGGGAAAGTCGAGGGTTGTACCGGGTCCATCAATTCACGAAGACCGAAATGTTTGTCTTCTGCCGACCGGAGGATTCGGATGCGGAACTCGAAAAACTCCGCTGTATCGAAGAAAAAGTGTTTGACGCACTCGAATTCCCCTATCAAGTCATCGACGTTGCCAGCGGAGATCTTGGAGCCCCCGCCTATCGCAAATACGATCTTGAGGCTTGGATGCCTGGAAGGGGCGAATCCGGAGGCTGGGGAGAAGTCACAAGTACCTCGAACTGCACTGATTTTCAGGCCCGAAGGCTTCAATCTCGATTCCGCCGGGAGGGCAAGAAAAAACCCGAATTGCTTCACACCTTAAACGGGACGGCAATTTCGAATGCACGTGCCCTTCTGGCCCTGCTCGAAATCCACCAACAACCCGACGGCAGCATTGCGATCCCCAAGGCCCTGATTCCCTATGTCGGGCGTGACCGTATTGGGACGGACTGAGGGCGCCTGACGGACCATGACCGAGGGTCTGAACCAAAATTCGGACAGGAGACCCGTCGGAGTTCTCGGAACGGCCGGCCACATCGATCACGGTAAGACGGCTCTAATCACGGCCTTGACGGGTGTCGACACCGACCGGCTGCCGGAGGAGAAAGATCGAGGCATTACGATCGAGTTGGGCTTCACCGTGCTCGAACTCCCAGGAATCGGATCTCTGTCGGTCATCGACGTCCCCGGACACGAAGGATTGGTTCGGACAATGGTCGCCGGGGCAACGGGAATTGATTTGGTGCTGATTGTCGTCGCCGCCGACGAAGGCGTGATGCCTCAGACCCGAGAACACGTCGCCATCTGTAATCTGCTTGGCATTGATCGAGCGGTCGTCGCCCTGACCAAAAGCGACCTGGTCGACGCGGAAATGATCGAACTCGCCACAGAAGAGATTCGCGACTTGCTGGCTGACACCACGATGCGGAATGCCAAAATCCTACCCGTCTCGGCAAGGACCGATCAGGGAATCGGGTCCCTTCGGCAAGCTCTGGGCGACGAGGTCGCGCGTTCGCAAGGCCAGAGTTCTCAGGGCGGACTACCCCGACTGGCGGTCGACCGTGCCTTTTCAATGCGCGGATTCGGTGCCGTCGTCACCGGCACCCTGAACGGCGATGCACTTCGGAATGGTGACGTTGTTGAAATTTGGCCGACCGGCGCAACCGCAAAAATTCGGGGTCTCCAATCGCACGGAGAGACAAGAACCGAAATCGCGGGCGGGGCTCGATGTGCGATCAATCTTCAGGGGATCGATGTTTCCGAACTCGCCCGGGGCCAGGTGGTCACGCAACGAGACACGTTGAGGCCGACCGCCTGCATCGATACCGCTGTCGAATGGCTCGCGGAATGCGCTCCTTCGGACGGCATTACCTCAGTCGAGTTCCTTGCCGGAACCGCTGAGAGGCGTGCGCGGGTCGCCCCCATCGGCACCACCCAGAAGAGGCCTGGACAGAAAGACCTGGCGCGGATCCATATCGACGGCGAACCCCTGGTGCTCCTGCCGCGTGACCGATTCATCTTGCGCGGGTTCGCCCGAACACCCTTGGCGGGCGCCACCCTCGGCGGGGGCATGGTTCTCGACGCTGCACCGCCCCCTCGTAGACGGAGCGATCCGCAACTCGTCGAGGAACTCAGAAGACTGCAGGATGAAAAGCTCACCACCGCGTTGCAAGAGCGAGTGACGCGCTCGGGGTTGAGTGGGATAGACGAACGAGTGCTTGGGCGCGAATTGGGTCGCCGAAGCGCGGAACTCCACGCCACACTCAAAGACCTCATCACCAATGAAAAACTGGCCCGTGCGGGACGACACCTCTATCTGGGTCGCTCGGCGCTTTCAAAGCTGGAAACCCTGCTTGAGCAGGCAATCGACGCGTTCCATGCGCGGGAGCCCATGCGACCGGGCATGCAGCGGGCCGCGCTGCTCGGTTCACTTCCAGACAACGTACCGAGTGAGATAGCCGATGCGACCCTCACAGTCTTGGCGGCACGGGGCAGAGTTCAAATCGACGAAGGCCACGTTCGACGTCCCGACCATCGACCTCTGATCGACCCCGAGACCCAACAGATTCTCGAGCGAATCATCGATGATGCCCGTCAGGCAGGTTTAGAGGCTGCCAATTCCCGTGATTGGTCGGCCGCTTTGGGCGTGACCGTCGAACGATTCCGAGATCTCGTCGCACACCTTGAGCGTGAAAAGCAGCTGATTCGTGCGCCTGGGGACTTCTGGTTCGATCCAGCGGTCGTCAGCTCGGTCCGACAGACCGTACTGGCCCACTTTGAAAAACATCAAACACTCGACACCCCCACCTATAAATCGCTCATTGGCACGACGCGACGGACAGCCGTGCCATTGATGGAGCTTTTGGACGAGCTCCAGATCACCCGACGACGCGGGCAGGTCCGGGTTCTCATGAAGGGCTGATCGTCGCCATTCGCAGGTACTCCAGCAGGCGCTCTCCTGCCGCTCCAACCACCGGATCCGGCATAACACCGAGCCACAGGGTCACCCCCGCGCACAGGGCAAGAATCGCCAATTCACTAGAGGACGCCTCGGAACGGATAGCGATCCGCGGTGATCGCATAAAGAGCACCGCGACCCAACGAAGGTACGCATAGATCAGTACTGCGCTGGAAACTAAAATCGTGAGCGCCGGCCAACCACTTTCAAACCCGATAACGCTTCGAAAGAGCAACCATTTCGCCCAAAAGCCGGCCGTCAGAGGTAGACCGGCGAGACTGGTTAAGAAAAGGGTCAGCACGATAGCGGGCATGGGGCGGCGAGAAGCCAATCCCGAGAGATCCTCGATGCCGCCGATCTCTCGTGTTCCCTCCTTGAGCGTTGATAAAACACAGAGTGCACCAATAGTCGCGACCCCAGTCGCGAGCAAATAAAACAGCATGGCGGAATAGGAACTTTCGGAGTTCGTCGCGAAAGCGAGGAGAAGGGTCCCGCCGTGCGCGACACCGCCCCAGGAGATCATCCGCTTCATTTCAATCTGCGCAGTGGCCATAAGACTGCCAATCAAACTGCTGGCGAGAGCCAACGCGACGAATACCCACGAAAGGGCGCCGAGGTCCGGCGGGAAAACCTCGGTCACGAGGCGGAGAAGGACAATCATTGCAGTGGTCCGCAAAACGACGCTTCGAAAAGCCATGACGGCGACCGAAGAACCTTCGTCGACGTCAGGTGCCCACTGATGAAAGGGGGCTAAACCACACTTCAGCAGCCCGCCCCCAAGCACCAGTGTGAGCCCCGCCGCATCGACTGGCGATTCGAGTTGAATTGCGTTTTGGAGGCCTTCATAGTCGAGAAGGCCCGTTGCACCGAACAAGAGCCCAAATCCGAACAGCATCAATGCGCTCGAAAAAGACCCTTCAAGAAAGGCCTTGAGCGTGGCCTCGTCTCCGAGCGGGTTTCTTCGATCAAAACCCATGAGGAGGACAGAAGCCAAACCCATGAGTTCAAGGCTCAGCCAGGTCACCCCAATCTGATTGGATCCCAGGGCCATGAAGGCGCCGCTTAAAGAGAGGAGGATCAAAACTCCGTACAAGCCCGTCTCTGAGCGATTCGCCAGGAGGTCGGTACTCGCCATCCACAATGCCGGGATGGCAAGCATCCCCACCAGCACGACCCCGACCGCCCCCATATTTCCGTAGCTTTGCCAGACACCCGAAACTTCGATGGACGATAATGCCGAGATCAATACCGCTGTTGAGATCAGCATCAGAAGCAGACCTCGCCGGCGAGCGCCTCGGCCACTTCGGTCGGTCGATCCAAAAAGAGCGTCGAGGGCCAGTATGGCCAAAGCACCGGCTGCAGTGATCCAAACCGGAGAACCCATCGCCGCCCAGCTGGCCGCCAGACCGCTCAATGCCCCGGCTCCACGATCGCGGGATCTGGGTCCTCGGCCTCGATGACGGCCGTGTCGGAAACAGAATGGTGGGCATGCCGCAAACGACCATCAACTAGCCGCAAGATCTCCAGCGAAGTGGGCTCGATCCGCCGCAGGATGGGGGAAGGATAAACCCCAAAGCCCACGATCGGGACCAAGATCGCAAGGATGACGATTCGCTCGCCCAGCCGGAGGTCAATCAAACCTCGATTTTCGGGTTGAACAAGAGGCCCCCAAGCAACGCGGCGATAGAAACGAATGCCCGCGGCCGCTCCAAGTATCCAAGCGAGCAGCGCCAAACTCGCCACACCAAGATGCCCAGACGATAAGCCCATCAGCATCATGAATTCACCGGCAAAACCAATGAGAGGCGGTAGTCCCATCGCACTCAGAATACCGATCCCGAGAAAAGAAGAGAACACAGGCATGGGTCGAGCAAGACCGCCGAACTCTCGCAAATCGGAGGTCTTCCTACGTTCGAACAGGGCTCCGAAGAGCAACAGGAGGGCGGCGGATGTCAGGCCATGGCTGAGCATCGTCATCATGGCGCCCGAAAGGCCACGGTCGTCCAAACTCAGAACACCAAGGGTAATGAAGGCAAGCTGCCCGATCGTCCACCAAGAAATAAAGAAGCGGAAGTCATCCTGAAGGCTGGCTCTTGCCAGTGCGTAAAGCATTCCGGAGGCGGCAATAAAGAAAAGAAGCGGTTGAAAAGACTCGATGGCATCGGCACACAGGGGCAGCACCAATCGCATTAGAAAGTAACCGCCTACTTTCAGTCCGGCGGCATTCAAGAAGAGCGACAGAGCGAAGGGGGTCTCGCGGTCGACTTGCGACCACCAAACGTGCAAAGGAAAGATCGGGATCGTCAAACCCAAGCTAAGAAGGAAGGCGATTAAAACCCATGTCCGCGGAATGGCCTCCCCCGCCAGGGATCCCCCCTGCAACAACCCGGTTCCCTCTAAAGCTGGCGGTACGTAGAGGGCCAGCGTTCCACCATCGGTGACGACGAGCAGGGCCCAGAGAAATAACATCGAGCCTAGGCCCCATGCAGCGCCGAAGCGGAGTGCCGATCGGACACGTCGCGCTTGGCCCCAGCGACCCACCAGAAGAAAAGTCGGCAACACGGTCAGCTGCCACATCAAAAAGAGGGTCGCCGGGTCGAGCGCCAAGAAGACACCGAGCAGCCCGGTTTCAACCATCAGAATGCAGAAGATCAAGATTCTATGCGATTGGGAAATCTGTCTTCGAGCAACAAGCAACACCAGCGGCACCAACCCCGTGGTTAACCCAATCAACACAAGACTCAGTCCGTCGACGCCAACAAACCAGGTCACTCCTGCGGTCGGGGCCCATGGGATCAGTTCGGTGAACTGAGGGCCAAAAACCTGCGGGTCGAAAACCCAGATGACCTTCACGAGCGTCATGGCGAAAACACCCATCGAAACGAGAAACGCCAGCGACCACCAAATCCCTTCCGGCAAGGACCAGCCAGGCCGAAGGCCCGCAATCACGGCGTTGATCGCCATCAAGAAAAAGCCACAGGTCGCAGGGAGAAGGATGACTGTGGTCAGAACGTGCTCGATTGCCCAGGACACCATGAAGTCGTCCGCCCTAGGTCCGGTTGAGCCAGAGCAATCCGAGGAGGATCGCGCAGCACGCTAAAAGGGCGGTGGCAAAATACTGAGCGGCGCGGCCTGACTGCAGCGGTCGAGTTCCACGATCGATCACGCTCCGAATAGCCTTCTCCCCGTACCTCAGGATCCAACCTTCGAACGCATCTTCTCGACGCCCCTCTGGTTCCTTCTCCGGGCCCTCCACCCCACTGCCTCTTGAGATTCGATCCGGCCTCCATTTTTTCTGCAAGGACTGGCCGGCCCCCGAGAACCAGAGCCGATCGCCCCACGCGAGTCCATCGCTCAACCAATTGGGGCGATAAAGATAAAGACCTATGCCCGCTGCGCTCCCGAGCCAAGCCGAACTCGTCGCCCAAGCAACGAGGGTCCATTGTGTTCGTGGGGTGAGGGCCAATGGATTCAGGCCCAGAAAGTGACGCAGGCTATTGGCGTCTCTGATCTCGACAAAAAGGAGATCGGCCCAGATCTGGGGCGTTGCGATCAGGGTGCCGGCAAAAACACCGACGGCGAGCAAGGCCATGAGCCACAGCAGAACAGGTCCTGGATCTTCGATTTCCGCCCAGCGGATGGTTTCGGGAATTCGCGTTTCGCCATAAAGAGTCAGATAGATCAATCGCATGACGCTAAAGGACGTCAGCCCTATGGCGACAACCACCACCCAAACCAATCCACTCGGACTCGCCAAATGCTGACTGGGTGCAACAGCAAATAGGATCTGTTCCATCGAAAAAAATCCCATCGTCATGGGGATGAGTCCACAAATCGACAACGCAGCCGCCCACGTGTCAATACGTGTCCGCCACAGCCGACTCCCAAGGTTACCCATGCGGCGAAGGTCCGTTTGTCCGCCGACGGCGGCGACCACTACGCCCATCGCCATAAACAGAAGACCTTTATGGAGGGCGTGGGCCATCAATTGAAAAACAGCTGCCGCTTGATCCAGCGCTGCAAGCGCGACAACCGCGAGTCCGACTTGGCTCACCGTGGACCAAGAAAGGAGGCGAAAAATATCCGTTTGTCGACAGGCGATCAGCGCCCCAAATAGAGCACTCAGCGCACCCAACCAACCAGCACAGGAAGCGACCCACGGCGCATCTAAGAAAATAAAACTCATGCGTGAACCGAGATAGATGGTTGCTCCAACCGACAGCAACGTCTGAACAAGAATAAGCGCTGCAACAGGCGCTTGAGAGCTATGGATCATCCAGCGCGAAAAGGGAAGAAGGCCGGCTTTACTGATGAGAGCAACCAAAAGGAGACTCGCCACTACTTCGGATCCAGTCCAGGATTTCATGCCCAGGAATCCGAAGCCTTGAAACATCACAGCCTGAAGCCCCGCTGGCGTCGACTGCAGGTCCGCAAAGTCGGAGAAGGAGCCATCCGCCTCTGGAACTGCGCGAAGAATCAACACCCAAGCCGCCAACAAGGCCGCATCCCCGACGCGACCTATGACAAAAGCAACCGAGACGGCATGGGTTTGAGCTTCGTCGGCATACCAAAAGCCCAGCAGCCACCACGTGGCCAGACCCAGGACACACCAGGCGGCCCAAAAAAGGAACAGATCATCTGCAAGAACCAGAAGCAGCATCGCGGCCAATGCAAGGCATGTGAAGCCGAGAAATCGCTGAGGGCCTCGGTCCTCTCGCTGGTCTGCTGGGAGCGTTGCGACAGCGTGCACCACGGCAAAAAGCCCCCCTGCAGCAACGAGGAGACCAATGACTGACGAAAGCGGGTCGAGCCGAAAAGCAAAATCAATCATTGTCGCATTCGGAGCAATCCCTGCGCCCATCCAAGTACCCGCCCGGACCACAATGGCGCCCCCGGGAGCACTCATCAGCAGCTCAAAAAAAGCCGCGAGCAGGAAACCCAAAGAAGCGAGGACAGCGACAAACGGAACGAGAGCTGTCCATCTGTGGGAAAGATCTCGCCTAAAAAGACCCCGCATGACCCCGAGAATCGCGGCACCGATCAGGGGCAGTGCAGGGACCCAACCCAGTGGAAATCCGAACTCTCCCATCACTTAGCCCTCATCCTCGCAGAGCCGAGGACTTTTCCAGATCGAAGGTCTTCCGGTCCCGGGTGAGTCGGCGAACGAGTACAAAACCGACAGCGAACTGAACAAGGCCAACAAGAACCGCGCTCAAAGCGACGCCTTGCGCTGCTGCAGAGACCTCGCCGGAGTTCGAATCCGCTGAGCGATCGGGCGCGAAAGACAGAAAAGCCAATTCGCCGGCCATCAGCATGAGTTGAAGTGCAATGAGGACAACCAGAGGTGAACGACGCCAAGCAGCCCCGACAGCACCCACTGTGAAGAGCCAAAGCGCCAAAATAATCAGAGGACTGAGGGAAAGATCGATCACTCCACCTCCTCTTTCGATAACAAGACGAAAGGAGCCAAAATAGCGACGAGACACAACGATCCGCAGGCCAACGCGGTCGAAGGGGCTGAGCCCAAAAACCAGCCGGCCAGGGCTTCACCGCGGGTCAGTTCCGGGGGGTACGTGGACAAAGCGCTGGAGAACTCAAGCCAAGAGACCGCGCGAAGGTGCTCTTGCGCCCAGAGCACAACGCCAACCCAGACAGCCACTGCGGACAGAAAGCGAATCACCACGCGCGAGGTCGAGAGCTTGACCAAGTCGGCCTCCGCAAACTGGCTTTCTGAGTCGACAAGAAGAAGCGCTCCCCCGCACATGGCGAGAACGGAGAACAAGAACAGAGCGGCGACGACGGGCGCCGCGGCCGCTGCAAAGGCGCCAGCACAGCCGAAGGCCGCCAGCGCCCAGAGCGCGGTCTGGGCGACCACTGAGCGGCGGACACACATCACACCCAGCGACCCGGATACGGCTAGAAGGCCGCAGAGCACATCGAAAAGCAAGTCCGTCATCAGGCCTCGTTTCCCAGCCGAATCAAGAAAAAAACGGTCATCGCGATATCCAGCAGAGCGCCCGGAATCAGGAACCGTCGACAGAATTGCTCGATTCGACCCTCTGGCCAGGCGTCAATTCTCGAAGCCAGCATGACCCAGAACTTCAAGACGATGATCCACTTCACGCAAAACGTCACGGCTTGAACCGCAAAACAAATAATCTGAGCAAAGCCCAAGCCGAAATACGGCGAAACCCAGTTAACCATTCGACCCTGCGAAAGGGCTGGAATCGCTCCCCCACCCAAGTAAAGAAAAACAAAAAGGGAGCTGAGAGCAACAAGCCAGAGACGGGCACTCACAAGGGTCAGCGCCACCCGAAAGCCCCCCGGGCCTCGGCTGCCTTTGCCAAACGGAATCGGACCCCTAAAAGAACGGCTGCCCACCCAAAAAATAGACGCACAGGAAAAGAGTGCAGCGGACAGGGGATTCAGGAGGATCCCCCATCGAGGCAATCGAGCCGCCGCGAAGACCCCGCGGATTGAATCGAGACCCGGGAAGACTTCGAAATGGGGGGGGGCAAAAGAAGTATCTTGGAAAAGCCCGACCGCGAGGGGCCTGAGTGTGCCGTACGTGAGGAGCAGAGGAATCAGGGACGCTCCGAGCGCGAGCCAAGCCAAGGGCGCACGGCGATCCCACGCGGTCAACGGACCCTGCGCTGAACCTCCTCGTAGAGCGACCTGATGCAGCATTGCCCCAAAAAGTGCTGTCGCCGGGGCAAGGAATGCGATCATCAACCCCCATTGCGGATCGGCCAATAAGGCCGACCACGCCACGCCTCTGAACTCAAAAATGCCGCCTACAGGAATCACAGCAAAGAGAGCCAGTGCGGACCAAAAGCTCATCCACGCTCCGAGGCTGGCGATCAGCGACGGCCCGGCTTCAAGAGTACGGGGCGCTGTATTCAGAACCTCGCGTATTTCACGCAACGGCTCGATCAGGTCATCGAAAGCGGTACGGGATTCGGGGGCAACCTGGGGGGGGGCCGGTCCGACATCCTTCGCGCGGCCACGAATTTCCCAAAATGCCGTGATCGGTAAAAAAAAGCCAAAAACGATGACGGTCCACAAGCAGGCGCCCAGAAATAAGCCCACTACGAAACCAACCGAACTGAAATCAAACTCTGAGGAGGCGGTGGCCGCAAAATGCGTCGCGGGACGCCTCGTTCTCTCACTTCAAGAAACCCCTTGAGGCCAACCACATCAGACCGACAAACCCGGGACCGATGACTTCAATCAGTCCTGATGCCGACGCGGGGTCCAGAGGGCGGGCGACCAAAACAGCCAATAGAAGAACCATCAGTGCGCCGGCGCCAAAGAGAAAAATCGGCAGCCAGCGAGCCGGAGACGGCGCTTGATCCGCGGATCGAAGGCCGGGCTCAGAAGCCGAGTCGGGCGCCTTCGGTCCATGCGAACCCCGCCGGGCCCACCCAAGGATCCCTCCGACCAGAAGCGTACCTGGGACGAGCATCGCCAGAAGACCCACCGTGTCAGACACGTTCGGCCGCCCCCTCCCCTGGACTCCGAAGGAACCGATGGCTTCGGCTCTTCCAGAAAGGCCCAAATCCTCGATACCGTAGCCACGATCCCCGCGGGAGTCAACTTCTAAGGGCCCGAGAATGATTGGTTTTCGCAGGGCGGGTCGCTAGGATCCGCCGCGATGAACGCGGATTTCAGCTCGGATGGGGAGACCTCGGTGTGCCGTCTATCCGACATGCAGCCCGGGTCCGAGTGCGAGGTCGTGGGGGTCGATCTCGGAGATGCCGCCGGGCGCCGAATGCTGGACCTCGGGTTTCTGCCCGGCACCCGAGTTCAGGTTCTACGCCGGGCACCCCTGGGCGACCCGTCCCTCTACGCTCTGCGGGGTTTTCAGCTTTGCTTGCGCAAGGCCGACTCGCGTCACGTGCGCGTCACGCAGAAAGGGCCGAAGGAACCTTCCCCATCAACGAGTCCACGGCCCTGAAAAACCATCATGAGCGAATCTAATTTTAATGAAAAGCCCGCGGCCCCCCTCCGACTGGCGCTGATCGGCAGCCCCAACTCGGGCAAGACGACAGTTTTCAACGCTTTGACGGGGCTTCGTGCCCGAGTCGGCAATTACCCGGGCGTCACGGTCGAGCGCCGCGAGGGAACCGTACGCCTGACCGACCGAACCGCAGAAATGATCGACTTGCCGGGAACCTACTCTCTTGACCCGGTGAGTCCCGACGAAGCGGTGGTCGGCCGAGTCCTGGCGGGCGAGATTCCCGATACACCGGCGCCTGACGCCATCATCATCGTGGCAGACGCCTGCTCGCTGGAGCGCTCCATGCTGCTGATCGGGCAAATCCTCCACCTCGGACTGCCTGCCTGTCTCGTCGTCACGATGGTGGATGAGTTGAGGGCCCGGAAAGGCCAAATCGATCTGGAACGCCTCTCGGCCGCACTCGGAATACCGGTGACCGGCGTCGTCGGCCATCGAGGCATCGGACTGGATGCACTTCGCCAGCAACTTGCCCGCTCAGAGACTTGGTCTCAGCCCCCAGTGATGCCCCCGTCCGACCGAATCGAAAGAGCGGCTTGGGCCGATTCGATCCTAGAGCACGTCGTAGAGAAACGGCCGGGACCCCATACCGTCACAGATTGGGTAGATCGAATCGTCCTGCATCCTTTTTGGGGGTTGGCGCTCTTCGGCGTTGTCATGGTGACTTTTTTCCAACTGATCTTCAGCTGGGCGACTCCCGTCATGGATCTCATCGATACGGGCGTCAGCGCGGGATCCGATCTCAGCCGCACACTCTTGCCTGCCGGTTTTCTCGCCGATTTCGTCGCCGACGGGCTGATCGCCGGAGTGGGCTCAGTCGTCATCTTCCTACCGCAAATCCTTCTTCTGTTTTCTCTCCTCTATCTACTGGAGGATGTCGGCTACATGGCGCGCGCGGCTTTCGTAGTGGATCGGGCGATGGCGCGAGTAGGGCTCGAAGGGCGAGCTTTCGTCGCGCTTCTTTCCTCTTACGCCTGTGCAGTACCCGGCATCATGGCCACGCGAACTGTTCCCTCACCCCGGGATCGTCTCGTCACCATTTTGGTTGCACCGCTGATGACCTGTTCAGCTCGACTGCCCGTCTACACACTACTCGTCGCTGCCTTCGTTCCCGCCCGAGAGGTGATCGGCCCCATCGGACTCCAGGGCCTCGTCATGCTTGCACTCTATCTCGTCGCTCCCTTGGCGGCGACCGCCGTAGCAGCCGTGCTCCGCAAGACCGTCCTCCAAGGCGAGCCGATGCCTTTCGTCCTTGAACTTCCTTCCTACCGAATTCCAGGTCTCAAACTCTGGCTCTCCCAAATCTGGGGAAGTGCATCGGCGTTCTTGAAACGAGCTGGAACCATCATCTTGCTCGCATCCATGCTGCTCTGGGTGCTGCTGACATTCCCCCAGTCAACACCACCCGCGGATCTGAGCCCGAAGGAAGCGGCCAGCTATGCCCTCGAACACAGCGCAGCGGGCCAAGCGGGAAAAGCCATTGAACCGCTCATCGCGCCGCTCGGTTTCGACTGGAAAATCGGCGTGGGGCTGCTGGCGAGCTTGGCCGCACGAGAGGTGATCGTGGCCACCTTGGCGCAGATTTATGCGGCCAGCGATCCGGATACCTCGTTGCGAACGGCGATCCGGTCCGACATTCGACCCGAAACCGGCAAGCCACTTTTCGATCCGCCCACGGTGGCCGCTCTTCTGACCTTCTTCGTCTTTGCTCTGCTGTGTACATCCACCGTGGCCACGATGGCCCGAGAGACAAACTCCTGGCGTTGGCCCGCCTTTGCCTTCAGCTACTTACTGGTCCTTGCCTGGACGGCTGCCTGGGGGATTCGCCAAGTCTTCATCGCTTTAGGCTGAGCCATCGCTGATACAGGTTTCCGCACGACTTCGCTGCTATCTTCCCGCCCCATGCGCCCCTACCTCCTCGCCTGCTTGATCCTTGCGCTTCTCCCGGCGTGCGCCACCCGCACCGTCAGCACGACGGTGATTAATCAACAAGGTCTAGAGATTCGCCTTCGCAGCGAGAAGCCCACGCTCGGGTTCAAGACGCTGCCCCGGGGCTTTAACCAGCCCATCAAGATCTCCCCGGCGCGGCTGCAGGCGATCCTCTCGGGCATTCAGGTGGACGAGCGCCCATCCCGAAAGTCTACGATTCGCGAACGACGCTTCGCCATCTCACGCAAGCTTTTACCGAAAATCGCCGACGGACTCGCGGAGGCCTACGCAGAAGCGGGGCCCAATCAAGAGATCGTCGTTTTGGCCCTCGAAAAGAGAATGCATAATTTTGTCTTCGCGAGGAAGTTTCTAACCAGCTTCGTCACCTGGGTCGAAGGGGATGAAATGGTTGTCGACCTTTCGCGCCTTGGCTGGGAGGCGAACGAGCGACGCGCCAAAGACAAAATGGAGCCGGCTCGCTACGACTTGCCCACACCCATCGTGGGTGAAATCGTGATGCCCTTCAATACGGTCGGGGATGGCCCGTATCAGGCCAATGGTCCGCAAGGCGTCAAAGTCGCGTGGCGCGATTCCGATTTCGGCGCTGAATCGATCGAGCAAAATGTCGCAGGCCAGAGAACGTCTGCAGAGCGTCCGTCCAATGCGGCCGAGGGCGAAGACGAAGCGGCGACGGCAAAACAAGATGACGTCACTGGGGAGCAAACCGCCACTTCAGCGGCGACTGCGGCCGCCGGTTCCGCCGCGGCGACAGCCGCCACTTCAACGACGAGCCCAGCCGCCGCGGTCACTTCCGCCACCGGTACCGCATCTTCTCTGGATTCTTCAGCCGTTCAACCCCCGGCAACACTTTCGACTGGCGAAACCGCGGGATCGGTCTCCGCCGTCGCTGCGACCCCCGCTGCCGCCTCTGAAGCCAACGCAAAGCCAACCGATACCCTGCGAGGGCTTTCCGCCCAGGATCTTCGCGAACTCGCCGATCTGGAAGAGGCGCGCTCCCTGGGCCAGATCACCGTCAAGCAATACGAAGCGCGCAGAAACGAAATTCTGCAAAAGAACAACTGATCCGCTCGCACTGTAGGCGAGTGCCTACGCCCAGCGGAATAATCCGCAAGCACCGGACCTCTTTCTCATTCGCTTTATCTGACTGAGAAAATCCCATAACCTCCGGGCGCCTGATGCGCACTTCTCTTGTGCCGCACAACTCTAAANGGCGCGAGATGCGCGCCCGATAGGGCCGTGAGGCGAATTCCANCGGGNGCCGANGNANCGGTCCCGGAAACACGCCGGAGAACCACTTCATGTTCATTCTTCTCGAGGTCCTTGTTCTTGCGGCCTCGGCCTTGCTGGTCTCGAAATTTGCGCCGGAGCCTTGGAGAAGTCGCATCCTCAGCGTCCTCAAGGCCTACTTCACCGTGCGGGCTTTCTGGCTCTTGCTCTCCCACCCCATCGCGATGGAAGACGGAACGAAAGTCATCGCGTGGAAGCTGATTGCGGATCAACTTGGCCGCATCGACGCAACCACTTTCTGGACCTTCCTCGGCATAGCGACCGGCGTGAAGGTGATCGGGATGCTGGCCTCGATGTACCGCTGGATTTTGGTTCTTCAGGGCCAAGGCATTCAGCTTCCTTTCCGACACATCTTCGGATCTTTTCTCATTGGCCGCGCCATCGGGACTTTCTTGCCGAGCACGGCCGGCCTCGACGGTTACACCCTCTATGATGCAGCCCGTTTTAGTGGACAAACCGTGGAAGTCTCCGCGGCCAAGTTTTTGGAAAAGATTTGCGGCTTCTCCGGTGTCTTTCTGACCTTCTTGGTTGCCCTGCCCTTTGGCATCTCCATTTTCGGCGACAATGCCCTGCTCTTTGCCTCTTTGTCGATTCCCTTGGCCTTGGGAATTATCGGCGGCCTGCTGCTCGTCCTCTGGTACCCCGGAGTCGTTCAGTGGCTTTTGGGCAACCTTCCCATTCCTGGGAAGGATCGGCTGACGGGGCTTCTTACGCGCATCACGACCGCCGCCGGAGCCTATCGCGACAAAAAAGGCCTGATGTTGATGGTTCTGTTCATGAGCTTCCTGGTTCACTTCACCACGGCCGCCATGTACTACTTCACGGCGCTGGCCATCGGGGCGACGGGGGCTGACTTCTGGCAAGTCACTTTCGGCTCTTCGATTCAGATTTTCGCCACGGTTCTAAGCCCCTTCACGATCGCGGGAGAGGGCATCCGTGAGGCGGCCCAGTATGTGCTGCTCGGCAGCTTGATCGGGCCCGCGGCGGCCATCGTCTCCGCTGCCCTTGGCTTTTGGGCGGCCGAGGCGCCGACCATGCTGGGCTTCATTTTCTGGTGGGTTCGCGGCAAGGACTACACGCCCGCGTTCTGCCTGGTCGATGGCGTGCAAGTCGACTACGCGGAAGCGGCCAAAGCCGCGGTCGCTCTGGAGACCGAGGAAGAAAAGCAGCGCCGCGAGCACGCAGAGGCCGCATCCGGACGCGTCGAGATTCCCCTCACTCAGCGTGTCATTCAAAGCGCTTTGGCCGGTCTTTCTGCCGGCCTTCTGGCTGGCGTTCTGATCGGCGTCGCAGAAAGTCTCATCATTGCACAGGGCGGGTTCGGCGCTGAAGCCCAAGTCCTCTGGTACGGCCCGCTCGCCTATGCGGCCATGCTCGGGGGCCTCGCACTCCTCGGCGGCGCAGTGCTCGGCTTTCTCCCCATGGATGAGGGAGAAATCCAAAGCTGGGTCCCCACTCTGGGTCTCATCGGAACATTAATCCCTTTTGCTCTGGCGATTGCGGTCTTCCGCCTCCGCCGAGACGTCTACCTCGAGCAAATGCCTCCGCCCAGCGTGCTGCTGGGGGTTCTCGCAGGGTTCGGCGTCGTGACTCTGCTGATTTTCTTTGGCGGGCGAAAACTATTTTCTGGTCCGCTTCGCGTCCTCGGCCAACCCAAAGGGGCTGGGTCCGTACTCGCTGTCGTTGTCATCATCGGTTTCTTCGTCTCCTTGAGCGTCGGGAGCGCCGCTCCGGGAGCAGGCCGGAGCGAAATTCCCTCTGCCTTGAAATCGGTGCCGAACATTATCCTTGTCGCCGTAGACACCCTTCGAGCCGACTACCTGTCGTGTTACGGGGGCGAGGTCGAAGCCCCGAATATTTGTTCTCTCATCGAGGACGGCGGAACTCGGTTCGAGGCTTTCTCGCATGCCTCGTGGACGAAGCCCGCAACTGCCACACTGCTGACTTCTTTGCTTCCGTCGACCCATCGGGCGATTGCCAAACCCTCCGTTCTGTCTCCAGATGTTGAGATGGTCGCGGAGGTCATGCAGGATCGCGGCTACACCACCGGCGGCGTCGTATCGAATATCAATTTGGCGGACAGCTTCGGGTTCAACCAAGGCTACGACGAGTACTACTTCCTCGGGCCCGACTACCTCGCTCTCGCCGAAGAGTCCTCTTCAAAATTGATCCTGTACAACATTGTGCGGTCAGTCTGGTTTAAGGTGAAGCCGGGCATCCGCGCCTCAGACTTTTATCAAGATTCAGAGACCGTCAACGAGGTCGCGATCGACTGGCTTGAGAGAAATGCACAAGACCGCTTCTTCCTTTTCCTGCATTACATGGATCCCCACGACCCCTATTTCCGTCATCCCTATGACGGACACGGCATCGCACGGGTTTCGAATCAGCATCCCAGCCCGGAACTCGCCGAAGAAATGCGCGAACTCTATAAGGGCGAAATCGAATTCTTGGACGAAAACTTCGGCCGTTTTCTCGACAAGCTCCGAGCTCTCGGTCTGTATGACAACACCGTGATTGCGCTGACCGCTGACCACGGCGAAGAGTTTTACGATCACGGCGGCTTCTGGCATGGCCTGACTTTGTATGACGAACAGATCCGAGTACCTCTGCTCGTCAAATGGGCCAATGGCGTGGAGCCGCCTTCCGCCGGCGCCACCGACGGTCTGGCTCGCTTGCTCGACGTCGTTCCGACCTTGATTGAGGTATCCGGCGGTGACGTGCCGACGGCCATGCAGGGCGTGGACCTTCGTAGTCATGTGGACTCCAGAAGCATCCGCGATCGACAGCACTTCGCGGAGGAAGATCACGAGGGCAATGTTTTGTGGTCTTTGAGAACGGATGAGATGAAGTTGATCAGGGCCAACCCCGGCAATCCGCGTGGCCTACCGGAACAAGAGCTTTTTGAAGTGGCGGTCGACCCGGGCGAGGCTCAACCCCTGAGCCTCGATCAAAACGCATCCACCGTTCAAACCCTCGCGGATCATGCGGATTTTCAGCGCCGGGCCGCAGAGGGAGAGGCCGTCGAAGATGCCGGGGATGTCGAGATGACTTTCGAGGAGTGCGAACAACTCCGCATGCTCGGCTACGTGGACGACTGCAGCCATCTCGGTCAATAGTCAACCAAGACAGCTTCGTCCGCACTAGAGAATCAGTTCGCCAACCTCGCGGATGCTCTGGAGGATGCGATGGGCTCCGCTGAAATCGCTATCCCGGGAAAGAGCGTGGGGGATCACCCAGCACTCCATGCCGGCGGCGAGGGCAGCTCGCATACCCCGCTGTGTGTCCTCGATCGCCACGCACTCCTGAGGTTCAACGGCGAGACGAGAAGCACCCTCGAGATAGGGGTCTGGGTGGGGTTTGTGACGGACGTAGTCCCCCGACGCCACAACAGCCTCGAAAAATGATTCGAGCCCATGAGCCCGGTGAATCACTTGAAGGTCTTCAGGATGGGAACTGGTCACGATCGCCATCGGGATCCGGCCATGCAGGGCCTCGAGTGTCTCGCGGGCATCCTTCATGAGGGGCACACCCGAGCTCACTCGCGCGTGATAAGCCTCGTCCCGACGTTGGCGAAGGCGGTCGATCTCGGCTTGTTCGAAGCCCGCGGCCCGCACAAGCTCGAAGCAGCTCTGACCGCGCTCGAGGCTGATTTCCCGGAATTCATCAACGGAAAGCCCGACCCCGACCTCGGCCATGATTTCCGCTGTCACACCCATGTAGAGCGGTTCGGTGTCAACGAGTATTCCATCGTTGTCCCAGAGCAAAGCTTTCGCGCTGCCCATCCTATCCTCAACCCTTCCCGCTGCCTTCGCTATCTGGCTCCAGCTCAAGTGAAACTGAGTTCATGCAGTAGCGATTTCCGGTCGGCGCGGGACCGTCCGGGAAAACATGTCCAAGATGCGCATCGCAGCGACGGCAGAGTACCTCTACCCGCATCATTCCCAGTGAATGATCACTCCGCTCAACAACCGCTTCTCCATCAATGGGCTCCCAAAAGGAGGGCCACCCGGATCCGGAGTCGTATTTCGTATCGGATCGAAACAGAGGCGTCTTGCAGCAAATGCAGCGGTAAAGCCCGGTGGTCTTGGTATCCCAATAGCGCCCGGTAAAGGGCCGTTCGGTCCCCGCCTCTCGGGTCACCTGATATTCCTCAGGCGTCAGCTGTTTCTGCCACTCGGCTTGGCTCTTTTCAACGCGCGTCTTTTCTTCGCTCATCATTTTCCCCTTCACATCTACCGATCCGAAAGCTTAGCCGGCGAACGTTGGCGGACGACGATCTTTCCATGGAGCAGCCTCTTCCAATTGGGCCGCCACGGTCAACAACGTCCTCTCGTCACCAAAAGGCGCCACGAGCTGAACCCCAATGGGGAGTCCCTCAGGTCCATCTTGGCTTCCGGGCGTCCAATCCATCGGACAAGACAACGCCGGTTGGCCACTCAAGTTAAACGGAAGCGTGAAGACCCCATAGGGCGCAGAAAGCAAGAAGCCTCGCAGAGGCTCTTCGCGGGTCGACCCCAGGGTCCCCAAGCGCACCGGCGGCAGGGCCTGAGTCGGCGTCAAAAGGAGGTCGAAACCGCCCGTCCACCACTCGGCAAGGCGTCGACCGAAACCGTGCACGAATTCCAGGCTCGCCAACAAGCGAGGAGCGCTGACCTCCGCGCCTCTTCGCGCCAGTTCCCATGTCAGCGGCTCGACATCTTCTTCTGTCACCTGGACCCCTAGCTTTTCGCCCCAGGCTTCCAGTGCCCGGGCGACGTTGGCCCCAACCACCGTCACGTAGTGACCCACCGTCGCTTGATCTTCCAAGGCAAGGGGATGGGCCCGCTCGACCGAGTGCCCTAAAGATTCGAGACACTCGCCACATCGCTCCACCGCTGCCGCCATCTCGGGGGCCACCCGAATGTCCCGAGGTGCCTCGGTCATCATTCCGATCCGTAAGGGACCCTTTGGTTCTCGGAGAGCCGTCGCGAAGGCTTTGGGCGGGGGTGGAGCAAAGTAGGGATCCCCGGGCATGGGCCCACTCAGAAGATCCAGCAGAAGTGCCGAATCGCGCACGCTTCTCGATAAAACGAATTCGCAGGAAAAGCCACTCCACCGCTCTCCCAGAGACGGACCAAATGAGCAGCGACCCCGCGTCGGCTTGAGACCCACCAAACCGCACATGCTGGCGGGGCCACGAATTGAACCCCCGCCGTCACTCGCATGAGCCACCGGGACAATTCCCGCGGCCACCGCCGCGGCCGCTCCCCCACTTGAGCCGCCGGCACTGTACTCCAAGTTCCACGGATTCCGCGTGGGCCCGTAGGCCTCGGGCTCAGTGGTCGGCAGCAGTGCAAGCTCGGGGGTATTCGTCCGACCCAAAGAGATCAATCCCGCTTGCTGCACGCGGCTGGCGAAGTGGCTGTCCTGCTTCGCTCGAAAATTCGCTTGCTTTGCCACCCGCAGCCCGCCGTGAACGGCCCGACCCGCCTCCTCGCCGCCAATGTCTTTCATCAAAAAGGGCACGCCCCGCAGAGGGCCGTCCGGGAGATCCGGTTGAGAAGCGGCCTGTCGCGCTTCTTCGAGATAGCAATGAATCACCGCATTGAGCTTGGGGTTCACGCGGTTTAGACGACTGATCGCGGCGTCGATGAGTTCAAGAGGCGATGCCTCGCCCCGACGAACCAGCAGGGCTTGATCCGTCGCATCAAGGTGGGCCCATTCATCCGCCATCCGTTACTCCCTCCTGGACTTCAATGACCCGAACGGAACCCTGCTCGTACAGGAAGGCAATGCGCTTTGGATTTTGATCCGGTTCGCGGAATTGAAGACGAACATGACTCTCACCGCCCGCTCCCGAAGCCGCTCCCTCTCCCTCCGACCGGAGCCAAGCCCCCGTCAAAGGCTGCCCGGCCAGCCTCCACCAAGGCTCCTCTTCGTCCAGCGGCATCAGTCGAATGGCTGAAAGCGCTTCCGCCGAATCGACATGGCGAATCATCAGTGATTCGTGAACCCGGTCCGCCGCAACAAGAACTCGCCCCACATCGAAAGTCAAAAGAAAACCGGCCCCTCGACCTGCGGAATCTGCGCTCCCGGAGGCCACAAGCCGCTCGACCCGAAGGAGGCGTCCACCGGCTTCTGCGGCCCGTTCGAGCAACTCGATCCCCACGTGATCTTCCTCACTTTTGACAATCTGGTTCGCGAAAATAGAACCTGAGTCTACACTCGAAGCGTCAACCGCCAAGGTGGCGCTAACGAAACGAGGTGAGTGTGGATCTGGATGACGATCGAAGCTTGGTGGTGCCCGACGGACTCTCCATCCGACGACGCCGCCATGCCCGGAGCTGGTCCACACGGGATCTCATCACGGCCCTCGCCGAGGCCAGCTTCATCGCAACGGGACTTCGCGAAACAATTAGCCCCGAACAAGTTCGGGGAATTGAAGAGCACAGCGAACCCATCCCGTACGCGACCCTTCGGCTATTGGCCCGGGGACTGGACTGCGATCCGGTCGACCTACTCTCCAGCTAAGCGGAAAAAGATCAGAATCAGGAGGCGATGAAGAGATGAGCGACGCGTGGTTGAGCCCCGAGGAGGCTCTAGATCATAACGGCTTGAGGTTGGTCCTGACTGTGGGCGTGCCCGGACCCTGGGGAGAGGCGGCTAAGGGATTGCTGGTCGCCAAGAGCATTCCATTTCGACGCGTCATCCAGAAACCAGGAGAGGCCAACGAGGCGCTTCTGGCGTGGACCGGAGAAATCAATGCCCCCCAGGCCGTTCATGGGCAGCAGCCCGCCCTCAACCGCTGGAACGATCTAATCTTCTTGGCCGAGTCTCTCGAAGCGACGCCCCCCCTCATTCCCGAGGATCCTGCGGATCGGGCTCAGATGTTTGGGCTACTCCACGAGCTCTGCGGTCAAGATGGCTTCGGATGGAACCGGCGCCAGATGCTTTTCGCACCCCTTCTTTCTCTGCCGGCTGATCATCCCGGCCGCCGAGCCATCGCAAGCATGTCTGAGCGCTACGGATGCTCTGAAAGGGGCGCCGCCCGAGCCGCGCACCGGTGTGCCGAAGTCTTAATCTTGCTGGCCGATCAGTGCCGAATGCAGCTTGCTCGCGGAAGCCATTTTCTCATCGGAAACCAGCTCAGTGCGCTCGACATTTATTGGGCGGCCTTCGCGGCCCTCGTAGAGCCCCTTCCCGAGGATCTCTGCGCCATGTCCCCTGGTATGCGGGCGGGTTACGGCCAGCAGCATCCGGTGATCGACGCGGCGATGACACCGGAGCTGATGGCCCATCGCGACCGTATCTACACGGACCACTTAGAACTTCCTATCGACCTTGGCCCTTAGTAAAAAAATGGCAAACCCGAAGGATCTAGTCAGGCGCATTGGCTGCGGTCAAGAGGGCCGGGCATCCAGCCCCATCGTTCCGCTAGGCTTTCCCCGATCTTGATCGACGTTGAATGATGGCTCGGGCTTCCCCGGCCAACCTCTGACCTCTTGAACACCGAGACCGCCTTGTGTCCAAATCTCAGCGCACACCGCACCCGGATCTAACTCGAAACCTGGCCTTGATCGGTGGGCGAGGTTGCGGCAAAAGTTCGGTCGCCAAGCGGCTGGCTCGATGTAACCGCAATTTCATGCTGTTCTCCCTCGATGCTCTGATCCGATACGAAAGCGCAGCGGCTTCCATCCCAGAGATCGTGACCCATCGGGGCTGGGTGAGTTTTCGCGATTTAGAGTTCGAAGTCCTCACCAAGGCGGCTGCCTTTTCGAGCGGGGCGCTTCTTGATTGCGGAGGCGGCATCGTTGTTGACCTAGATCCCGACGGCAATGAGATCTTGAGCGAGCGCAAGGTGAATGCACTTCGAAAACACTCACGCGTCGTCTATTTGGCGCGGGACGTCGACTACCTCGTCTCTCGGGTGGGCTCCGATCCAGATCGTCCGAGCCTTTCAGACCAACACGACTTCAAAACCATCATGGCTCGCCGGGACCCTTGGTATCGCGAAGCGGCAGACGTCGTCATCGATTGCCAAGACGACGGTAAAATCGAAATCGCCCGCGCTGTGCTTCGTTGGTTTTATCAGGATATCGGGGTCGATCCCACAGAAGCCGATCGGGCCCTCAGCTAATCGCGCTGATCCACGGATCAATCCAACAAACCCAATCAAGGAACCATGCCTATGCCTGGCGCACTGAACGGTTACCGAATCATTGATGCCACTCAAGTGATTTCGGGTCCTCTCGCCACTCGCATCTTGGCCGACCAAGGTGCCGATGTCATAAAAATCGAGCCGCCCAACGGCGATATCCTTCGACACATGGGAGGCATCTCAGGACTTTCCCCCGCCTTCGTCACCATCAATCGCTCCAAGCGTTCGCTCGTGCTTGACTTAAAAAAGGAAGCCGCGCTTGAAGCGCTCAAAAAGCTCGTGATGGACGCGGATGTATTCGTCCAAAACAGTCGTCCAGGGCGCGCGGAGGAAATGGGCATCGGCGAAGCCGCCCTGCGCACCCTCAACCCAAAATTAATCTACGTATCCATTTGCGGATTCGGCGAGACCGGCCCGTTTTCCCATAAGCGAGTTTACGACCCACTCATTCAGGGCATGTCCGGACTGTGCGATATCCAAGGCGGGGTGGGCGAGCGCCCTCGCCTCGTCCGCGTCATCGTGCCCGACAAAGTGACAGCCATGACCGCCGCCCAAAGCATCACCGCAGCACTGCTCGCACGAGAAAGAACCGGTGAAGGTCAACACCTTCGGGTTTCGATGCTCGATGCAGTCTTGGCCTTTATCTGGCCAGAGGGCATGGCCTATCAAACTTTCATTTCGGAAGATCTTCCCACACCGAAGCCCGTAGCCCGACGTGACTTGGTCTACGACACCTCTGATGGATTTTTGATCGTCTCTACCGTCTCCCCCCGTGAATGGAAAGGCTTCTGCGAGGCAGTCGAGCGCCCTGACCTTCTCCAAGACCCGCGGTTCAAGGATGCCGCAGGCCTTGTCCGAAATGCCCGCGAGCGCCTCGAAATCATGGCGGAGATCCTAAGAGAACGCCCCACTGCCCACTGGCTTGACCTGCTGGATCGAGCCGACGTGCCCTGCGCCCCAGTGCTGCGACGTGAGGAGGTCCATCTGGATCCACAAGTGATCGAAAACGGCATCTTGGTTGAAGACCAACATCCGGTTGTGGGCCCCATTCGACAGCCTCGTCCAGCCGAGCGACTTGAGGGGACCCCTTCTGCGATTCGCAGCCCGGCCCCCACGCTCGGGGAACAGAGTCGAGAGATCCTCAGCGAGGCGGGTTTCAGTGATCGCGAGATTGAAGCCCTCCGCGAGGCTGGAGCTTTGGGGGCGGCGTGATGACCACCGAGGCGGGCAATCCCCAAAGCCGTCGGGTGTGGGGGCTCGGCACTCCCCGAACCTTTCGAGTCCATTGGATGCTGGCCGAGTTGGGCCTGCCGTTTGAGACCCGTGAGATTCTTCCTCGGCACCCCAGTATGCATGATGCCGAGTTCCGCTCACGCTCACTCCGTGAAAAGATCCCACTCTATGAGGGCGACGGCATCGTCATGGGGGAGAGCGGGGCCATCGTGATCTGGCTGGCGGAAGCCCACCTGGAGAGGCAAATCCTGATTCCCCCTGCTGCCAGTGCGGCCCGAGCGACGTGCATCGAACTCTGCTTCTTCGCTTTGAGCGAGCTGGATTCCCCGCTCTACACGATCCGCCTTCACGGAGGGTTGCCAGAGATTTACGGAGAAGCCCCCACCGCAGTTGCCGCAGCGCGGAGCTATTTCGCCCGAATGGTGACGGAAATCGAGCGACGATTGGAAGATGGTCGCCCCCACCTGCTCGGTGATCGCTTCACGATCGCCGATCTGATGACAGTCAGCTGCCTGAAGTGGGCGGACCGCCTCCACCTGCCCCTGGCCGATGCGGTCCAACGCTATGCAAATCGGGCGAGCCAGCGTCCTCCCTTTCGCTCCGCAGTTCGCACCAACTACCCACCACAAGCGATTGAACACATGGCGGGGCGCACCGGAGCAAAAAACGAAGCCTAGGGGCCAGCAAGCTTCGCCCTGTAGACCGGCGCTCAGCGGATATCGCCCCGAGCCATCCTGTGCCAACCTCTCTTATAGAAGGAGTGGCATACGATGCAGTTTCACGGCTCGCCGAAAGATCGGCTCGAGCAACTTTATGTTGAAGAAACCGACCGGAAACTGCCGGATAAAATTGATGTTCGGACGCGCTACGCCTTTTTCAGCACCCTGGCTCGCGGAGGGAAGTGTCTGATCCAAAGCTGCAAAGATCTGCACCTCTCGAGAACAATCTGTTACAAATCACTGCATAAAGAAATCGCCGATGACCCCATCGAACAACAGCGCTTCCTGCGAGAGGCGCGAGTCACGGCGATGCTTCAACATCCCAATACAGTGCCGGTCTACGAACTGGGGCGTGACAATCGGGGCCATCTTTACTTCACGATGAAACTCGTGCATGGATACACGATGCGTGAGCTACTCGACCCCCAGTACCGGGACCGATATGACCTGACCCAACTGGTCGAAGTCATCATTCAAGTCGCGCGGGCCCTCGAATACGCCCACGCCTATGGAGTCATTCACCGGGATATCAAACCTGAAAACATTCTCGTTGGACCCTTTGGCGAAGTTCTGCTCTTAGATTGGGGTTTGGCAAAGGTTTGGAACCGGGAAGGTTCCAACCAAGACATCGTGCCCCCGGACCGGGATGACGGCCTCGAGATGGAGCTCTCCATCACTCAGCATGGAAAGCTCCAGGGCACCATTGCGTTCATGTCACCGGAGCAGGTTGAACGCAGTCCTACGATTGACGCACGGACCGACCTCTACAGTTTGGGAGTTGTTCTGTATGAAATTCTTTCTGGGCAGTTGCCCGCACAGGGCTCAAGGGTGGATGAGGTCATTGACCAAATTATCCACGGTGTGCCCGCCAAGCCCTCAGAATTGACACGCTGGAGAGTGCCCAAACAACTCGAGGCCCTCACCATGGCCTGTCTCGAAAAGGATCCGGAACGGCGCATCTCGAGTGCTGACGAGTTAGTCCGTGGACTTCAGCAGAATTGGAGCGAGCGCAAAGAAAAATCAATTTTCAGGAATTGAGCGAAGCCGAGAACTTCTTTTCCAGTTAGCCGACCGCCAACTCCTCCATCGCTGACTCCGCCTGCTCTCGAACATGCAGCTCTGGATCTTCAGCCGCGAGACGAATTCGTTCAATCATCTGCGACCGGTTGAGCTCAGGAAACCGCTGAGCAAGATGCACCAAGCCAATCAGAGCATTCCCCCGAACACCCTTGTTGTCATGGTCAGCGAGATCGAGTAACCGATCTGCCGCCCAAACCGGGTCGTCACCCGCAAGCGAGACATCGATGACCACCGACAACAACTCCTCGGGATCATCGGCCTCGATGGCTGCCTCGATTTCTCTTTTAAATTGCTCCATCGTCAACTCGTTTCCCTCTCCCGACTTTCGAAAAGGTTTCAACATCCGAAGGCGACCATGGCCCACAAATCGTTGGCTTTTCAAGGGCCTTTTCCAACGCATCCAGGAAGACCTCTCGGGACCAAGAGGTGGCGCCGAGAGCGGTGGTCTGAGGCGTCGGTGCCTGCGCATCGATGAACTGAAAACCTAAGGCGTGAACATGCTGCGCCAGCGCCACGAAGGCGACTTTCGAAGCATCCGCTTCCCGAGCAAACATCGATTCGCCAAAAAAAGCAGCGCCCAAGGAGAGGCCATAAACACCCCCTACGAGGGTGTCATTCCGCCACGACTCAACGCTATGCGCGAAACCCATCGCGTGCAGAGCGCAGTACGCCTCGATCATATCTTGGTTGATCCATGTCCCCGACTGCCCCGCGCGAGGAATCTGAGCGCAAGCCTCGATGACCTGACGAAAGGCGCGATCAAAATAGATCGCATACCGACCCCGCCGAATGTTTTTGGCCAAAGTTCGATTGATCCGAAGACCGTCGGGTCGAAAAACGGTTCTCGGGTCGGGAGAAAACCAGAGAATGGGAGGCTCGTCGTACCAGGGGAAGAGGCCCTGGGCGTAAGCCGCCAGAAGTCGGCTCGCCGAGAGATCGCCCCCGTAAGCCACCAGGCCTTCCGGCGCAGCCTCGCAAGGGTCGGGGAATCTCCACCGCTCAGCCAGAAGACGAACGACTTCAGGCTCAACGAGTTGGGTTTCTCTCGTCGCGGTTGCCACCAATGTCCTGAACCTCCACGAGCCCGGAAATCTGCGCGCTGCAGCCTAGCCCGACCCGCGGGGCTTCGCGCTCGGATTTGATCCGACAACGATCTTCCGGCACCATGCCCCCTTCACGGGTTCAACTCAAGGGATGATTTCCGGCGCTTGCAGGCCCTGGACCCCCCACCTCGGGGCGCGTTCGCCCGATCTGCTAAGTGCCAAGGCCTGGATCGATCGGCTCGGCGTGTTCGTCGCGCCTCATCGTTCCAGCGGATTCGGGACCAGAACGCATGGAAGAAACACCCTCGAAGCGAGGTGCGGCCACCGCCTCCG
>NHEP01000240.1 GCA_002171515.1 bacterium TMED88 | reverse complement strand
GAGATAGAACCACCAATATTCGGCTCTTGTTGCTTTACCGCCGTAAGTAAAGGACTTGCTCCAAGCAGTGGTGAATGCTTCAATCGGTCCCATGACTTGGAGATGTTTATTTGTTATCAATTCTAGAGGCTATCTACGTGGTCGCAAACCAAAGGCTCACCTCCTGTGTGAGCTTTTTATTCAAACGACATTCCGTCTAGTGATCGAACCACGTGCGTGACTTCATCACCGTTGACCCGAACTTCAACACTTACTATCTGCAACTTTATTGAATGACGCCAGGGAAGCCATTACTCCCATGTCGGCCATTGCAGGATCAGGGTGAGGAAGGAATAGTCCAGTGTCATGGTTCAGAAAAGGAGCACTGGGCTTTCGCGCTTTGGCTGCACCGTTCAGCGAATAAACCTGACCATTGATTTCTACGTATGCAGGTCGTCCAGCTGCGCAATCAATAGTGACCTCATTGACAGTCGCAATGAAGGGCCACTCCGAAACGTTGCCAGGTGTCAATGACTTGCTGGCACAACCGCTGAGCCCCAAAGCAGCAAGGAAAAATACGAAGGAAGCTTTTCTCATGCACCACCAGTTTTCACCCATTAAACGGCAGCCCGTCTAGTGATCGAACCACGTGCGTGACTTCATCACCGTTGACCCAGAAGATTCCACCGTCGTCCACGTTGGCTACCTGAAACATCGAGTTCACCCGTGGATCACGGGCACCCCCTTCGCAGAAGATGACCTGTCCCATCCACCAATCGTCATTCACTTGGCGAGCAACCTGCTCTGCTGCTTGAACAATCACAAAGTCGCCAGCCTTGACGCTCAAAAACTTTGGCAGCCTGATCCCTTCAAGTGGACTGATTGCTGGGGAGAGATGGTCAACGCTCACTAGTACACCTGAACTTCTGAGCAGGTTCTAAGGCAGGCATGTCTGTAGGTCAAGATCCCTGCTCTGGCACCTTCGAGAGTAACGATCAGAGTAACAACAGAGTAACTACCCGTTGCATTTGCCACATCAACAATTACGCATCAATCTCTGAAAGCTACTGCAATAACTGACATATGCTGTGAGAATCATTCTCACCTAATATAGAGTCAGCTGCGTGTGTGAGCGCTGATCCACCCCTATGTAACGCAATGGCAGACACAAATGTTGTTGTATCAAGGGTTTAGGGCTGAGAAAAGTCACTTACGGAGACACATAAAAGTAACAACAGCACTTCAGTGCCCCGTAACTTCACCCTTTTCACCAGCTTAAGCAAATGCGGACCGAATAGACTGAGCGAATCAGAACTTAAGATCACATCCACTCATTTCCTTAACTGAAGCGTTAAAACCATCTTTAACTGCCTGACGCCTAATCGGACCAAGCTTGTATTCCGTATAGGAGCTGCCAGTCTTCATTTCGGAACGCATGTTTGTGATGACTATACCCGCCATGGTTTGATCGAGTATTTTGTTTTCCAAAAAGTCGCACATAAGAGCCCCGAAACCTATACCTACACCATAAAACATCAACCTATTACTTTCCTCTTCAGTCGACGCAATTGCCATGGGAGAATTTAGCGATGACACCAAAGAAGCAGCCGCGAGAGCAAAGGCGCAAAAACGGAAATTCATTCAAATATTTTGCAAGTGATACCAATTTTAAACCTAAACTAACCTTTCAACTCTGGATCATGACGAACCAAGACGAATGTCACCGTATTCCGAAGTAATATTCCACTAACCATTGAGAACTAGACGGATACTCATACTCAATTAATGATTGAAGCGGAGTGGAATCAGATACACAGTCTTAGGAACGACGGTGATGGCCTGCAGACAGGTCCATCTAAACAAAAGCAGATGATTGTATTCGATGTTGAGCTGATGCCTTTTAGTCAATTGTCTTTGAAGAACTTGAGGTGCAGTAGATGCAAGAGCAGATCAGAAAGAAGAAGGAAGATTCACAGCAACTAAAGGGTAAACGTCGTCCTGGTGATGCTGGTAATCCAGTAACACAAAATCCTGAGGTTCAATGCTTCTGGTATTAGTGATCAAATTGTTTGATATATTTCACGCCAGTGCTTGATTTATCATTATCAAATACTTCAACACAGGTGTTTCATACTTCCTCGCTACCTCTGGCTTCAGGTTGGAAGAAGCCTATTGCTCTCTTGATGCCAAATCCAAAATCCCTGAGCTTTTCTTTTTCACGTCTTTGATGGTGTCCAAGCTTTAGTACTTTCTCCATTACCTTCAAAGTGTCCTCAATGGTTGAACCTTGCGGCATTCGCTCACTGATCATATTGAATCGAGGGAAGAAGATGTCACCTGCTTCAGTTAGCTCCTCTAAGGTTAGTGGCCTATAGCCTTCGGGCATGGTGCATCTCCTTTTGCCTGTTAGTTACACATTACCTTCACGGTCAATGATGTCAAGCTTTATTCCTTTAGTGTAGTCAATGGTATTTGATGTGGTCATCAAGGCGTAAGACTCATCTCAGAGCAGATAAGGTATTGAATACAACTATTATAGTGTCTAACTTTAATGAGTGGTCTGTTGATCTTGAGGTTAGTTATTATTCCCTTCATCAGACTAGGACGAAGAGATATTGGTGTAAGAAGAGGTCTAGGATTCAATCACAAACCAATTTGTGTATAAGAAGAGGGGTTGGGATAGATCTATAATATATAGATACGATTAGGCTCTTTCACAAGCTCGTTGCCTTTTTGATACTTGCTGCTTTTGTTTGGCTTCCTGCGAGCACTAGAGCACAACACAGGATCGATGATTCACCGGATGCGTACTTGTTGCAATCCATGTAGCCTGTGAGCTTGAAGACGGGGGGTTTATATCTAAAGATATTGCAAGAAAACTGATTATATTTTTTAAGGTCAATGTTAGTATTCCAAGGAGAGCTGTCAGTCAAGCTTTTGGTGCTTTCAGTATCACATAGATTTGAGAATCTGTCCTGCTCTCCGTTAGTCCTAGAGGCTAATCACTAACGATTTATTTGATCAGCGGCAATAGATAGAGATCCAATGGTTATTCTTAAATCATCATGATGTCTGTAGTGAGAATTCGGATTGCACGTATCTATGGCAGTAGTGTCTTTAATAACAGACGCTTTCTTTGTATGGCATGGCTTTGTATTTATTGCTAGAAATTGCACGAGCTAATCAAAAGTTACCTCCCTTGTTGAAGCTCGGTAATTCATTTAAGACTATTAGCATTAAGTTATTGATTACTGATTTAGTTAGGATTAATTATTTATGCACTCTATTGTCGACGCCTGATTTGCATACACGTATCAACAATTGATTGAACTTCCGTTTTACAAGCATTTAACTGCCTCGACGGATGCGTTAATGGGAATGATTCTTATATTTGGAATGATGCTGCCTGCTTGTGGGCAACAGCCGGTGACAAATGAGTCGGTCATTATCCATTAAAGAACTTAATCCTGAATACGTTTATCGATTACATTTGTCATGCACATACATCATCAAACTGCCATGACCTATGAATACATAGTTGCTATGGAGCAGCACGGAAAGATTGCATTCGTTAATGAGGAATGGATTAACCCATTGCAAGGCCATGAACCATCTGCTGAAGACCTGCAGAGTTGCCCCGAACCTCATGTTTTCCTCAATGCTAAAGGTGCAGAAGGATGGGATCTAGTCTCTGTTGTCCAGAAAACAAATGAAGCTGGCGATCAGTTCACACATATTTATCTACGCAGACAGATTGGCTCTCAACATGGTTGAGTGCGTCAAAATAGTTGCAGTGATTTGATGCTGTCAATTTGGAGCTGAACATTGAATTTGATATTGCTCTCAAGCGTTAAAAGCAGTCCATCCTATGATCAAACGATATGCTTGACTTCATCACCGTTGACCGAGAAGATTCAGCGACATCGACGTTGCAGGTCTGAACATTGAGTTCACTCTGCTATCTTCAATCACTTAAAAAGATGAACTCATCAGACTACTAAATATCCTGCCTATAACCTGAAGCATGATAATCAGAGCAACAATGTTAGCGACAAGTATCTGTGTATCATTTTTGCAGTATGGAAACCTGATAAACCAATATGAAGTTCTGGAATACCAGTATCCATTCTCTTTCTGTTTGACCTTGAGATGTTCGAATCGAATGAACCTCTTTGTTTCCACTCTCTTAATCCCAACCTTCCCAAATAGCCGATCGTCCCATTCATATTCATCCAAAGGAACTTCTCCTGCCCTATATCCTTGACTTCGAGTTTGAGCCAATGAAAACATAATGTTATTAGATTACATCTAATATTATAGTAATTTGCCTAGAAATAGAAGATCCATGAATTACAAAAATTTTTAAAATGTTGAAGCACGCTCCCTCGCAGAAAACAACCTGCCTCACCAGCCAATCGTCTTTCACCTGATGAGCAACCTGCTTCTGTGCTTTGACGACCACCCAATCACCAGCCTTGACGCTGAGGAATTTTGGTGGCTTGCTCCCTCGAAGGGTTTTGACAGCTGGGGAGAGATGATCAAGGATCACCAACATGCCTGAACTACTGAGTAAGTTCTAAAGCAGGTCAATCAGCAGATCAAGGGTCTAGATCAATTCAAAACAGGGTAACCATAGAAGTAACAACAGAATAATTCCACGTCAAATGTGACACGTCCAAAAAGTCAGTTTATTCGCTGCTAATTACTGCTGCAAAAGAGTTCTATCTCGAGCATTATTCTCAGTTTAAATGTAATTAACTGCTTATCTGCGTACTGATACTCCCTCAAATTCTGCAGTGATAGCAATTTTTTTAGTTCTATCAAGGGGTTTGACTAACGAAATAGGCTAAGGATTTGACATCCTTGTAACAACAGTCAGCTTCTCCCACGAAAGTTGAGGCTGCTGCCTTATGTCATGCTGACTCGGGATGGGTGACTGCAATATTTCCGTCGCGTTGACCCGAGTCAAGCCAGGATGAAACAAGTTGATGAGGCGTGGGCACGGGGCAACACAGGGTTCGAATGACTGTTAGCCGCAGAATCTGTTGCGAAGACACCAGATACAGCAGAAGCAGCAGTCGTCATACCGCTATCGCCACGGGATGCACCATGAATTGCGGCTTACGCTCTACGCCAACTGCTGAATGCAGGTGATGCAGCCAAGAGAAGCGACGGTCCTTGATTCCAGGGGAACTTGATTGCACCGCACCATCTGTAGATCAATCGCAGCAGACAGACAATGATCTGTTGCGGCAATGGTTGCTTGATGCAGGTGAGTACTGACCGATACTTGAATCGGCTCCAGTCAACAGAGATAGAAGAGCTATCAGCGAGTGATTGCAGAGTTGATTTAACAATTGGACAAGTATTTCCCAAGTGAGCTGGCTGTTGTGGATTCTCGTGCCTATAGCTATTGGAACGAGATCATTAGCAATATGCTCGAAACAGCAGAGCATCACTTGCATATCTAGTCTGTTTGGGATTGGTGTCCGCCCTTATGAGCCAAATTCTTCCTAGTTGCTATAACTGATCATAGAACTGGCATTTANGNCATGAGTGGCGACTGGACAAACCGCATGACCGTTCCTGTAGTACGTGCCAANGAGTTTGCAGAGCTATCAGCTTGCTATCAAGAAGCACTNAAGGACCGTGGTGCATTGGATTGCACCTACAAGCTTTGGTCTGAAATGACTCCTGCCGAAAAAGCCAAAGTAACTAAAAGACTGCCGAGCACAGCTAATAACTGGTATGTGAATTGATTGGATAGCTACAACCTACTAGTCCTTGTAAAAGAAGGCAGACTGACCATTGCTTCCCTGATGGTTCTCTTAAGCTCATACTTACAGGACGTTAAGGATCCATAGTAATAAATTATTGATTATTCACATGAGAGGGAATACTGATGATTTTTTGTGTTTTCCTGCAGAAAACTTGTACGTCGGAATTGACGATGATCTTGAGTGCCTTCAATAGGTGAAGACCGCTTAAGGGACTCCCACAACCTTCATTAAAAATCCCCACTTTTGGTCATGTCGATAAATATTGAATTTGCGTGCGATGTTTCATGGCAGCATGTATACCTACGATGAAATCAAAAAAGGTTGATTTTAATGGAAGGCTTTGATGGTTCAGTCTGTGTAGGAGTATTGGACTCTTTGCTTGGATTGCCTGTTTTCTTGGATGAATCCTCATAACAGCTTGTGGTGACAGCTTGATCTCCAGCGAGTACATCGCGAAAGCTAGTATTTAGATTGATTGTTGAAGGATTAAGCATTACAGCTTGAGTTGCAAGCACTGCATATTTTCCTTTTGATGTGCCATCTACAGTTGTCCCTTTTGGAGGAGCCCATGTTGCCGAAAATGTTCCACGGGTTACATTAGTCCGAATAGGTTCTTCGCAATATCCAGCTCTTGTAAGGTCGGCACGAATAATCGATAAAAGCTTCTCTAAAGTTGTTTTCTTGTATTGACTATTAAGCGAAAGTTGTCCAACCGTATTTGCACTAAATATGGTTTGAGAGTTTTTCTGTAAAGACGAAGGCAGGTTGTTCAGCAGCTGCTTGGCTGATTCGGCGTGAGCTACAGATACAAAACCGAATGAAGAGGCAATAAAAGCAAGAAGAGTCGTTCTTTTCATCATCATCCCAATCCAGACCTCTTTATAGCCATGGCTGACAACTGAGTCACTAGACAATGACTATTTTTATGACGATCAACATGGTGAGTCATTGCTTGCTCTCGCCCCCCAAAGGACTAGTGGCTCATGCTCAGCTACCAAGTCATCAGCCTGTCCCTCTCCGCTTCAACCAAAAAGGGCACCATCCAGTAGTCCGACTCGAACTCAGCTGTTACATCCCTTCCAAGTATCTTCGATGCCGAGAGCTAGCCAAGACTTGTTGCTATCAGTGTCATCAGACCTTAGTGGCATCAGCAGGACCTACAACAGTGCCAGCATCATCTGAGAGTCGAGGGGCATTTGTAGGTGGAAACTGCTTTAAGCATTCCCCGCTGCAATAAAAATCTCGCTCGTGGCGGGGCTAGTGAATATTCGGTGAGGAGATCGTTAGCGATACATCCACGCCCCCTGCTTCCCATTCGAGTCTTGTATAGCTCTCAGCGTCACTTTCAAGGCTTCAGTCTTCCCGACATAGAGCCAATTAGTAGCAGTTAGTATATGCAGTATTGTCAATGTAGTTAGTTGTTTAGTCAAGATCTGATTTGTTTTGGATTGGTGTATTTGCATTGATGTATCTCATCACACTGGCTCTTCTGTTAATCTTATTTCGGTCAGCCTGCATGCTCAGTGTCGCTCCCAATGTTTATCAGATTGCTCACATGCCTGAACTCATCCAGCATTAATCAATGTTCTTTCTTGCTAATGGAGTCCACGATTCTGCTCCAGTAATAGAGATTCGTTTGGTGTTTATGAGCTTAAGTGACTGGCTTTAATTACTTAACCCTTGCATCAAATAGCTGAGGGGTATCAGCTGTTTGATGTAGCTCCAGGCAATATCTTTTGCCATCCTGTCAAATGTGGTTAGTTAAAAGATTTGGCTCTTCACACCCCCGAAGAATTTTGAGTTTACTTTTCTAAGTCTTGGTTCAACCCATCTTTAATCTCGGTCGGTCTATCCGCTTCCCTCAACGAGAGACAATGTAGGAAATATATGGGTGACTGACTCATGGATCCGCTGACAATGCTTGCCGCTCCTTTAATCGCACAAATGAACCTCTGGTCTCCGGGGTTGAATGAGACCAGCATTATGGGTAAGGAGGGTGAATTTCTTCAGCGCAGTCAGCCCATCCAGCAGCTGACACTGATGCGCATGATCTATCGGGGCGATTGTCCTGGCGAGAGTGTGAAACCGATCAAAGGGATTAGCTTTCTGGCCGCTATGCCCCCGGCAGGCAATCAGCGGATAGTGATCCGGAACCGACGAACTGGTGGCTATACCAATCGTGAATATGGCAGCGGTAGGAGACGCGCTGAGAGTTTTTCAATCAATCTTGGTGATCGGCACCACGGTAGTTTTCTCTCCGTTTCACCAGGCGAGAACGAGTTCCGCTGGTCTGTAACCAAAGCCCGAAACGTAGATGGACCTACCAAAGGCAACGCAATGCTGATGGTGAATACCGAAGACAGAGAGCGCTATCGCAATTTTCGCTCCATTGATGAAGACGCCTTCTGCCCTGGTGAGGAATACTCCTCCTCACGCACTCCTCTAGGGGAGTGCAGTAACGGTTATTTCAAGGTCAAACGGCAGGGCATCTGCCCCGATGGCAGCAAAATTGAATTGGGCATGCAGACCGTCTATCGGCGCTACCGATCCTGGTAATGAGGAGGGTGTTGGTCTACCAATGCCGGTCAGCATTGGACCAACAGGTGCCAATTAGGTTGCCTTGCTATCGATTCGATTCGATTCGATGATGGCTGGGCTGGACCTATCGGTTGTGGTGCTTCTGCCAGCAGCAATCAAAGCCCTACTCATGAGAGCATGGCATTGAGGTGATAAGAAGTTAAACAGAAACCTCCATAAATATTTTGGGAGGCAAGATTCTTCTTTGGTAGCAATGGACCTGGAGAGGTTCCCCCTTTCACAGCACTATTGAGATTGTAGCTATAAAGTTTTGGGGCCTTGACCTCTTGTGCCTTATGCTTTGGCTTGACAATTTGTGAAAGTTTGTTTTCGTTTCCTCCACCTACCGTCTTTTGTGGCTGTTCTAGAATGAATTAAGTCTTGTTCATTGTTGAAATTCTAGTGGAGTTGTTCCCGCCGATTATCACACCTTCTCTCGAATCAATGGCTGAGATGATAACCTGGATCAAAAGGTCCTGTGATGTTGCGAATAGGTGCTTTTCGACCTCAGAAATGATTATTTGGTGAGGACCTGAGAAGCGTTGCCAACCGATCTTCTGCAGGTTGATCCACATCTCGATGCCTAGGTGTCTGAGCATCCGCAGCTGCCTGACGGGTTGCCCAAGCCGTGTTGATAGCCGTTAGTAGCTCACGAGTACGAACGGAGCATGTTGTGCTGGTTGCGCTGTCTTGGCTTGATTGTTTGCTGAGTGGGTCGCTCAATTATCTCCATTTTCTATCTCTGCTCAACTGCACTCAATTTTGCTAGGTATTGGAGGCCTCTTTGTGGGCTTTTTAGGGTGATTAAATCAATAAAAATCTCCTGAGATTGCAGAAGAATTGAGCAGATAGGATTCACGAGTCCAATCAGCAAAAGGAGCTTGACATATCACAATCTGAAGCACACCCTGCAATATTTCTAGACGGCAAACCACCAGCTACGCCTTCAATCTCTTCATCTGATAAGTCCCTAGCAGCATCCATATATTGAAGGTCTTCGGCAGTAATTGCAAACCCAGCTTCTTTGGCAATGGCAAGAGCTGCATCGGCATGAGCTGCGCCCTTGAGCTTCTCCTGGAGGCTGGTGTCTGTCTTGAGCTTCTCCAGGATGGACTTGAGTTGTTCCTCTTACATCAGGTTTCACTTGGGTTGCTTTAATTTTAATATAGAAATTTAATTGAAGCGTTCAGGATATTGTCAGGGCAATTGTTCTAGGTAATGACAACTGATTTAAGTGGTTGCGAGTGTGATTGAAGAAATAAAAAGCCCCTTCAATAAATGGGGCTTTCAGTGTTTTAGGCTTCCTCTCGTATATATAGGTCATCATCGATATGGATGTCTCCAATGGCATGGATCTCCAAATCGATCAGGCCATTGCTCCTGATCTGATGCTCCTGATCTGATGCAGCATGTGATCGAGGAAAGAGATGCCCGTGTTCGCCTGATACGGCCCGCTGCCATCCAGATCCAAGCCAACCTTCACGTCCGTCTGGCCGGTGGCTCGGTGGACCTCTCCTTGTCGTGTCATCCCGTTGCGTTCAATGCCTAGATCAAGCCGTATAGACCGTCGATCTCGAACCAGAACGCAGCGATTCCCTAACTCGGATGTTGCGAATAAAACGTGCGTTGCATTCAGCTCACGAAGGGTGCAGGTTCTAATTGTCGGCCTGGGCCCGGCAGGCAGCGCCTGCGCTTTGGCACTTGCCAAAAGTGGTGTTGATGTTTTGGCGGTGGATCGTGCTTACTTTCCAAGAGACAAGATCTGCGGGGATGCACTCACTGGAGAAGCCCTCGCTTACCTGACCCGCCACAACGTTCCCTCCAGGATCATCCAGCGATCATTCGGCGAAATACGGAAACCCTGCTTCCAAGAGCTGACACCCACCCTTGCTGAAGCCGGCGGTCAAAGGCTGATTGGAATGGGCCTGCGCTCGCAAAACGCCTCCTTTCACACCATCCGCCGCATCGATCTCGACAACTGGCTGGTTGAGTGCTGTGCGAAAGCCGATTGTCCGATGGAATTCGGTTGGCAGGTTCAATCGCTCCACCGTGTCTCATCCTCTGACCCCTGGACTGTCCAAGGAACGATTCGAAGTCAAAACGGAGAACTCCAAGGGCAATTTCAGATCAACGCGGAAGTGGTGGTGGGATGTGATGGTGTGTCCTCGGTGATCCAGCACTTGAGCCGTGATCAAAGATCTGCACGTCCGATTGCACTCGCGAGCCGCAGATATTGCAAGAACGATGAGCATCAGGTGGAAGATGAGGCGATCTCATTGATGGATCATCAATGGGCTCTGAATCCCTCCTACGCTTGGCAGTTTTCAGTGACAGGTGGAACCAACGCAGGAATTTATTGGTGCCACCACCGCAACATTCCGCGCATCAGCGGTCGTGATCTCTTGGCACTCACTCAACAGCACGCCCCGCGTGGTGATGCGATCAAAACTTGGGGAATCCCTGTATTAACAGAAGAGCCACTGGCCCATGCACCGTCGGGAATTCTGCTCACGGGTGATGCGGCATCCCTGGTCGATCCCTTGATCGGACATGGCATCGACCGAGCGATCTACAGCGGTGAACTAGCAGGCCAGATCCTGGCACAAGGATTCCAAACTGGCTCCAATGTCGAAACAATCACCCGCACCTACGAAAGCAAGCTTGAAATTCGCCGACGTGGATGGCAACAACATATCCAGCAGCTGGAGAACGCGCTGCAGGGTATGGATAACACCGCGGATCAATTATCCAAGGCATTGCTCAGAGCGGTGTGGACGCGATCGTCACCAAAGCCCTGAGCCTTGAGACATCATCAAGGCTAGTTCACAATAAAAGCCAGGATCTCGCTGGATTCAGCGTGTTCGATTCGTTCTATGAGCCACACGACGAAGAAAGTGCAGCAAAAATCTGTGCGAATGAACCCTTTTGCAGCACATATGTAGCCAAGGTTGTTAACACCAAGTCACAAGACAGAGTAGAGAACGACAGAACACATAAGAGCTTGCCCCCTAAACACAATTCCGATTCTGCTTACGACAGAAACACGAAACACCTGAGGCCGTCAACCAGAGAAATTGGCAGATCAAAATTTGAACAAGCCAACAACAGCAGATGGGTTGAACATGGCTTGTCCTGCGTGATCGATCTCACATCAAGCGTTTACGTGCCTTTATGCGGATCAGGGGACAAGCAGCGATGCTCGCGACATTGGAGGGAGCACTCCCAATGACCATGATTCATTCACCACTGAAGCGTATGACCAAGTTGATCAGGATGCATTGCATCACAACGATCAAAGCAAAACCTGGTCGCCATTAATGTTCAAAGCGAAGACAATAACGTCGGGGACCTGATGCTCATAAGGATTGAGCTGAAAGCAATACAAGACCAATGAAGACAAGGGAAAAGGGTCTCAAAACTTCTCATCAGCATGTCAGACCAGACCACCCTTCACACCATCAGCACCTCTTTTGTAATCACGGAACATTGAGCGTTCTTCAAAACGCCAGTAGAAATCATCATCCCCACTTCTTTAGCTATTACAACTTCTGCATCAGCATCACTTGCTGCAGTGAGTTTCTCCTGAAGGCTGGTCTCAGTTTGGACCTTTTCCAGGAACGTTTTGAGTTGATCTTCTGACATCGGATAGATGCTAATTCAGAAGCCCTAGAACTGATTCAGCAAAAAATAGTAACAGATTTTATCTAATGGATGATGTTTTTTCGGCACTAAAGACAAGTAAGCGCAAAGCCGATTGTACAAAAGCCATCCTCAAGCTTCCAGCCTCCAGCTATGGTTTCAAGTTCTTTATCTGAAACCTCTGATTGGGCCTCTGCGAATGATTCGGCTGGGATTTCAAATCCGGCTTCTTTGGCAATAAGAGCAATAGAATTGGGATCAGCAACTGCTTTAAGCTTCTCTTGAAGTCTCTTGTCGCTTTTGACCTTTTCGATGAAAGCTCTGAGTTTTTCTTCTGACATGGGGTAGTTGCTAATAAAGCAAACATAGCACTGGTTCAGTAACTACGCCGTGGCGGATCTAGGTATTTATTCGTGCCAGGTATTGGAGGCTGATTGATGGTGTGTATGGAGTCACTGAACAAATCCAAATGTGTGCTATAGCAAGGGCTTTAGTGTGTTGGTTGTGGTGCTCTTAAGCAACTGCTATAGATTCGGCATCCTGGCATTGGTGCCGCAGCCCAGGAAATAGCAAAAGTGCCCGTGCATGCCGGTGTCTGTGCATACCACAACATTCCAGCCACACCTTTCAGCTCAACCTCAGAAAGGTTTTGGAGGTAAGTATTTAGATCTTCTGTGTTAATCACGAACCCAGCAGCCGAGGCAAGAGCAATAGGGGCAGTGCCTTCTACATTGAGCCGTTCTTGTGGTGAAGTATCGGCTTGAACCTTGCTGATGAACGCTTTGAGTGACTCGTCGGTCATCTGAGAGAGGGGATTTAGATTATTCATTGATCGGCGTTTAAGCAGCGTTGTCAGACTCGGATGAAGAAAGTTGGTGCTTCAGCCACCCCCATGGCGATTCAGCCCATTACTAAGAATTTCCAGGCTCTAGCTCAATCTTTTTTCTGCTTGCTTGAGGAAGTTGTGGGACCTGAGTTGATCGGCTGCAGGTTGGTGAAATGCCAAGCGGATGGACGTGTGCTCTGGGGCGTGATTGTGGAGATGGAGGCGTATTCCAAGGACGCTCCCCCCTGTCGTGCCTATCGCAGGTGTTCTCCGCAAAACGAAACCCTGTTAGGCGAGCCAGAGCGGTTTTGCCAGAAGTATCACCATCACGGCAAGTGCGCTGCTAAGTGTCATTGGGGCTTCGGATACCGAAGCGTCTGGTTGATCCTAGTGGAAGTATGATCAGCAAAAAGATGCGAATATCGCCTGGACAGAAGCAAGTATCATTTTCTTTTGAATTGTGCCTTGATCAAGTAATTGAATCTGCATTGTTATCATTAATGATTGCAGCGTGTATGTTCTCAGCGACCTCTCCCCAGTTTTCTTATGTCATTCCTGCATTTGCTGCGAATTCTCTTACCTGCATCCCGAAAACAAAAGCGTGTTGAGCATCAATTTATTGTCGAAAAGTGATGGTGCTATCCTTGGTGCGTCTTGTGTTTTTAAGTGATTTGATTTAGTCAAGTTTCCTAGGACTAGAGCATTCATCGAGGGATATTTTTTCGAGTTTAATGATTTCCTTGCTGAAGATGAAGACCTGAGTAGTGAAATTTGCGAAAGAATAATAATTCGCTGCCAAACTAGGCTCTGCTCAGGCCGAGCTGTTATCCATAGTCAATATTCTGTCTGCTATGTTCAGAGAAAGTGGGTAAGAAATTTCCCGGCATGAGTCGCGTTATGTCCCCTGTAGTTCCAGTTCATCTTTCCTCCTGCTACAGACTCAAGATCGTCTTCTGATATCTCAATTTTGGCCTTTGCGAAGTCATCGGCGCTAATGTTGAATCCTTCTTCTTTCGCGATGGCGACAACTGCATTGATATCGCTGGCTTCTTTGAGTCTTTTCAGGAGATTTGTGTCTCCATTGGTCTTCTCAAGGAATGCTTTGACTAGATCATCGCTCATAGGTTAAGAATTGCGTTTCCTATTGCTACTTAGCAATGGGCCACTCCAAGCCCGAGATTACTTTATTTATTTTAAGATTCTGCGTAGTGAGTGCTGGTTTGTGGTGCGACCGCATGGAATCGACTTGAGTCGCGTCAAATACGTTGCAATTGCAAGGGCTCTTGGTGTGTGGGCTGCTTGAGGTTAAAACTGCACCCGAGTTCACGTATGTCCTTGTATGTGGCTCTTCTTTGATTGTTGTTTTAAGCAAAATTCACTACTTGGACAAACCGGCAGATGTGCGATTTGTTTCTCTTGACCCATTCAACAGTCACCTATCAACCAAAAGCAATGAGAAGAAACCAACTCACCGTTACGTATCCAGAAGTCGATGCCAAGCATCTCCGCTATAAACTTCTCCAGCTAAAGACAATCCGTTGCCTGCATATTTTAGCCTTCTGTCGTGCAGTGATTGCAGAAAGGCTGGAGTGACTGGAGCACTTAGAAACCCAGAATTAGTTCAATGAAGACCATCACCATTCGTCTGACTGATGGTAAATCACCTGCATTTGCTTGTGCGTCCTGATGATGCGTCCAAGCTGCCAAAGCTGATGCATTGGTTTGGCTGGTTTTCAGCGATGGCACTCAACCGCCTGAGTGGCCGTTGCGGG
>NHEP01000239.1 GCA_002171515.1 bacterium TMED88 | reverse complement strand
AGGAGCGCGTTGGGGATAATGCTGAGCGGGAATGGAAGCGGCGCGGGCTCCGGGTAGGTGGAATCGATCACGACCACTCCGTAGCCATAGGCAACCGGTGAAGCCTCGATGGTTGTACGGGCGTCGGGGATGCGGATCTGACCTGCGATGCGCCTTGAGCGGGTTCCGGGCTTCTGAGTGAAGTCGGCCGGGATCGCGTCACGCCAAAACGCGACGAGCTGTGCGCCGTCGGGGTGTCCGTCGGAGATGACAACGAGATGATCCTCGTCGTCGCCGAAGCCCATCAATGTTGGCGTGGTGCCGGAGCCATGGGATGCGGCGCCCAGCTTCAAGGCTTCGCCCTCTGGCATCACATCGTAGGCGCTTTTCCAGCCGCCGCGGGCTTCATCGGCAGACAGGGTCTCGCCGTCCCAGGCGAGGCCGTACATGTACTTTGAGGTCGTGACGTAAATACGCTTCTCGTCGATCGCGATGCCGTTCTCGACGTGCTCGCCGGGAAAGAGCATGAAGTCGCGCAGCGTGAGATCTCGATCGAAGACGAAGACGCCCCCGGAAGCCGCCGCGACGAGATGGCCGTCATAGCTCATTGAAATGGCCTTGAGGTGCAGGCCTTCCACCTCTTCGGCAATATTCGCCGGCAGCAGGTCGAGCACATCCACATGCTTGACGGCCCGCAGGGGTGCATCGATTCGGTTGTCGTCGAAGGCTTTCAGTAGGTTCGTGCGGTTGTAGGTGGTGTAGAAGTATCCGTCCTGATCGATCACACCATACGGCCCGTTCGCCATGCCCGTGAGATCGAGCTGGAAGATCATCCACAGGGAACGAAACAGCAGGCACCAGTCCTGGCCCTTGCGGCGGTTTCCGTCAATCCCGGCCATCACGCTTTCGATCTTCTCGGGCGTCACATCGGAGTGATCCGCATCACCCGGGTAGGCGAGCACCGAGATTTGCTCGAACGCTTCACCCGTGGCGCGGATTTTGACGAGGCCCGTAGCGGTCCCCGCAATCACCGTGGTCTCGCCGCCCACCTTTTTGACGAGCGGCGACGACGACCAAGTGAGGGGCACCGTCTTGACGTCGGCCGCCATGAGGTCCTTGCCTTGCGTGGCCCCGTGCTCCGTCGAAACATCGGTCTGCGCTGGGTTGTGATGCGACATCGGGTAGGGGCCATCGGCGAGCCAGAGGTTGCGCGCGGGCGTCGCGAATGGGCTCGAGGCGAGCGCGGGCGAACCCGTTCCCGACAAAGCCTGCGACGGGATGTCGCCGTCTGAGTCCAACGCGGGGCGAACCAACGTGGCTGCCCTCTCCTGGGCACCCGCAGGGCCCGAAAAGAGCAGGGGCGCTAGTACGAGGAGGCAAAGCCAAAGGAACCGAACCCCAGACAGCATGGACACCTCCGTGTGGTGGAGAAGACTACGAGGCCACTGGGCCTCTCGCGGAATGCGGAGCCCAGTGCGGAAGTGTCCGGCCCTGCATGCTCGGCGGATAGGGATTTCAAAGGCCCATTCTACATCCTCGGCCATGTCCGGCACAGGTTAAGAAGGGGGCAAAGGAGCGCCCCTGAGAGGGGCGGGGTCCTTAGGCGGTGTTCTCATATAAAGAAGTAAGGGTACATTTAGTAAAATAATGAATCACAAATAGGGAAGTGTGATGATGAAGAAATTGGGTTTATTGACAATCTTGCTAGCCACCATCGCGGGAGCACCTGTTCATGTGATGGCTCAAGAGAAGCCCAACATTGTTCTCATTTTTATGGATAACTTTGGCTGGGGAGAACCGGGCTTTAATGGGGGCGGAATAATCCGGGGCGCGGAGACTCCGCGGTTGGACACATTGGCGAGCCAGGGCCTCCGGTTGACTAATTTCAACGTGGAGGTTCAGTGCACAGCATCGCGTTCGGCGCTCATGACAGGACGCTACGCCGTTCGAAGTGGCAACGGGTCTTTGGCAGAGGGTGAGAACGCCGGTCTAGTGCAGTGGGAAGTAACAATGGCAGAAATGCTGTCCGAGGCCGGGTACGCGACCGCCATTTACGGGAAGTGGCACCTTGGGCATGGCAAAGGACGACTCCCGACCGATCAGGGCTTCGACGAGTGGTATGGCATTCCCACCTCGTCCGATATAGCAGTCTACTCCTCACTACCAAGCTTCGTAGAGAGTGGCGTATCTGATGAAATGTTCGTCATGGAGTCAAAGCGGGGCGAAGCGGCCAAGAAGCTTAGGCCTTATCGCCTGGATAATCGGCCGCTCATAGACCGAGAGTTGACGGATCGGGCGATCAGCTTCATGAAGCGGGAGGCGGCCAACAACACACCATTCTTCCTCTATCTGCCCTACACGAATACCCATTTGCCAACCATCCCTCACCCTGATTTCACTGGGAAATCCGGGCATGGTGCTTGGGCCGACGTTCTCATGCAGACCGACAGCTACGTAGGTGAGCTGCTTGACACCATCGACGACCTAGATATCGGGAAAAACACAATCGTTATTTTTACCGCAGACAATGGTCCTGAGGCGCTCGATTACGGTCATACCTCACTGACGGCAATGCCGGATTCGACCGCAATCAATGGTTCTCCGGGGCCGTGGCGGGGAACACTCTTTACCGGCTTCGAAGGCGCCCTGCGTGTACCTTTCGTCGCCCGCTGGCCAGGGAAAGTACCAGCGGGCAAATCCAGCGATGAGATTGTTCATGCCATGGATCTCTTTCCCACATTGGCGAGGATGGCAGGCGGCAAAGTTCCTGATGATCGAATGATCGACGGTGTTGATATGAATGATTTCTTTCTTGGCACGAACCCTAAGTCGGGTCGCGAGGGATTCGTAGTCTACATGGGCGATGAGGTCTACGCCTTAAAGTGGCGAAACTGGAAGTTACATTTCAAAGAACAAGATAGCTGGCATTCGGAAGTGCGTGTCTTACCGATGCCGCGACTCTACAACCTGATGACCGATCCCCAGGAGCGAAACAGCGTTCTCTTCCCCCATGGTTGGGTATTCAAGGCGATGTCCCCACTGATGACGGAACATATGCTGTCGCTGCGAAGGGAACCGCCCATTGTGTCCGGAACACCGGACCCATACACGCCGGCAAAGTGAGCTCGAAGTAGGTGGCACTCACCGCGGCAGAGGGTGCAGAGCAGACCCATTTGACCCTTTCAGGTTTCCCGGTGGAGCTTCCAGCGTGCACGAACTTTTTCCAGGCCGTCCAAATTGCCGGGCTCAATGTCGTAACCCTTTGGATGTGGAGGGCGACCTTCTAGACAAGAAGGGATCCGGCGGCTCTCTGGGGTGGCCGAGGTCCGTCAGCGGACACCGATTGGGCGGATAGCTAGGCGCTCCTCTCTCAGCTCACAAATCCACGGTCAACAGCGCGGTTCTGCAGCCTGTAATACGGGATCGACCCATCGGGGTCGCGCAGTTCATTCAGTCCGAAGTCCTTGGCCATCTGGCCCAGTTCGTGATCGACCCCTTGGGGTGAGACGGGACGCAACCCACAGTCCCAATTAGGCGTACAGAAGAACGCTGCGCTCGTTCGCGCACTCCCCTCTCGCAGGTGTTCCGGCACACTCGCCACTCGGTGTTTGGTGGCCACCACTCGACCCTCGGTCAGGTACATAAGTGCTTCGCCCACATTCACGACAAAAAAATCGTCCTGGGCGGGTACAGATCGCCAGTGGGTTTCGTTCGGCAGCATCACCTGCAACGAATCAAAACCGTTCTCCGGAACACTTTGATGCAGCAAAGTCAACAGGTTGTCGTCATAGTGAGCCGCCATCCGAAGTGAGTTCGAACTCGTTTCTGGATAGTTCAGGAAACGGAGAATGCTGACCGGGCGACTTGTCTCCTCGCTCCATTCGCTCTCGGGGAGATTCAACGCCTGGCGCACAGCTCCGAGTAGGGTTTCCGCCGTCCGACTTAGGCTCTCAAAGTACCGGCGAGGATCGTGGCCACCCAGGTGCATGCCCCGACGACGCCCCAGAACACGAAAGCCAGCAGAATGTCCGACGCGGGCTGCGGAATGCCGGTCAGGCGGCTGAGAACCAACTCGGCGCCCCACAGAGGGAGCACCGCGCCGATCACCCACGCTGCGAGCCTGGAAGGGTGAACTCGCTCAGGCCGGGCGCTCACGCGGCCACCATTTGCATCCATCTTCAGAACCTTCCGCGGATAGGAATTTCAAAGGCCCATCCGCATTTCATGTGGCAGGAACAAGTCTGACCGGACCCTGGGTTTTGGTTCAACTTCTCTTGACTACACCCCGGGCTTTTCGCAGAGCTCGGCCGATGCGTGTCAGGCCGAGGCGGTATGGGTAACAGTAGTAGCCGTCGCCGTGAGGTTTTCGCCCGCTGTGCCTGAAGCGCTTGGCGAACCACGGAGGGGTGACATCGACTGGGCAGAACTCACTGACGACACTCCGCCGCCTTCGTTCAGGGTCGCTGGGCGGAGAGCCCCCATGTGCGAGGTCTGGATTGAAGAGCAGCACGTCTCCCTTGCGAGGCAGGTAACTTTGTTTTACGAGGTTGTGCTTGGTCGCTTCGCGCTCAAGCCACGCAATGTACTCAGGCTCTTCATCCGGGTGCTCCGTCATGCATTTGTCACCGTTTGAAAACCGATATGTCGCCGTACGGTGACTACCAGGGATGAAGAAGAGTTCACCCATACCCGGCGATACGTCTTCGAGTGCGACCCAGCTCGTTACGAAGCCGAGCGGTGTTTTCAGTGGAGAATGTACGCTGTCTTGGTGGAGGGGCTGCCCCGAGCCGCGCTCGAAGAAAAGAGACTGATACGCCATGGGCTGCGCGTCGAGAATATATCCAATCGACTCAATGATCGCGGGAGCGAGAATTACGTTACGAGCGGTTTCGAAGTGTGCATAGAGGTCCAGAATCCGTGTTGGAAGGGAATGGAGTTCCGGACGAACGAATTCGGCCGTGCGCCCTTCAGCGGATAGGTACTCAGCGACGATCCTGCTGTGCCCGTCGCGCCACATTCGATCAGTGTCGTCCAGAAGGAGATCGATTCGGGACTCGGGGACAGCGCTTTTGAGCACAAGGAAGCCATCTTCGATCCAGTTCATGAGTCCGGGCTTGATGTGCTCGGGGATTGCTCCGGCCTGCACGCGCCGGTCAAGTCTGGCCAGTGCGTCTTCGCGGTCAAGCCACAGGCCGCCGAGTGGGCTGCGGTATTCATTTCCTTGTGCGTGAGAGATCATTGTGTTGAAAAATTAGCTCAGAGCGAATCCGGTTTTCAAACTGGCCCCGTGCTGAAATCCAGAACCCATCGGCTGGTTGACCTGAGGCTTAAGATCCCGTTTTACAGGCTTTGCAAATCCTGTGTGCTCCTGCGGATAGGAATTTCAAAAGCCCATGCTACATCCTTCGCCATCTCCGGTACAGGCTAAAGAGGGACACGGGGGTTCTCGAGAGAGGACTGGGGTCCGTAGGCGCGCTGCGGGGCCGCGTCGTGAAGCACTCCAGGATCTCATCCGAGCTTCGAGTCGTGACTGAGCCATCCCCTTTCGCCCCCGAAACACGTTTTGGAGATACGGTTTCATCGAAGGACTCACTCATCTAACGAACGGAACCAGGGCGCGAAGCTTCGGTGACCCGATGAATAGTCTCCAAGGCGCAGGCAGCTTCCCAGTTATCCGGCATGGACAAGCTACCAGTTCGGACATGGCGCAAGCGGGAGTCGTCGAATTCTTCGAAGACTTCCCGGGTGTCGTTCCCGTCGTCGTTGTCGATCACGACGGCTTCGAAATCTTGAAACGTTTGCTGGAGGAGACTTCACAAAGCCTGCCGCACCAGGAAACTTCGGTTCTTGGTGGGGATGACGATGCTGAAGTAAGGACGCGACATCTTATCCAAGAGCGCGCCTCGCACACAGCGGACGACCTTGACCTCTGCCTTGGGCGCGAGCTGGTAGTGCATCCCGCGGAGGGTCCCCTTTTTCCCTGCCAGGCTGTTGTTGACCTGAACAAACTCTTTCACGCGGCCCTGCTCTGCGAACTCGTCGCGACAGAACATTCGGGCGAAGAAGCCGCGCTCGTCTCCTCGCTTCTCAAGATCAATTAAATAAGCACCTTTCAAAGGCGTCTCAGGGAAGATCATAGGTACTCTTTATTGCGGCGATGCAAGGTTTCTTCCTTAAGGCGATGAGAGCCACGAAGAGCTCTTTAGCTGGAACTCCGGAGTAAATCCATCCGCTGATTCAGCTTGCGCAGCCTGACGAACTGGTCGCCTTCGAAGTCCGCAGCCCCGAAGCCATGCTCGACATATTTGCTGTGGAGCTCTTCCATTCCGCTTGACACAGAATACTGGAGCTTGAAGTCGGGCAAGAGGCGGTTGAGCAAGTCGAACTTGACCCTGTAGTCGCGAGGGTCAGCGCCGACTTCACCGGTATACGAGATGGAGGCATCGGGGAGCAAGCGCTGCACGACGTCAGCGACGTCGCGGACTTGATAGTTCTCGTCGTTGCCGCCGACGTTGATCGCTTTATTGAAGATGACCTCTCGGGGAGCGTTCAGGAAGGCTACAAAAGCCCGCGCAATATCCCGACAGTGCACCAGCGGGCGCCACGGGCTGCCGTCGCTGTGGATGCGGATCTCGCCATACGAGAGCGCGCTGCCCAAGAGGTTGTTGACCACCAAGTCGATGCGCAGCATGGGAGAGAACCCGTAAGCCGTCGCGTTCCGCAGATACGCTGGGCAGAAGCTCTCATCCGCCAACTTGGACACCTCGGCTTCGGTTTCAATCTTTGAGCGAGCGTACGCGGTCAAAGGGTTGAGCGGATCGCTCTCGTCGAGGTCGAGCTTATCGCCCTTCCCGTAGACCGAGCAGCTCCCGGAGAAGAGATAGCGTGAGACGCCAGCCTCCTTCGCGAGCTTCGCGAGTCGGATCGAACCATCGCGATTCACTCCGAGGGTGAGCTCAGGGTCGAGGTCTCCCATCGGATCGTTTGAGATCGCAGCCAGGTGCATCACACAGTCGTGGCCGGCGAGGTCTTCCGCGGTGACTTCAAGCACATCTTTCCGCAGCTCGGTATCGGGCCTGACGAAGGGTTCCCATTCGCAGCCTTCAAAGAGCCCCAGGTCACAGCCCGTTACCGTGTGACCATCGGCCTTGAGGAGTTCGACGAGATGCACGCCTATGTAGCCTAAATGACCTGTTACAAAGACCTTCATAGTCACTTCTCCCAAATGTATTTCTTTTGATTTACCAAGGGGCCTTGCCCGACTTCCAAAGCCCATCGAGATACTCTCGGTCTCGCTGGGTGTCCATGCACTGCCAGAACCCGGAGTGCTTGTAGACAGAGAGCTGCTGATCCTTAGCCAGAGAGCTCAGGGGAGCCTGTTCCAGGACGAGGGACTCGTCATCCACCAGATATTTGCAGAAATCACGACGGAAGAAGAAATAGCCTCCGTTGATCCACTTCTCAGTCAACTCAGGCTTCTCAGCAAACTCGAGCACGTTCTCTCCGTCGAGCTTAAACTCACCGAGGCGTGAAGGAGGATTAACCCCGCGCACCGTCCCGAGCTTATCGTGCCCTAAATGGAAGGCGAGCTCCTCTGAGAGGTTGGCGTCGGTGAGGCCATCGCCATACGTCACCCCGAAGTGCTCGCTGTCGCCAAGGTAACGCGAGGTCGCGGATANGAATTTCAAAGGCCCATGCTACACCCTGGGCCATGTCCGGGACAGGTTGAAGAGGGGACAAAGAGCTCCCCTCTGAGGGCTGGTGTCCGTCGGCGGAAGGGAGCCCTGCCATGCCACGGGTCCTTGCTGGCCCTCAACCCTGCGATGGGTACGCGACACCCCGGACTGCGCATAGTTTTGGGTTTGGCACTTTCCTGTTTCGTTTTCCATTGGCGGTAAAAACAGATATTCCCACCTGATCCTACGCTGACGCGCTGACCCAAAAAGGAAAGCCCCCCACGCAAGTCACCGCGGGAGATGAAGAATNATGGCGCGCCCGGTACGACTCGCCGGGCGGCTACGCCGCCTTGCATCGTCTTCCTTGTGCCGGCCACGAGAACACCGGGGCGGGGCTGGAATGAAGAGACCATCATGGCGCGCCCGGTACGACTCGAACGTACGACCCTCAGCTCCGCAAGCTGATGCTCTATCCAACTGAGCTACGGGCGCGCGGCGGTGACGGACGCTGAGCGAGACCCTCACCGCGCGGGGCGCAATCTAGCGCAATCCCCGGCAATTGGGAGAACGCGCCCTGTCCGACAAGCCGGGGCCTTTTCGGACAGGTCACACTCGGACACCGCGCTCGGGCGATTCAAAGAGGACCCCCGAAGAACCGCCATGCGCCCTCTCGCTGGGGATGCGAGACTGCGTCCTGATGGACCTCCGCTTTTTCGTGATCCTCCTCTGCTTCTTCCTCTCGGGGTTCTCCGCGCTGCTTTACCAGACAGCCTGGACCCGCGAATTCTCCTTTGTCTTCGGAACCTCCGAAATTGCCGTCGCGGTGGTCCTCGCCGGCTACATGGGCGGCTTGGCCCTGGGTTCGGCTGCAGCCGCTCGCTTCGCGCCCAAAGTGACCCGGCCGATTTGGGTCTACGGCGCCCTTGAGTTAGGCATCGCGGGGTCGGCCTTGGCCCTGCCCTTCGGTCTGGAGGGCCTGACCGCCGCGTACGTCGCGATGTTCGCCCAGGCCGCTCCGGCGGAACCCGAGACGGCCGCGACCCTTTTCCGTTTTGTGTCCGCCTTTGTGNTGATGATGATTCCCACCGGCCTGATGGGGGCCACGCTTCCCCTGCTCGCCCGTCACGCCATTCGACGACACGAGGAAATTGGTCCCCGGGTCGGCGGCCTCTACGCCATCAATACCGCCGGAGCCATTGCGGGGACACTGATCGCGGGCTTTCTCCTTCTGCCGCAAATCGGCCTTCGCCAAACCGTCTACGTGGGCGCCCTCGGAAACCTCCTCGTGTTCTTGGCCGCGGCCGCCCTCTCGCGGCGCGCCCCGGTCCCGCTGACTTCTCCGCCCTCGTCGAACCGTCTCGAGCACCGCTGGGTTCTGCCCTTGATGCTGCTGTCNGGGGCAGTGTCCTTTTCGTATGAAGTGATGTGGACGCGACTGCTCGCCCAAATTCTGGGGGGCAGCCTTTTCGCTTTCACAACCATGCTTTCAAGCTTTCTGCTCGGGATTGCCGTGGGCTCTGCGGTCGGTGGCGCCGTCGCACGTCGGGCCGGACGAGCCGCCATCGGGCTGGCCATCGCCGAACTGGGGGTGGCGGCTTGCGGACTCGCCGCCTTCCTCGCCGCCGACCAACTGCCCGCACTCGGCCAAGCACTCGGGGCGGGCTGGCGAGCGTCTCTCTGGACCAATGCTCCGCTGGCCGCGGTCGTTTTGATCCCGGTGGCTTTATGTCTTGGCGCCACCTTCCCTTTCGCGGTCCGGCTATTGACCCCCAACCCGGCGGAAAGCGCCGCGGCCACCGCACGGGTTTACGCTTGGAACACCGTCGGCGGCATCGCGGGCTCCGTCGCGACGGGCTTCTTTCTCATTCCGGCGCTGCATTTCGCNGGAACGGCTCTGCTCGGAACCATTCTGAGCCTCGGACTGGCCGCCTTCGCAGCCTGGCGGGCACAACCGCGCTCGGTGGCGGTGCTGGCCGGTGTGGGCGGACTCGTCTTGGTTCTTCTTTTACTTCCTCCGGCGAATCCTTGGAATCTTTTGCTGACTTCGCCGTTTTATCAAAGGAAAGCCGAAGTCGAACGAATTCACTTTCAAGCCGCCGGTCGCTCTTCAACGGTGGTTCTCCTGGAGGAACCGAGCGGCTTTATCCTCTACACCAATGGACTGCCCGAATCTCGAATCGTTCGTTATTCCAGCACCCCGGAACGCGGAGCCGAAGCCCGGGCGCTCGGCTGGCTCCCCGCTGCGCTCCGGCCCGAGGCGAAGCGTGGACTGGTGATTGGGCTCGGCGGAGCGGTGGCCCTCGAGGGGATCCCCCCTTCGATCGATTCGGTGGATGTCATCGAATTAGAACCCGAGGTGGTGACCGCAAACCGCCGCGTCGGTCAAACCCGGCTACGCGATCCGCTCTCGGATCCCCGCTTCCGATTTATCCAGAATGACGCCCGTGGAGCCCTCATGCTGGCTCAACGGCCCTATGACATGATTATCTCCCAGCCCTCTCATCCATGGACGGCGGGCGCTTCGCACCTTTACACCCAAGAATTTTTTGAACTGGTCGAAGACCGCCTCACCCCCGATGGTGTGTTTGTGCAGTGGATCGGGCTCGGCTTCGTCGATGCGCCGCTCCTTCGATCCCTCCTCGCAACGCTCACCGCCGTTTTTCCCGAAGTCCAGATTTACCGTCCCCACGGCCCGGCTTTGGTGTTTGTTGCCTCGAATACACCCTTCGACCTCACACAGAGCGCGCGCGCCCTCGAAAAAGATCCTCTGCACTTCAAGCAACTGGGTATCCGAAGCCCTTCAGAGATCGCCGCAGCCTGGGTTCTCGATACAGACGGGGCTCGCGCCCTGGCCCAGGGCGCAGCGCCCAACACAGATGATTGGAACCAGCTCGCAACACGCTCATCGCGACTTGAGCAAGGGTCGCTGACGCTGCGTCAATTCAATGCCTTGGTGCGCAGGTACGATCCACTGAGGGGCCGCGCCGAAACGGTGGCCCCACTGCCGTTGATTCTCTCCCTCGCACAACGAGGCGAGATTCAAAGAGCAACGACCGTAGCCCGTGAGCTTAAGGGCGTTGATCGGCCGCTTGCCCTCACGCTGATTGCCGCGACGCGAGGCGAAATGGGTCGGGCCCGTCAACGGCTTCAGCAAGCCCACGCGCTCGCGCCGGATTCGGCCGCGGTAGAAGAGGTCGCCGAACTCTTGGAAATGCCATGGCCTGCACCGCCATCGGCCTCCGCTTCGGCCGACACCATTCAACGCGCTCGCGCACACGCCGATCGCCAGAACTGGGGCGCGCTCGCGCAACTCGATTCAGAACTCGCTCAGATCGAAGCCGGTGAACTCCTCTATGGTGAGGCCTTACGGTCAAGAGCGCTTTGGCGCGTCCAAGGAAATGATCGCCAGAGGAACGAGGAAGCCATTGCGTTGATCGACGAGCAACTCGCCTACTCGTCAAAAGG
>NHEP01000238.1 GCA_002171515.1 bacterium TMED88 | reverse complement strand
CAGATCGCCTTCGTCGCGGACAAGACATGAAGCAGAGGTCGTCAATCTTGACGACAAGCGAACCTCTTTCACATCCTCTTGAACCGCAGCCCGCAACCCACCAAGCAAACCGCCGAAATTGTCTTCCTTCTGCTTGCGCTCCGCTTCCTGCTCTTCTTTTTCGGCCTCGTCACTGAGATCGATCTCACCCAGCCCCACCGACCGAAACGGCTTTCCTTTATATTCTGGCGGCATCTGCTCTAACCAAACATCGTCCACCGGATCGGTGAACAAAAGTACCTCGACCCCCTTGGCCCGAAACGCCTCGAGATGCGGTGACCCGGCCAAAACCTCTCGAGACGGACCCGCCATGTAGTAAATCGCCTCTTGATCATCCTTCATCCGTTCCACGTAGGCAGACAGCGACGTCAAAGCGTCTTCCTCGTTGGTCGAGTGTGCGTAAACGAGGTCCAGAATTCGATCCTTCTTTTCTTCGAAGGACAGCAGGCCTTCTTTTAAGACCGGGCCAAACTGCGCCCAGAATCCGATGTACTTTTCTTCGTCTTCCTTCATTAGTCGACCAAGCTCTTCGAGAGTCTTCTTCACGAGGTGCTTGCGAATAACTTGGATGGGCTTGCTCTGTTGAAGCATCTCGCGAGAGACATTCAATGAAAGATCTTCGGCGTCAACCACACCTTTCACGAAGCGCAGGTAGTCGGGCATCAGATCTCGACATTCGTCCATGATAAAGACCCGACGGACGTAGAGCTGGATACCTCGATGGGCCATTTCTCGATGGTAAAGATCGAAAGGCGCCACGGAAGGGATATACAGCAAACCCCGCGCTTCAAAAGTCCCCTCAAGCGTTGTCGAAACGTGCAGCAGGGGTGCGTTGTGGTCGTGAGTAATGTGAGCGTAGAACTCCCCAAACTCCTCCTCGGTCACCTCAGAGCTCGGCCGAGTCCAAATCGCTTTCATCGAATTCAGCGGCTCCTCAATGACCACCGGTTCCGCGACGCTGTCCTCGCCTTCCTTCTTGAATACTGTCAAACGAATGGGATGCGCAACGAAATCCGAGTAGCGCTTCACGATCGATCGCAGAACCCACTCATCGGTGTAATCGGAGATCCCCTCGTCGCCGTCGACATCGATTAAGTGCAATGTAATTGTCGTCCCGGGACCATCTCGCTCGGCGTCTTCGAGGGTGTAGGTGCCCGAACCATCCGTTTTCCAACACGCTGCCTGATCGGCCCCCGCCTTCTGACTGACGACCTCAACTCGATCCGCCACCATGAAACAGGCGTAGAAGCCCACCCCGAATTGGCCAATCAGTTCGGGCGGTCCCGCCTCCCCCTGCTCCACTTTCTTCAGATATTCGAGCGTGCCCGAGCGAGCGATGGTGCCGAGGTTTTCAACGAGCTCCTCGCTCGTCATTCCGATCCCGTTGTCCTCGATGACGAGGGTTCGCGCCTCGGGATCAGCGATCAGCCGAACGGTGGGCTCGGCATCGTCTTGCAGGCCGGCGTCGGTCAAGCCCTCAAATCGTCTGCGATCCAACGCATCGGAGGCGTTAGAAATCAACTCCCTCAGAAAGACGTCTTTGTTGGAGTAAAGGGAGTGAATCATCAGGTCGAGGAGCTTCTTCACCTCGGCTTGGAATTCGTGGGTCTGAGTCGCCATGCGTTTCTCCGATGAGAGAGTGGAAAGAGCGGGCCCAATTTTGGACACTGTGGTCCCAAGAGCAACCCAGCGGAGCCATTTACGGGGCAGATTTTTTCCCCCCGGGAATATCGCCTCCCCCTCAATTGATCTATCCATTGAGATAAGCTGATCTAGCGGTTAGGCTCCGGCTCCGGAGCACCCACGCCAATCTCGCCCCCCCCCTCGCGTGGCACACGCCTCAACTGATCGCAACGCCAGGTCCCAAACTGGCCCCACCAAGGACATGTCCGATGAGTCAAGCCCCGCTGGCCCCCATGGATCCCGAGCAAATCGAACGCCTTTTTGACGAACGCGTTCTTGTGATCGACGGGGCTATGGGGACGATGGTTCAGTCCTACGGTCTCGAAGAAAGAGACTTTCGCGGCACCCGTTTTGTTGAAGCCGAGCAAGACCTTGCCGGGGACAACGAATTACTGAGCCTGACCCGCCCGGACGTGATCGAAGAAATCCACTCCGCCTTCTTAGAAGCGGGTGCCGATATCATCGAAACCAACACCTTTGGTGCCAATCGCATCGCGCAAGCTGACTACGCGCTTGAGTCGATTTGTTACGAACTCAACGTCGAGTCAACCCGTCTTGCCCGACGGGCCGCGGACCGATTCACGGCCCAAAATCCCAATAAGCCACGCCTCGTCGCCGGAGCCCTCGGGCCCACCCCGAAGACCCTGTCGATTTCCCCCGACGTCAGCGATCCCGGGGCTCGGAATCTCACCTTCGACGAACTGCGAGACGCCTACCGGGAAGCCGTGGAGGGGCTTCTCGACGGCGGGGCCGACATCCTTCTTGTGGAGACCATCTTCGATACCCTGAACGCGAAAGCGGCCTTGGTCGCGATCGAAGAAGTCTACACGGCTCGCGAGCGTAGATGGCCGCTGATGATCTCTGTCGCCATCACGGACGCCAGCGGCCGAGTGCTTTCCGGGCAAACCGTTGATGCTTTCTGGTACTCAGTCGCCCACGCTCAGCCCCTGTCAGTGGGCGTCAATTGTTCCCTCGGAGCCGTCGACATGAGGCCCCATGTGGCAGAGCTCGCTCGCATCGCCACCTGTCGCGTATCCGCTTACCCGAATGCTGGCCTCCCCAACGCCTTCGGTGAATACGATGAAGCCCCGGAAACAACCGGCGACCTAGTGGCCGAGTTTGCCCGCAGCGGACTTGTCAATGCGGTTGGAGGGTGTTGCGGCACAACGCCTGACCATATTCGAGCCATCGCGGAACGCGTTGAAGGCCTTCCAGGACGCCCCCTTCCCGACTCGGCGGACATATCGCCCACTCACCTTTCTGGACTGGAGAGTCTGACCATCACCCCTGAGGCCAACTTTCAGATGATCGGTGAGCGCACCAACGTGACGGGCTCCGCGCGTTTTCGAAAACTGATCAAGTCCGATGACTACGAGGCCGCTCTTGAGGTCGCCCTCCAGCAGTCCCGCAGTGGCGCCAACCTGCTCGACGTCAACATGGACGAAGGCATGCTCGACTCCGAAGCGGCCATGACCCGGTTCTTGAACTTGGTCGCCTCAGAACCCGAAATCGCCCGAATCCCCATCATGATTGACAGTTCGAAATGGTCCGTCATTGAGGCAGGACTCCGATGCGTTCAAGGGAAAGGCGTCGTCAATTCAATCTCCCTCAAAGAAGGCGAGGAGGACTTCCTCGAAAAAGCCCGCCTCATCCGAAAATATGGCGCAGGTGTGGTCGTCATGGCCTTTGACGAGACAGGTCAAGCCGACACGACCGAAAGAAAGGTTGAAATCTGCGAACGGTCCTACCGACTTCTCGTCGAAAAAGCAGACTTCCCCCCGGAGGACATCATCTTCGACCCCAACATTCTCGCTATCGCCACGGGAATGGAAGAACACTCCGACTACGCAAACAATTTTATCGAAGCAACACGGATCATCCGGGAGCGTTGCCCAGGCACCCACGTTTCGGGCGGCGTCTCGAATCTCTCCTTCTCTTTCCGCGGCAACGACCGCGTCCGCGAAGCGATCCATACGGCCTTCCTCTACCACGCACAAAAAGCCGGCATGGACATGGGCATCGTGAACGCAGGCCAACTCGGGGTATACGAAGACATTCCAAAAGACCTCCTCGAGCACGTCGAGGACATCCTTTTTAATCGCCGAGAAGATGCGACGGAAAGAATGATCCAATTCGCTGCAAACGTGAAGGGCGGGGCCCGCAAAGCGGAGGTGGATCTTTCCTGGCGCGAGAACCCCGTAGAACAGCGACTTTCACATGCCCTGATCCACGGCATCACCGATTTCATTGAGCCGGACACCGAAGAAGCTCGCCAAAAGCTTGAACGGCCCCTTCACGTGATCGAAGGCCCCCTAATGGACGGAATGAGTGTCGTCGGCGACCTATTCGGCGAGGGCAAAATGTTTCTTCCGCAAGTCGTCAAAAGCGCTCGGGTCATGAAGAAGGCGGTCGCCTACCTTGAGCCCTTCCTAGAATCTGAAAAGCAAGCAGGCAGTAACCGCGGTCGAATCCTGATGGCTACGGTCAAAGGCGATGTCCACGATATCGGGAAAAACATCGTGGGCGTGGTCCTCGGGTGCAACAACTATGAAATCATCGATCTGGGCGTCATGGTTCCCTCCGCACAGATCCTTGACGCAGCCATCGAGTCCGATGTTCAAGCCATCGGCCTCTCTGGGCTGATCACGCCCTCCCTCGACGAAATGGTTTCNGTGGCCCGAGAGATGGAACGCCGCGGCTTCGACCTGCCCTTGCTCATCGGCGGGGCGACCACCAGTCGCCAACACACAGCCGTCAAGATCGCGCCGGCTTACCCCCACAGCGTTGTTCACGTGACAGACGCCTCCCGGGCAGTGAATGTCGTCGCCAAACTGCTGGACAAAAAAAGTCGCGTCGAGCTCGATCAAAACAATCGAGAAGAACAAGAAAAGCTTCGCGCGCTCCATGAGGCTAAGCAAGATCGTCCGCTTCTTTCACTCAGCGAAGCCCGAAATCGAGGCCCCCAATTCGAATGGAGCCAGGACCACATCCCTCAACCCGAGACGGTCGGGATTCAGGTTCTTGAAAACATCTCGCTTGATGAAATTCGCCCCTATATCGATTGGACCTTTTTCTTCTCCGCGTGGGACCTTCGGGGGCGGTACCCAAAAATCCTGAACGATCCGAAAGTGGGAGAAGCTGCGCGCGATCTCTTCGAGCAGGGGCAAACGCTGCTGGATGAGATCATCGATGGCCAAAAGATCGCGGCGCGCTGCGTTTACGGAATCTGGCCGGCTCAATCCGAAGGGGACGACGTCGTCCTCTACGAAGGCGGCGACCTCACACAGGAAAGAGCCCGCTTCGCGATGCTTCGGCAGCAGGCCGCCTCAACTGGACGAGCGCCGAATCGGAGCTTGGCCGATTTTGTTGCGCCCAAAGATTCTGGGCTAACCGACTACGTCGGTGCGTTCGCCGTGACGGCCGGACTGGGCGCCGAAGAACTCGCGGACCAATATGAACAAGAGGGTGACGATTACCGCTCCATCATGGTCAAGGCACTGGCGGATCGCATGGCGGAGGCGCTGGCCGAGTGGCTCCATCAAAGGGTCCGAAGGGAATGGGGCTATGAACCCGCGAGCGAGCTCGACATTGAGGCGTTAATCGCGGAGAAATACCGCGGAATCCGCCCCGCTTTCGGGTACCCCGCGTGCCCGGACCATACCCCCAAGCAGATGCTTTTCGAACTCCTCAATGCCCCGCAGATTGGCCTGGAACTCACCGAAAGCTGCGCAATGCGGCCCGCGGCCAGCATCAGCGGGCTCTACTTTGCGCATCCCGATGCCCGCTATTTCTCAATCGGAAGAATTGGCAAAGACCAGGTGGCGGACTATGCGGAGCGACGAGCGATGCCGATTGAGGAGTTAGAGCGCTGGCTGGCACCCAACCTCGGCTACACGCCCAAGAATTAAATTCGCCGCTGGCTCGGGTCCTCTTTTTAAACGAAAGACCCGAGCCCCGAATTCCTTCACGGTTAATCCGACAGAACCGCCCTGACGCCTTCGTCGTCATACGCAGGCGTAATTTCCAAAGACAGTAGGTCTGTCCATTGATTGGCCCAGCGCCCGATTGCCTGAACATCATCGCTTTCGATGATGATAACGCCGGTGTTGCCATGGGCGTGATGGAGGCGATGGTGCAGCTTCACGCCGTGCCACTTTTCTTCCTCGTTCATGAAGCGGTCTTGACATTCTCTAAGCGTTTCCATCGGGATCTCGTACAGGACAGTAAACAGCATCCGCAAACTCCAGTAATCTGATCAAAAAAATCCGCAAGAGAATCCGAGCATCTCTCGGCCCCTTCGGCGCAACACCCCCACATGTAGGACAGACGCCATGTAGAGAAAAGTATTTCACCGAATTGTGCCAGTACGGACACAGGAACTCCGCGGCTCATCGCGATCCCTGCGGAAGTCCGTTCGTCAATTGCCCCACTCGCGACATCAGAACTAGCCGATTCGCTGGGAGCGACGTCGCGGAGCAAAAGTGCGCCAAAAGCTGACCCGGATATCCCACAGCCAGAATGGCAGGTAAAAACCCAAAATGAAAAACGCAGCCACCAGCTCCATCTGCGCGAGGTAGACCCAGCCGGATCCAAGCTGATCCAAAATCGAAGCCTCGCCCGGCGGCTTATTGAGAAAAAGATAGTTGCTTCCGAGCCAAACATTCAGCGGATATAAAAATAAGACCAGCAATTGGGTCGCGGCGGCGCACCGAATTACAGAGCGGAAATGCGGCCGCATCCCGAACACCACCATGGCATAGACGACCGCCAAAATTTCAAGCGCGTGTCCGGAATAGAACAGCCCGTAGATGATATGCGGCGGAGCGATTCGGATATCTGGGGTCAGCAGGGCAAGCAGCCCGCCCCCCAATGCCCAAAAGTAAACCAGATCAAAAGCCCATTCAGAGCGGGTCATCAAGAGCCAGGCCCCAGCGATCGCGCCGAGCCGACACAGGTGAAGGGGCAATTCCTCCGCCAGAGGAAAATCAAATATCCCGACCCGCACGGGAATCTTGATCACCAGCTCCTCCACCAAAATCAAAATCGCAATCCACCAGGCCACGCGATCTTGTCCGCGCACATCAAGGCGCCGGGCCCACAGCGGAACCGCCAGAACCATCACTGCGATCGCGAGGAGCGTCACCCAATGAGCCGGGCCGAAGAGCTCGAAACGCGGAGCGTCATCCAAAGCGCCGAAGATCAAGTCACCCCCCCCTCGCCCCACGACGGTCCGTCGTCGAGTGGCCCGACAGTATTATGGCCTATCAACTTTGGCCCCCTGGCCGGCCTCCGAATTCAAATCGCAACGTCGTATCAGGGCCCCCCAGCATCCAAAATTGCCCCTCAGAACCGCCAGCGGGCGAGGCCGGACCTTGACAGGTTCATCAAATTTCCCCCCGGGCTTTTCGAATCCACCGTTGCGACAAACCGCGGTGCTGCTTAACCTACCGGCGCTGGCTGCGATCAAATAGCTGATCGGAATTGTGTGGATTCTCGAGGTTCTTCCGGGGCCCTCGGCCAGGGGCCCTTCGCGCCGCCGAGGAAAAGATCCAGCGTCAGCACCCCCGGGGTCCGGCCCCGGTGACGATCCATCCCCTGACCCATCATCGGTCTCGAAAAAAGGTGTCCTCGCCATGTCTCAGATCGTCATCGCCAATCGACTCCGCGATGGCTTGGTCGTCTTCCTCGGAAACGAAAAGCAATGGGTTGTGCAGGTCCAAGACTGCTCTCCGGCCTCGGATGAGACCCACGCAGCGGAACTGCTGGCCGTCGCCGAAGCCGCTGAAGCCAATCAAGAAATAGTCGGCGCCTCGTTGATTGAGGTGGAAATGAGAGAGGGCGTTCTGACGCCCATCAAAATGCGAGAAGCCATCCGGGCGTTGGGCCCGACCATCCGCAAGGATCTGGGCAAACAGGCAGGGAATTAGAGCGATGTATCGCTACGACGAATTCGATCAGGCCCTCGTCACCCAGAGAGCCAAGCAATTTGCTCGCCAAGTCGAGCGCCGTCTGGCTGGCGAACTGACCGAGGATCAATTCCTCCCTCTTCGGCTTAAGAATGGCCTGTACCTACAACTCCATGCGTACATGCTTCGGATCAACGTTCCCTATGGCGTGCTCTCAAGTCGGCAGTTGCGAAAGCTTGCCCACATCGCGCGAACCTATGACAAGGACTACGGGCATTGGACGACCCGTCAAAACATGCAGTTCAACTGGATTCGACTTGAAGACATGCCCGAGATTCTTCTCGAGCTGGCCTCAGTCGAGATGCATGGAATTCAAAGCAGTGGCAACTGCATTCGGAACACGACTGCCGATGAGTACGCCGGTGTTGCAGCGGATGAGGTCGAAGATCCGAGAGTCTATTGCGAGATCATTCGTCAATGGTCGAGCCTGCACCCTGAATTCAGCTACCTGCCGCGAAAATTCAAAATCGCTGTAACCGGATCTGACAACGATCGAGCCGCGGTCAAGGTCCACGATATCGGGCTGCGGCTATATCGAAACGAAGCCGGAGAGGCTGGCTTCGAAGTTTTCGTGGGAGGCGGACTCGGTCGCACGCCTTTTGTCGGAGAATCAATTCGCGCCTTCTTGCCCACCCGGGATCTCCTTTCGTACTGCGAGGCAATCCTCAGGATCTACAACCAACTCGGGCGACGAGACAACAAGTACAAAGCGCGGATTAAGATTCTCGTTCACGAAATGGGGCTGGACGAATTCGGACGGCAAGTCGAAGAGGAATGGGAGCGAATCAGGGAAGGCGCCCTCACTCTTCCCGACGAGGAAATCGAACGCATTCGAACCCATTTTGAGCCGCCTCCGTACGAGAGTTTGCCTGCCGAAAGCGCGGCGTACCTCGCCAAGAGAACTCAAAATCAGGACTTCGCGACTTGGGCGGATCAGCAACTCGCGGACCACAAGCAACCCGGCTACGCCATCGTAAATGTTTCCTGTACGCCGATTGGCCGAGCCCCAGGTGATATCTCTTCAGGGCAGATGGAAGTCATGGCCGACTTGGCGGACCGGTTCAGCTTCGGCGAGCTGCGCGTCACCCACAACCAGAACCTCGTGCTCACGGATGTTCGGCAGGAGGACGTCTTTACCCTGTGGGAGGCGCTTATTTCGGCAGGCCTGGCGACGGCCAACCACGGCCTGATCAGCGACACCATCTGCTGCCCTGGCCTCGACTACTGTTCACTAGCCAACGCCCGGTCCATTCCTCTGGCGGAAAAACTTTCGGCTCGGGTCGCCGACACATCTCGACAGCAAGAGATCGGCGAAATCTATGTCAATATGTCGGGCTGCATCAACGCCTGCGGCCATCACCATGTCGGCAACATCGGGATCGTCGGAGTCGACAAGAAAAACAGCGAGCTCTACCAATTGATGCTTGGCGGAAGCGCCGAGGCCGATGCCTCTCTGGGTAAGATTCTCGGCCCGGGCTTCGATGAGGACGGCATCATCGACGCGATCGAGCGGATCGTTGATGCGTACGTGTCGCTCCGAGAAGATGGGGAACGCTTTATTGAAACCTATCGCAGACTCGGCCCAGCACCCTTTAAGGAGGCAGCCTACGATGGCACTACTCAAGGGCGGTAAAAGCGTCGACGATGCATGGCAGCGAATCGACGGGGATGAAGTTTTGCCGGAGACCGGCCCAGTCGTCGTGGACCTCTCCCGCTGGCAACAGGACCGAGAATCATTGATTGCCCGCGCGGATGCCGTCGGCGTCCGACTCCAGAGCGATGACGATCCCGAGTCTCTCGCCGGCGATCTCGACCACTTGACATTGATTGCCCTGGATTTCCCAGGCTTCAAGGATGGGCGAGCCTACAGCAGCGCCCGCGTGCTTCGTGAACGCCATGCCTTTAAGGGAGAACTGCGTGCGGTCGGCGACGTTCTCCTCGAACACCTGCTGTTCATGCACCGCTGCGGATTCGATGCCTTTGAGATCCAGAGCGACGACCCCGAGCGAGATTGGCAAATCGCCGTCGACGACTTTGACGTCTGGTACCAACCCACCGCCGATGGACGACCAACCGCCCTGCAACGCCGAAGCAGTTGAGTTCGACTGCGACCAAGGCGCTGACCGGCCCCGCGCACCGCCCAAGCGAGCCTGTACAGTCTTGAGCGAGTGAGGAATCCCCATGACAGTCCGAAATGGTTTCATTGACACCATCGGGAACACACCCCTCATCCGGCTCCGTAAAGCATCCGAGGAAACCGGGTGTGAAATTTTGGCGAAGGCGGAGTTTCTCAATCCAGGCGGATCGGTCAAAGATCGAGCCGCCCTCTTCATCGTCCAAGACGCGGAAGAAAAAGGCTTGCTGCGTCCTGGGGGTGTCATCGTCGAGGGGACCGCCGGCAATACCGGCATCGGGCTGGCCCTCGTGGGCAACGCTTCTGGCTACCGCACAGTGATTGTGATCCCCGATACCCAGAGCCAAGAAAAAAAGGACATGCTTCGATTGTGCGGAGCAGATCTCCGCGAAGTCCCAGCCGTTCCGTACAAAAACCCCGAGAACTACGTTCATGTCTCGCGGCGCCTTGCCGAATCCCTCGCCGAGACCGAGGCCTCCGGGGCCATTTGGGCCAATCAGTTCGACAATGAGGCCAATTGGCGAGGCCATCACGCCATGACGGGGCCCGAAATATGGGACCAGACTCAGGGACAGATCGACGGTTTCGTATGCGCCGTCGGCACTGGCGGCACGCTACGCGGAGTCTCAAGCTATCTGAAGGAGAAAAATCCAGAAATCCAGATTGGCCTAGCAGACCCCGAAGGCGCGGCCATTTACAGCTACTACACCCAAGGCAAGCTGGCGAGTTCGGGAAGCAGTATCAGCGAAGGGATTGGTCAGGGCAGAATCACACAGAACATCGAAGGCATGAAGGTCGACGCCCCCTATTGCATTCCCGATGTCGAGTGGCTGCCTGTTGCATTTGACCTCTTGGAGCAGGAAGGGCTTTGCGTCGGGGGCTCTTCGGGGATCAATGTGGCCGGAGCGATCCGCCTCGCCCACGACTTGGGTCCAGGAAAAACCATCGTGACGATCCTTTGCGACAGTGGGACACGGTATCAGAGCAAGCTTTTCAATCCTGAGTTCCTCGCATCCAAAGGCCTGCCCACCCCGCCCTGGATGTAACTGGACCAACCACCCCTCCTCGCTCTCGGCGACCCGATTCGGCCGCACTCTCACCACAAACTTTGCCTCTATTGGGGAAAAGCTTGATTCGAACAGGCGCGCGGCGCCTTGGCTTACGATACTGTTCGACGCCCCCCGGACAGCATCCATGCGCCAAAGCGTCATCGGGAGCCTTTATGGAGATCGAGCACAAAACCCGCGTAGTCAACTCATTCGCTGCGCTTGAAAAGTTGCTCGCACAGATCGAGTCGGGCCGGAAAGAAAAGCCCGACTGGATCCGGCTGCAATCCAACGCGCGACTTGACGTCCTTGAAATCGACGCCCGCGAGAAAGTCCTAAAAAGGCTGCACGCCTGCGTTCTCCGCGGCTTCAAGGCCAACAATGTCGAGTTCGAAAAGAAAAAACACCGCCTCGAATACTGGCAAAGCGTCGCCCGATCGGGCTTTCACGATTTTTCAGAGCTGGGGTGGATGAAAAGTTACGACTCCCCGTTTGTCGAGAACTACGATTATATCGAAGCCTTCAAGGACAATGGGCTTGATGGCTTGGACCCCTACGCCGTATATAGCTCGGTGTTGGGCACCTTCGACTTCAGCGTGGAGGACTTCATCGCCACCGAGCTCTGCCAAAACGTTCGGACAATCGTTGAGCCGATGTCGGGTACGGCCGAGTTCTGCTACCAGGGTCACTTTCGTTTCCCTGATTTTCGATACGCGATGATTGACTTAGACGAACAAGCGCAGCAAAGAGTCCTCGCACAGCGCTGGCTGCCCGAAACAGAGAAGCAGTACCTCGTCGCAGACGTTCTCAACGAAGAAGTCTGGTCAAATATCAAAGCTTTTTCTTCGGGAGAAAGCCTGAGCTATATCGGAAAGCAAAGCCACCACCTTTTTGATGCGAAGCAGCTTTTTCGATTGATGGACGTGGCCACTCGCAATGTCGATTATTTTATGCTGGAGACACCCCAGCTCGCCATGGTGACCGACATGGGCGGAACCGACGACATGACACGGCCCGAAATGAAAGCCGCAGGCTTTGAGGCCGAACTCGTCGAAGACCATGACGGTGAGCCCAACCCGTTCACGAACCTGATGCATTTTCATCTCACCGCCTCGACAAAGAAGAAAGAGCGTCAACTCTTCGGCTATCGAGATTGGACCGTATGGTCGCAACCCATCCTGGTCACGATGGCCAACCTTCTAGACCTCAATGCGTTTTATTTCCACTCGGAGCTTCACGAGTTCGTCTCGGTCGAAGAAGAAACCGAAGACTGCGACGTAGAGGACAACGTCACTTTCATGTTGTTCACTCGCCGTGAGGTCGACTCCGTTCTATAAGGGAAAACAACTGGCTAGGGGTGCAGCGAGCGCGTGAGGGAAACCGACCAACTCGACATCGACCTCCGCAGCCGTTTAGACGAGCTCTCAATCGAGAACCTTCGAGAGTCCGCAGGGATCAAGTGGCGCCGATATGGGCGGGACGTCTTGCCGGCCTGGGTCGCCGAAATGGATTTCCCCGTTGCGCAGCCGATTCGCGACGCGCTCACACATCTCGTTTCTCGGAGTCAGTTGGGTTATCACAACGTGCCGATTTCAAATCGGCTGCGCAGAGCTTTGATCCAACGTCTGCTCGACCATTTCGGCTGGTCGGTCGACCCCCAGCACGTTCATCCGCTGGTCAACGTCGTCCAAGGGCTCGAAGCGGCGGTCTTCAGCTGCACACGACCCGGGGAAGGCGTACTCGTCCAAACGCCCATCTACCCGCCCTTCTTGAGAGCCGTCACGTCGACCGGTCGCCGCCTGGATGCCTGCCCATGGATCCAAGGACCGGATCGCTACGAAATTGACTTCGACGCGCTCAAGCAATGCATTCAGCCGAATACGCGCCTTTTGCTCCTGTGTCATCCCCACAACCCGACAGGCCGCATCCTCGATTCAAGTGAGCTGGAAGCTTTGGCGGAGTGCGCCCTGCGGAACGACTGGATTGTCGTCTCCGACGAAATCCATGCCGATCTGAGCCTGACCCCGAACCGTTCCCACCAGCCCTT
>NHEP01000237.1 GCA_002171515.1 bacterium TMED88 | reverse complement strand
TTCTGGATTCCCGCAGATCTCGCTTATGGAAAAAATCCGGGCGGGGGGCGGCCTGGCGGGCTCTTGGTGTTCGATATCGAGCTCTTGAAAATTGATTGATCGATCGCCTCTCGATCAGTGATTCCACCAAGCGCGATCCGAAAAAGCGCGAAGGTCCATTTCGTGGGTCCACGTGGACCGGTGCTGTTGCGCGATAAAAAAGTAAGCGTCCGCAATTTGCTCCGGCAGCAAGAGACCATCGTGCTCACGGCCTCGGGTGGCTCTCAGCTTTTCAAAAATTTCGGGGCCCAGCATCTTTCCGAGCGTATCCGGAGCATCGACGGCGCCATCAATCAAGATGTGGGCAATGTGAATGCCCTGCTTTGCAAATTCAGCATTGAGGCTCTGACAGAGCATCCGTCGACCACCCATCGCGGCGGCATGGGAGTGCTGCCCCGCGTTGCCCCGCACCGCTGCGGTCGCTGACGTGACGAGCAGGGTCCCGCCTCCCCTTTCCACCATCGCGGGAAAAAGGCACGAAGCCAGTCGAAAAAGGCCGAAGGTGCCCATGCGCCAACCCAATTCGAAAGTCTTGTATGGGGTATTCTCGAGCGTTCGATCCCCCACCTGGGCACCCAGGTTGTAAACGGCTAGGTCGATCGGACCGATCTCGACCTCCACCCGAGCAACGAGTTCCTCGAGCCCGTCCGGTTCCGCGACATTCAGCAACTGGCCCGTTGCCTCACCGCCCTCCCCGCGAATTGTCTCAACCAGAGACTCGAGGCCGGCCTCATCGCTTCGGCGGCACAAGACAGCGTGGTACCCCTCCCGAGCAAAACGCCGCGCGACATTTCCCCCGATTCCCGCGCCGGCCCCAACCACCAGACAAACCGGTTTTCCCATGATGCTCTCCTCTCTCACGCGGAGCCCTCACGGTCTAAGGGCTCCTCGACGGCAGATCCAGAAGTCATCACGATAACAAGGTTCAGGACCTTGTCGGCACGGGACACTTCCCCACCCGGCTCACCCCATCCGAGGCGCCGATTCAGCCAGCGCTGGGAGGCGCACTCCGAGCGGGTTACGCTTCGGGCTCGCCGCACGAAGATGACAAATCCAACCTGCCCCTTGCCTCCAGGACCCCGACTCGATGGACCTCTGGACATCCCCAACCCCTAACGGCTGGAAAGTCACGATCCTCATCGAGGAACTACGCGAAGCGGGTCATGCTCTGAGCGACCTCCGGATCCACACCGTGAATCTCGCCCAAGGGGAGCACAAGACGGAGGCCTTCACGGACCGGAATCCCAATCAAAAGATTCCAGTCCTTCAGGACGGTTCGCGTTCGGTGATCGAAAGCTGCGCCATCCTTCAGTATCTGGCTGAGCGTTTTCCAAGCCCCCTTCTTCCCGCCGGCGAAAAGCGCTGGGATGTTCTTCCGTGGGTCTACTGGCAGGCCGCCAACGTCGGTCCCGCCTTTGGGAATAAACTCAGCTACACGCGGTACATGGATGATCTTCCCGACTCCGCCAAAGCACACCCACTGGAACGGTTCGGCACGGAATCACTGCGCCTGACTTCGGTCATCGACTATCAGCTGAAGACCCACCCGTTTATGTGCGGCCACGATTTTACAATCGCTGATATCGCGCTTTTTCCCTGGATTCGGGGTTACAAATGGAGCAAGGTCGACATCACCGGTTGGCCACGGGTGTTGGATTGGCTGGGTCGGGTTCGAGAACGGCCAGGCGTCGAGCGTGGGCTCGCCCACGGCGTACCGAAAAGCGAAATTGACCGCTGGAGCCGAGAACGAAAAAAAGCCTACGCAAAGGGGGGCCAGATCATCGCAGCGACCCCTAAAAAGAAAAACGACCTGTAACGAGAAAGGAGTCGCGATGCAGCCGGGAGGATTTCGCATCAAGCTTGAGGGCGTTCCGGGACCCATTCTCATGATGTTCGTTCAAGCCCACCAGACGCTCCGCCAGCACTGGACTCTTTCTTTGCGGACGTTGGAAATTATTCGCCTTCACTCTGCCTTCCAACACGATTGTCACACCTGAACGGTTTCACGAGACGAAGCGGGGCTTCGTCAAGGACTGACCGACGAGCAGGCCGCTCGGGTGACCTCGCCCAAGGACCCAGGCTTCCCGCCGCGGGAACAAGCCCTCCTACAAGGACTGGTCAAACTGGATGCGGGCCAACATCTCGAGGCCGTTCAAGTCCTGCAAACCGAATTCGATCAGCACGACGCCGCGGGCGAAATCGGCCAGATCATTCACGCGCACGGTCTATACCGAGGCCTTCACTCCACCCTCGCCGCAATCGGCGCGGAAATTCTCGATGCAGAGGGTCGCCCCTTGAGCGATCTAGCAGGCTTCACTGCGGTGACCGATGACGAGGGCGGCCTGCACCCACGCAAAGACTTTCCTGCTCTCTGAAGCTTCAATCCCACCATCCGCCAGAGGCCAGCTGAGGCGCCTGGCAACAAAGAAGATCATGCAGTGCCACACACCTTCCGAGCGGTCCCTTAATAATGACTGATCGTTCGACCCGGCCTCTCGCATGATGGGGCACCCTCGGGAGCACCCACTAGGGGAAAAGGCCTAGTCGCCGATCCCATTACTCCCAGAGCATCGAATTGCGCGAAATACTGATTCGCGAACCGCTACGCTGGCGATCCCTCGATTTCGGAGGCTCGTGTGCCGGGTTGGCAAATCGCAACAGCGCTTTCGATCATTTTGCTCCTCGGCCTCGGCACCCACATCTTCTACCGACGGCCCCCTTCGGTCCTATGGCCCTCCCTTCCTCTGGCCTTTGGCGCAGCTCTTCTTTTCTCTGTGGGCGATCTGATCGCCAATCAATGGCCTGATCACAAAGCAGTGCGCGAAGTTGGAATGTTTTTGGCCTACACGGGCCTGCTCTGTATCACGCCCGCGTGGTGGGTTTTCAGTTGTCGCTTTTCGCAAATTTCCGGCTACTCGAGCGTTTGTAGTCGTTTCGATGTGCGCTGGCTTATCGGGATCAACGCCATCCTTTGGGTCGCGCTGCTCACCAATCCGATTCACGGGGCCTTTTTCGAAAGCCACCCAGAAAGCCGCAGCAGCTATGGCCCACTCTGGTATCTGACAGCCGCAGTCAATTACCTCGCCCTGCTTGGAACCGTCATATTGCATAGCCGAGGTGCATTCCTTGAGAAGGACCCGACCATACGTTCCCATTGTCGGTTTTTGGTCGGCGCCATTTTGATCCCACTGATTCTCAACATGACGTACGTCATGAGCCCGTTCGTTCTCTCCTATGACCCCACTGCTCTCGGCTTTGCGATCAGCAGTGCGATCCTTCTCTACGCCGTCCGAAAAAGGGGCCTCTTCACGCTCGAGCAGGTTTCTTTACCCAGTCTCTTGAATACGGACCTCGATGCCATCGTGATTATTTCGCGATATCGGAGAATTCTCTACGCCAACCCAGCGGCAGAGGCCTTCTTTGGCTCGAGCTTTCTCCAGGCGGGGGCGAGCGTGGACCCTCTTTTTGAAGCCAGTGCAACGACTTTCCGCCTACCTGAACCCAGCCGAACTCTGCCGATCACGGAACCCAGCGACCACCTTGTCACTTCGCCCTCCGGCGAAGAAAAGTGGTTCGTCATCGAGACTTCGGGCGTCATCGAATCCAGCGGAAGACAAGTCGGCGTATGCCTTCGACTCCGCGACCAGACGGCGCTCCGAAATGCGCATCGCGAGGGGGCGAGACGCCTTGGACTGCTTGAGGCCATCGGTCAATCCAGCGGCAACGGTCTTCTGGTCGAGGACGACTCCGGACAGATTACGTATACCAACCAAGCGCTGCGAACCATGTGGGGTCTCGCCGAAGAGTCCATCCCCACCCATACCGACCAGCTCGCACAAGTACTCAGCGACCAGATCGGGAGTCTCCCAGCCCCGCATCGTCTCTTCGATGCGGAGACATTTGGGCCCAGGACTGGGTTCGCCACCCAAAGCGCCGACTGCACGCTCACCGATGGAAGGATCCTCGAAGTTCAAACCTTTCGAGTTTCGACACCCCACGGACTAGAGGGCCGCACGTGGCGTTTCATCGACGTCACCAAACCCCGAGCCGAGACTCAACTGATGATTCAAAATCAGAAACTGGAGGGGCTGGGGATTCTCGCGGATGGCATCGCTCACGAGTTCAACAATCTCTTAGCGACCATCGTGGGCAACGCCGAGTTGATTCGCGAAAACCTCGATGATGACGCCGATTCTTCGACTTCCCTCGAGGAACTCGAGGGGGCCGCCCTTCAGGCTAGCGAGCGAACACGTCAACTCATCGCATACGCGGGGAAGGCCTCATTCGAACGGGAGACCATCAACCTCGGAGAATTGGTCCGCGAAGTCGGTGAACTGAGCGCAGTGTCTTTCCCTGGGCACGTCAAACTCGACTTCCGCCTTCACCCCAACCTTCCTCTTGTCCGGGCCGGTGCACCGGAGCTGCGCCAAGTGGTGATGAATTTCCTGATGAATTCAGCCGATGCCCTCGGCGAAAAACCCGGCACCATCACGGTCACCTCGGGAATCGGGCAACCGGATCGTATGCCCCATGCGGAGGCGTCGGTCGAGTACGGCGATCCAGCCGACGTCGGCCTCTATGTTCAGGTCAGTGACGATGGATGCGGGATCAATCCGCTCGTCATCAACCAGGTATTCGACCCCTTCTTCACCACGAAGTTTGCAGGTCGCGGCCTTGGGCTCGCGGCGAGCCGGGGCATCCTCGAAAGCCATTCGGCGAGCTTTCGCGTCGAGAGCATCCTCGGAATCGGAAGCCGCTTCTCTTTCCTTTTGCCCCTGAACTCGGACTCGGATCAATAATTCAGCAGCAAGTTGAATGAGATCAGGTGGTCCATCGCCCCCCCGGCTGCGTCGTCGGGCTCGGCATACCGGTTCAGATAACCCAGTTCTGCTTGGATCTTCTGATCTGAATCAAGCGGCACGTTGAGGCCCAGAAACAGCCGATTCTGGTCGAAGCCCGCTTGAGCCCCCCAATCGGTCGAGTTCAGATTAAAGAAGACCTCCTCGTAGGCGGCAAAGCGCAACCTCTCCGAGGCGATCAAGGGATAGACGACCTTCACGAATTCGCGAAGGCGCCAGCCCACATCATCGCCTCCCTCAACGAATCGCTGTTCAAGGCGAGTGCGGCTTTGCACGCTCCATTTGGAAACCGAACCGTTCCAGAGCAACTGCTGCCAGATCCGATCTTCGTCACGATCAGACCCATTCGGGAAATAGTCGAAATCCCGAATCCAGCCGTATCCGAGCCAGACCGAGGTGCTTGAGTTCAACGCCCAGCCGAGGCCTGGCCGCACGATCGTCTGGCCAAGCCCATCGGTCTGCTGAAAAAAGCGAGCCTGCCCGTCAAACCACCAACGAACCCGAGACAACTTCGGGGAGACCGGTTCAAACGAACCCACCGCCGCCAACATCAACCAGCCCCCGCCGGACTGGCGCAGTTCAGCCTGGACGGCAGGCGGGGCAGCAAGCCACAGAGCGCAGAGACAAAGAAGCCCTGCTCGAAGCGAGGACACAAACGGAGTCTTGAACATCTCGCTACCTGAGAATCTCGACCTTCCCAGTGGCGAGGTCGTGTACCCCGGCCAGAATCTTGACTTGACCCGATGCAACAGACTTTGAAATCAATGGATCAGATCCGGCCAGCTGGCCAGCGCTGGATTGGGCGTGGGCCAAGCTTTCCTCAACGTCGGCTGCTCCGCGCTGACCCTTCCCGAGGATCAAAACGAGGCGAGTCCTCAAAACGGCGGTCGCGTATTCGACGCTCGCGAGGCCGTGCTCATCCACACCGCTCCCCGGCACGCCCATGACGAAGAGATCCTCTCGAGCTTGGTCAAAAATAATTTCCGGCGACACAGAAAAATCGCCCAATCCAAGCACCACGGCGCGGGGCGCCTGACCCCAGGTGAAGTCTTCATGGATCGATGCAACCACCGAGGGCTGTTGATCCCCGGCGACATAGCGCTGATTGCCGGCCACGAGATCCGTGAGAACCACATCCGGGTCCATGTTGGTCGCGGGGCCTTTGGCCTGCGCGGGACGGCTACTCGTCATCCAAGGCACAACACTTCCTGCCGCGGCCGCTGCGGCGAGTCCAAGAAATCCTCTCCGCGGAATCTCTGCGCTCATGCTTACTCCTCAGCCGTGGGAACCGATATCGAATCCCGGTTCCGCTGAACTTGTGAGAGTGTAACCACGATTGAGAGACCGCGCGCCCCACGACTGGAGGCGTAAGCGCCGAAAAAAACCCAAGGGGAGCCCGCGAGCGGCCTGATGGAGACGAATTCAATGGAATTGGTTCTCTGCCGTGCACGCAACGCTTCGACTGAGGGACCGTCGCGCTATTCTGAGGTCGGCAGCCAATCCGGCAAACGGCTCGTTGCAGAGTGAACACCCCCCAGTGCCTATGCGTGAAACCCTCTCTTTCGAAACCACAAAGAATTTCGCGCGCTCCCCACGCGCGCCGCGGGGCTGCTTCTGCCCCAAGGCACAGGCAGCCCGGTTATTCGCGTTGTTAGCCGGCCTGCTGGCCCTGGGCCTCGCGCCGGCGGTTCAGGCTCAACCCTGTCCCGTTCCGGGCCCGGAAACAGGCCCGTGGGGAGGCCATTCCCTCCCCCTCGACGGCCCTCTTCTCTCACCGGCCCTGGACGTCGAGCCGGCCTTCCCCCAACTCGGCCGCTTTTCATTCCCGGTCTTTCTGACCGGCGCGGGAGATGATCTCGATCGGATCTTTGTGGTGGAAAAAGCCGGCGCGATTTGGAGTTTTCCCAATGACCCGTCCGCCACGGATGGACAAAAAGAACTTTTCTTGGACCTGCGAGGCTTCATTGCGAACGAAGGAGAAGGCGGACTGATCGGTTTTGCGTTCGACCCGGACTTCGCCGAAAACGGCCACTTCTATGTCTACTACACCCAGTACGAAGCAGGGGGGCCCTGTACAACGCCCACCTGCTTCCGCTCGATCATCGAACGCTTTACAGCCACCCCGGCCGATGCGGCCTCGGTCGATCCGAACACAGCCCCTCGACAACGATTGGTCGAAGTTTGGCAGCCCGCCAACAACCACAATGGCGGCATGCTGGCCTTTGGGCCGAACGGCTATCTCCACATCGCCCTCGGTGACGGGGGCTTTGGAAACGACCCTCTGCAGAACGGCCAAGACATCACCACGCCGCTCGGCGCGCTGCTACGGATCGACCCCACCAACGGCGAGCCCGCCCCGGGCAACCCCTTCTCGGGGGATATCAACAACCCGAATAATCCCGACCCACGCATTCTTCACTTAGGACTTCGCAATCCTTGGCGGTTTTCTTTTGACCGGGAACCGCCCTTCGACCTGTGGATCGGCGACGTCGGCCAAAGCGCCTGGGAGGAAATCGATCGCGCCCGGGTCGACGACGTTGGACTGAACTTTGGCTGGCGCAATTGCGAGGGCGACAATGACTCAGCGGTGGGCACCTGCCCCAGTTCCGGCGTCGAACCTCCGGTGATCGAACTGCCGCGAACCGGCGCGTTCAGCGCCAAGTCCATCACCGGCGGTTACGTGTACCGGGGCCCTTCGGTCCCCTCGCTGCGGGGCACCTACCTCTTCGGCGATTACGTCAATGGCAACATTTACGGCTGGGATGGAACGACCACGGATCCGGTCACGGGCAAAGGGGTCCTGTCCCTAATCGCCAGCATCGGCAACGTGGCCTCCTTTGGCGAAGATGATGCCGGTGAACTCTACGCGGTAGATTTCGGCGGCGTGATCTACCGGCTGCGAGAAGACCAAAGCAGCAGCGCTCCCCCCTTTCCCGACCGCCTCTCAGAAACTGGGCTCTTTACCGACACCGCCCAGCTCACCGCGGCACCAGGCTTGGTGGAGTACGCCGTCGGCTCTCCGTTCTGGTCCGACCGGGCCGAGAAGAAACGCTGGCTGGCTCTGCCCGAGGGCGAATCCCTTGAGCTGCTCGCCGAAGGCGACCTCGACTTTCCGATCGGAACGGTCTTCGTCAAGCACTTCGAACTCCCCATCGAGCCGGGCCTGAACCGAAGACTGGAAACCCGGCTCTTCGTTCATCAAGAACCCGGCTGGACGGGCGTCACCTACCGGTGGAACGCCGACGAAAGCGATGCCCTATTGCTCTACGGACCGGCCTCGGACTTCTTCGATGTCGAAATCGACGGCGCAGATCAAATTCAAGAGTGGCGCTACCCCGGGCCGAGCGAATGTCTGGGCTGCCACACCGCCGCCGCCGGACGGGTTCTCGGCTTCCGGGCGCCTCAACTCAATCACGATTTTGAATATCCGGGCGGGGTGAGCAACCAGCTCAATGCCCTCGGCTGCGCGGGGGTGTTCACCGATCCGGTGCCGGACCCCGCCCAATTCGCCGCCTGGGAACCCGTCGATGGCCCCACCGCCTCCCGGGGCAGCCGGGTGCGCGCCCACCTCGACAGCAACTGCGCCCATTGCCATCAGCCGTCGGGGCCGGCCCCGGGTGGCTTGGACCTGCGGGCAGAGCGCTTGCTCGGGGACATGAATGTCATCGGCGTCCGCGCATCTTTGGGCGATCTCGGCCTTTCCGCTCCGGACCGCATTCGCGCCGGCAACGCGCCCGAAAGCATCCTCTTCGAACGCATGCGCACCGACAACCCGGTTCACCGGATGGCCCCGGGCAGCTTGTTGCCCGACGCCGCCGCGGTGGAGGTGGTGCGCGACTGGATCGACCTCGACCTACTCGCCGCGTTCGATTCCGACGAAGACGGCACCCCCGATGCGACGGACAACTGCCCCAGCGTTCCCAACCCCGGCCAAGCCGAGAGCGACGGCGACAGCCTCGGGGACGCCTGCGACCCGGATGCCGCCCCCGACCTGTTGCCCAGCGTGGACGGCAACCCCCGGGCCCTCGGCGGCAACGAGATTTTTTCCCTGACGGCCCAGACCTTCAATCTGGGCGAGAACCCAGCGCCGCCCACCGGGGTACGGTTTTACGTCTCCGATGATGGCACCTTCGATGAAAACGAAGCCTTCCGAGTCGGCTTCTGTCAGACGGCATCCGTGCCGGCCCTTTCCTCGGTGGCGTGCAGCGACCCCAACGCCCGGCTGCCCGAAGCGCTGATCCCGGAATCCTCTGAGCCCGCAGTGGAACTCTACTGGGCGGCCTGTGTCGATCGCCCGGGCCTGATTTTCGAGGGCAACGAAGGCAACAACTGCGCGGTCAGCACAGAGACCGTGGTCGTGCCCGAGCCCTCGGCCGCCCTGGGCTCAGCGGTGGCGGTGGGCATGCTGGTCGCCTTGCGGCGCGCTCGGAACCGCCGAAAAGCCGCCCGGCAAGACCGCTAAGCCCCGGTGGTCGGGGCCTCAAGGGATCTCACCCCGCAGCGCGTTCAGGGCTCGGGATCGAAGAACGACCGCCCGGCCCCGATCGGGGTCGGCTCGGGGTAAACCGCCGCCAGGGCGGCAAACTGGCTCATGTCTTCCAGGCGATCGAGATCAAGACGGAGATCCGAGCCCCGCGCCTGCAGGTCTTCGGCAAAGATCTCAGCCACCGCCTCCAGGGAAAGCAGATCCGCCTCGCGTCGGGCTTGATCGGCGGCATCGGCGTAGACATGGGCCTTCCATAAAACGCTGACCCGAAACGCTTCGAGGGGCGCCCGGTAAACGACTCGCCCCTGGTCGACCACCCCCCAGTCCGCCCCGCCGTCTGATGCGGGGCCCAGTTCAGCTCGCCCGCTCACCCGGGGCGAGGCCTCGCCGAGGTTCCCAACAGCCTCCACCTGGTGGAACATGCCATGGTTGTCCCCCACCAGAGCCACATTGGCCATGTCGCCATACACCCGCTCCGGGGCCTCGCCGGGCCCATTGGGCCAATAGCGCAGCCCACCCCCCTCGACGTCGTTCATCCACCAGATCGAGGTGGCCTGGGGGATCGTCCAGGGCTCAAAGAGGCCCGACGCAGACATGATGCGCAAAAGCATCATGGGCGTATTCTGCCGATTTCGGCCTTGAAATACGGGATTGTCGGTGTGGGCGGGTCCGCAGCGGTGCGTCGGACCCATCACGTTCACATACAGGGTATGGGGCACCACCACCTCGGCCTCGTAAAAACGCCGAGCCGCGGCGGTGACTTCCTCGTGAAACAAGAAGAGCTCTGCACCGGGCACACGCAGCTCGCCCTGAACCCAATCGTTCTGAAACCACATCGGCCGGTTGGGCGCATCGGGATCCGCCCCGGGCCAAAGCCAGCCTCCGAGCGGCGTGTTGGGCGCATTGGCCTCAAGGAGGGCCACCACCTGCCCCGGATCGTCGAGCAGGTTCCGAACAAAAAAGGGTTTGGCGGAAACGTGGGCCACGGCCGCCACACTACCGAATTCTCTGAATCACGATCACCAAAGCAAGGCCAGACACGGGAGATTCGCGCGACTTCTCCCGGAGCGGCTCGACCCCGAGAAACCCCGTTCGGTTCCCGTCCAGGCTCAACCATGAGCCAAAGAGGGCCTAAAAATGACCATATATCTCAAATAGCGAGTGTTTAAGCACCCACCTTATGGATTTTTTGCACAATCAAACTGTTTTTTGGGGCGCGGCGCATTGCGGGGAGTGCAATGCTTTGGGCGGCACGCGGCACACTCATTGGGGGGGTGAGTGCCGAAGAGGCGACGGAATCTGCTTCCGCTCGACTTTCTTCGATGCTCAGGTTCTGTGCGGGGGCACAGACTTGCCGTAGGCCGACCGACCGCTTCGCGCGGCCGGTGCTGATGATCCAAGGAGAAAACACATGAAGCGTTTATCGATCGTTCTTTCGATCCTGATGTTCCAAGCCGCGATGGCCCTTCCGGCCCTCGCCCAAGATAGTTCCGATGAATTCAAGCCCGGCGCCTACGTGCAGGCAGCTTTCGCAGTTCAGTTCCAGACGAGCGACGTTAAACTCGCGTTTAGCAACAGCGGTCTCGAAAATCAGGCCTACGGCGGATCGATCGCCGCGGGATACTTTCTGACCAACTGGCTGGCTCTCCAAGCCCGGGCGCAGTTCATTGACTCGGGTTCGGTAACCGCTGGCGGTCAGACTGTCAGTACGATGACGTATATCTATACCGCTGATGCCAAGCTTTACGTCCTCAACCTACTGATGAACAACCCGAATGGCCTCATCCAGCCGTATGCAATCGCGGGCCTAGGCGGCTACTCGCTTACCTACAACCTAGACGGCTTCAACATTCCAGGATTGGGAAGCGCAACAACGCAGTTCACCTTCGAACTGGGCGCGGGCTTGGACTTGATGTTTACGGACCATCTCGGCGTTTTTGGCGAATTCAACTGGCAGTACATCACAACCCCGTCAGCCGCCAATATCAACGATCCGAGCAACATCGGGATGAACATCGGCGTGACCTACCGCTTCTAAGCGGCTTCGCACCCGCGCAGCACCTGAATGGGGCGGCTTCGGCCGCCCCGTTTTTTTTGGGATAGCATCGGGGCCAAGGAGGAGCCGTTCCATGCGTGATTCCATCAGCGTGTCACTGGGGGTGCTGCTCGCAGGCATCCTGCTGGCCGGCGCCCCGGCCTCGGCCCAAGACGAAGACGAGGGCCCCGCTCGAGGCCTTTACCTGCAGGGCGCGTTTTCCATGCAGGCCCTCGGCGTCGTCACTTCCGTCGCGGGGCAAGAGGCCCGGCTGGGTTTTCAGAATGGCGCCAACGGCCCCTTCGCCAAGGAGGTGTACGGGGGGTCTCTCGCGGGCGGTACCTTTGTGACCCCTTGGTTGGCGGTTCAGGGGCGCGTCCAAATTCTCGATTCTGGATCGACCGACGCCAGCCTCGACTGCACGGCGGCCGATCTGAGCCCCCTGTGCGCGGCGCTGGGCCTAGACCCCATCCTCTATGACGGGCGAATCGATTCCACAACCTTCATCTACGGCGCACAGGCCAAGGTTTATCCGCTCAATCTCCTCACCGACGGAAACGGCGGACTGCTGCAGCCCTACGCGTTTGGCGGCGTCGGGGGGTACTCGATCTCCTTAAGCCCCACCCTCGGAGGACAAAAGACATCGGCGAGAGGCGCCGACTGGCTGACCCTTGAGGTGGGCGCGGGTCTTGACCTCATGGTGACCCGTCACATCGGCGTGTTTGGCGAAATCAACTGGCAGTACGTCAACGTCAGTTCAAATGGCCTGGCTCTCAACTCGCCCAACAACCTCGGTCTGAATCTCGGCGCGACGTACCGGTTCTAGGCCAGGCGGTTCGCGAACCGGCGGGTCTCAGACCTTGCCGTCCAGGTGTCCAAGCCAGTCATCGATCCGCGCCCACTCGTCGTAAAGCCACTTTTCTCGTTCGGCGTCGGTCTGTGGCCGATTTTCTCTGGGCACCAACTCCAGACGCACGCGAACGCGGCCGCCCACCAAGTCGCCCCGCCAAAGCGAAGGAAAAGTGCCCGCCGCCTCAAAGCCCGAGTGGGCCAGAAAAATAACGTCGGCCTCCGGCGCCGCCGCCAAGAGCGCCAACGGGCCGCCGCGCTTGGGAAGCAGCACATGCTGCAGGGCCTCAGCTTGCTGGGCGCCCGCGTCATCCCCCCGTTCTTTGAGCTTCTCGATGATGCGGGCTCTCTTGGCCGGGGTAAATCGGGTGCCCTCCGGAAAAATCAGGACCCCATCGCCCGGGCCGAGCCCCGCCGCCAGGTCGGAAACCCGGGCCACCTCAGCGGCGCCGTCCTCAGCGTTCCGGTCAACGAAATAATTGGGCAAATGCTGCCCCACAACGTCGAGGCAGGGGTCGAACAAGAGCTCACGCTTGATCACGTACCGAAGCCGCAGTCGCTGAACGTTGGCAATCACAACCGAAGGCAACAGGGTGTCCGCCATGCTGCGGTGGCGCGCCAACACGAGCACCGGGCGGTCCGTGCTGGGCAAGCTGCCTTCGACTTCAACGGTAAATTGAAAAATCAATTGGGCGAGACGAAATAACTGCCCCGACCACCAGCGCTGCAGGGCATAGAGCCCCTGCTGACGCGCCTCGGGCCGGCCTACGGTGCCGAGCAAGATCAGTGCGGCACCGGCCAACCCCGCGGCTTCGCAACCCGCGAACGCCACTAAAAAAAACCCACACCGTAAGCCGGTCCAGCGAGAACCACGCAGGGCATCGACGATCGCCAGCACCGGCACCCACACGGGCAGCGTGGCCAGGGCCAACAGTCCCGTCAAAAACACCAGAGGGATCGTGATGAGGCGACGACGCCAGCGGCGGGTCAGGGGATCCTGGTGGGCATTCATCGTCGGAGGCTAGCGCCCCCCATCTCCCCTGGCGGTCTTTTCATCGGCCAGGCCAACTAATCGGAGTGAGGGTCCTGGGGCCTCCTGCCTTTTTTGACGTCAGAGCGCTTTCGTTTCGAAACAAGCCGGCGCTCGCGAGACCCCCGGGTCGGCCGGGTCGGCCGCCGCTGGCGAGGCAAGCGAAGAGCTTCCGCGACCAATTCCGCCAAGCGCTCCCGGGCGAGGATCCGGTTTCGATATTGGCTGCGGTCCCCCTGTGCGTGAACGATCAAATCGCCATCTCGGGTCAAGCGCGCGGCGAGACGCTCCAGCAGCCAAAGGCGGCGGGTTTCGTCGACGGCTTCGGTGCGACGCACATTCCAGCGCAGGCTGACCCGACTGGCGGTTTTGTTCACGTGCTGGCCCCCCGGACCGCCCGCTCGACTCGCCCGCTCGGTCAATTCCGCTGCCGGAATGACGCAACCCGGTCCGACCTCGAGATCCTCCATGTGTGGGACCTTTCTGCGGCCGGGGTCGCCCCAGCCGAGCACCGGGCCGCCGCCGGCCCCACGCCAACATAGGGCGAACCGGCGCGGAGCTCCGCCCGATTTCCGAAGCGGCTCGGGCGCCCCGGGCGAGGCCTTCGAGGCCAAGCGCCAAAACCGATACACTGCCCGAAGTCTCAGCGGCCCTCGATTCGCGGGCGCCGCGCAAAGCCACGAAAGCACCCTGTCACTCTGGAGGAAAGAGCGTTGAACCGCGCCATCGCACAGCGCCCCTCATTCCCGATCATCCTTCTCTGGCTCTGGCCGATCGTTGGCTTGGCGGCCTGCTCGAGTTACGGAACCCGCACCACCGGACCCGATCCCGATGGCCCCATGGTGGGGGCGCCGGATTGGGTCATGGAAGGTTGCTTGGCGGAAGACGCCTACGATCCCGAAAAAGAACTCTGTGGCGTCGGTTCGGCGGCGGGGTCCCGCAACGTGTCCTTGGCTCGCACCGCCGCGATCAATCGGGCCCGCACTCAAATTGAAGAACAGCTCAAGTCGAGGCTTCGCGAGCTCCTTGAGGCCTCGACCCCCACCCCGCCTCAGGCCAAGGCCGATGTGCCCGGCGCGGAGTCTCATATCGAGAACGTGGCTTTTCAGATCACGCGGCTCACCATAGGGGCCTCCAAACTCCAAGACAGCTGGGTCGCGGCGGACGGAACCCTCTACACCCTGGTGACCCTCGATGAAGCGGGCTTTACCGGGCGGCTGGCCCAGACCCACACCCTCTCTGAGGAGATTCGCGAAAAAGTACTCCAGGAGGCCGACAACCTCTTTGCCCCCGCTGCCCCGCCCGAGCCCGCCGAATCTGAACCACCGCCTGACCCTGACCCCCTCCCATGACTTCGGAGTTCAACCATGCGCGCTGCGGTTCTTGAAGCACTCGGATCTCCCATGACGATCGACGAGGTCGAACAGGCTCCGCCGGGCCCGGGCCAAGTTCGGGTCGCGGTGAAATACTGCGGCTGCTGCCATTCCGATCTCTCGATTGCCGAGGGCAGCTTCCCGGCGCCCACGCCGATCATCCTCGGCCACGAAGCCTCGGGGGTGGTCGAAGAGGTCGGCGCCGGCGTCGATCGACTCGAGGTCGGGGACCCCGTCGTCCTGACTCCAGTGCCCCCCTGCGGCACCTGTTATTGGTGCGTTCGGGGCGAAGCCAGCAGCTGCGTGAACTCGGCGGCCATCATGACGAATCAATTTCCCGATGGACAAACCGGGCTCTCCCGGGGCGATGAACTCGTCTACCGAGGCGTCGGGGTCGGGGCTTTTGCGGAAACCGTCGTCACCGAAGCCACCGGCGCGGTCAAAATTCCAAAGGACGTCCCGTTGGACGTGGCCTGCGTGGTGGGCTGCGCGGTTCAAACCGGTGTGGGCGCCGTGCTGAATACCGCTCAAGTGGTCGAAGGCGCAACGGTGCTCGTGCTGGGACTGGGCGGTATCGGACTCTCCGTCGTGCAGGGGGCGCGGCTCGCCGCGGCCTCCCGCATCATCGTGTCGGATCCCGTCGCCCAACGCCGAGAGGTCGCCGGGGCCCTCGGTGCAACGGACTTCATCGATCCCACTCAGGAAGACGTGATCGCCCAGGCGCAAACGCTGACCGGAGGAATCGGAGTCGACTACGCGTTCGAATGCGCGGGACGCGGCGACTTGATCACCACGGCCACGCTTTCCACGCGCAATCACGGCACGACGGTCTGCGTGGGCGCCCCGCCGATCACCGACAACCTCACCGTCGCCCCCGCCTCGCTCTTTGTCGTGTCCGAAAGACGAATCATGGGCACCCTGCTCGGAGGCTGTAACTCGCTGCTCGAAATTCCACGCTTGATTGGGCTGTATCAAAGCGGGCATCTGGATCTCGAAGCCCTGATCACCGCCCGTCGCCCCTTAGACGAAATCAACGATGCGATGGCCGACCTCAGCGCAAGCCGGGGCATCCGAACCGTTCTGTCCATCTAGGTGTCTGGGTCTTCAGAGGGCCCGGAGGGCTGATCCCGCCGGAACCCGTCCCCCTCGGGCTGGAACGACGTCCCCCCTCTGGGATGGGCGGTGATTCTTCCGGGACTCTTTCTCTTGAGTGAGGGGACGCATCGGGCCTCGGGCCTGTCGAAAAAAAGACCCAGGACTGGACGTTTCCGCCACCGCAACAACAATTAGGGAAAGCCCAAAAGCCCTTCGCCGGCGCGCGGCGATCCACCCAGGAGGTCGAGATGCTGATTCGAAGACCCACCCCCCTCGTCGATCGAGACGTAACGGATCGCCGGCTCTACCTCGGCCGGCGGGAATTTCTCCGCAATAGCGCCTGGACGCTGGCGGGCACCGCCACCGCCGCCTCGGCGCTGGCCGCCTGCGGCCCCTCCGAGGAAGCGAGCGCCGCCCGAGAGAGCGTGTCGGCCAGGGTCCGCCCGCTGACCGATGTTCGGCCGGCGCCTCCGCGCTTCCGAGTCGACGACCCCGTCACCGATCGAACCGACGCCACCTCGTACAATAATTTTTACGAGCTGGGGCTCGGCAAGGAAGACCCCGCCGAAAATGCGGACCGTCTCAAAACCGAACCTTGGTCGGTGGTCGTCGACGGAGAAGTCGGACGCCCGGGGCGTATTCCCCTGGAAGATCTCCTCAAACCCCACCCCCTGGAAGAGCGGATCTACCGACTGCGCTGTGTCGAGGCGTGGTCCATGGTGATCCCGTGGATTGGCATTCCCCTCGCGGACGTCTTGGCGAGGTTCGAACCCACCTCCAAGGCGAAGTACGTGGCTTTTGAAACCCTGCTCGACCGCGAGAACCTGCCCGGTCAACGACGCAATGTGCTCGACTGGCCTTACCGTGAGGGTCTTCGAATCGACGAGGCCATGCATCCCTTGAGCTTGCTCGCGGTCGGGATGTACGGCGAGACCCTCCCTCCCCAAAATGGCGCCCCGTTGCGCCTCGTCGTTCCCTGGAAGTACGGCTTTAAGAGCATCAAATCCATCGTCCGAATTCGGCTTCAAGAAACCGAACCCATGACGAGTTGGAATGAGTCGGCCCCCAACGAGTACGGCTTTTACGCAAACGTCAATCCCAAAGTGAGTCATCCTCGCTGGAGCCAAGCCAAAGAACGCCGCATCGGAAGCTGGAGCAAGCGACCCACGCTGCCCTTTAACGGTTACGAGGAACAGGTCGCGTCGCTCTACACCGGCATGAACCTTCGAAAGCAGTTCTAGAATGAAGCTCGGCGGTCGGAGCGCCCGTTGGCTCGTCGCGGGAATCGGGTTGATTCCTTTTGCCGCTTTATGTGTCGCTGCGGCCACGGGAAGTCTTGGAGCCGATCCGCCAGAAAAAATTCTCCATGAAACCGGCGAATGGGCTCTGCGCACTTTGATCCTTTCTTTGGCCATTACCCCCGTGCGACGTTGGACGGGTCTTTCGGGCCTTGCGCCCCATCGCCGAACCTTCGGCCTGCTGGCGTATTTTTACGCCAGCCTGCACTTCAGCAGTTATCTCGTTTTCGACCTCGGGTTGGACTGGGGGGAACTCGGGCACAGCATTGCCGAGCGGCCTTATATCACCGTGGGCTTTGCGACCTGGCTCATGCTCACCCCTCTGGCGCTGACCTCAACCCGACGCGCCATCCGACGGTGGGGCCGACGCTGGACCGTGCTGCACCGGCTCGCCTACGGGGCAGTCTGCGGCGCAGTCATCCACTTTCTCTGGTCGGTGAAGGCCGACCCCACCGAGCCCCTGATCTATGGCGGGCTGGCGGCGCTGCTCTTGGCCGCTCGATGGCGCCCGCGGCGCCGCAACCGAACCGGGCGGAAGAACAAAACCTGTGCGACGCTCCGGCGCCCCAGCCGGGATCCGGGCCAGGATCCCGCATAAAGAGGCCTCCGTGAGCGAAGAGCACGACCCCAATGCATCGGACCGGGATCCAGGCTCGGCCCTTGATGAAAGCCAGGCCCGAGCGGATTCGAGCGACGTGCGCCGAGTCCACGTCGACGACCGCGAATTCATCTTGGTGGGCACCGCCCACATCTCGCAACAGTCCGTCGACCTGGTGCGCCAGGTCATCGAGCGCGAGCGACCCGACGCCGTCTGCGTCGAACTCGACGCGCAACGCTATCAGGCCCTTTCAGAAGAACGTCACTTCGAGGCCCAAGACCTTCGATCCATCATCCGGGACAAGCAGCTCTCGACGCTGCTTCTGAACCTGCTTCTTTCTTCGTACCAAAAACGTCTGGGCATGAAGCTCGGTGTCACCCCTGGCCGCGAACTCCTCGAAGCGACTCGGGCGGCGGAGGATCTCGGCATCCCGGTGGCGCTTTGCGATCGCGATGTGCGCATCACTCTGCGAAGAGCCTGGGCCGCCCTCTCCTTTTGGAAAAAACTCAACCTGCTCTCGGGGGTCGCGGCCAGCGCGTTCGAAACGCCCGAAATCAGCGAAGAAGAACTCGCCCGCATCCGGGAAGCCGACGTGCTGACGGAATTGATGAATGAACTGGGCGAAAACTTGCCCGATCTCAAGCATGCCCTGATCGACGAACGGGATGGATACCTGGCCCAAAAGATTCGGGAAACCGAGGGACAGCGAATCGTCGCCGTGGTCGGCGCCGGGCATGTCGCCGGCATGACCCGGGCCATTGAGGCCCATGAAGAAATTGATCTGGCCGCCATCGAGGAAATTCCTCCGGCGTCCAATGCCCTGAAGTGGGTCGGCTGGGGGATTCCCGCGCTGATTCTCGGGTCAATCGTGTGGATCGGTCTGAGTCAGGGGTTCACCGAGGCCGGTCAAAACGCGGCCTTCTGGTTTCTCGCCAACGCGATTCCTGCGGGCCTCGGCGCCCTCCTCGCCCTCGCCCACCCGCTCACCATTCTCGCCGCTTTTGTCGGCGCTCCGTTCACCAGCCTGACGCCGGTGATCGGGGCCGGCTACGTCTCAGCCTTTGTGCAGGCTTGGTTTGTTCCCCCCACCGTTCAGGAAATCCGGCAAGTGAGTGAACAGATCGCCACCTGGACGGGCTGGTGGAGCAATCGACTGCTGCGGGTGCTGCTGGTGTTTATTCTCACGACGGTGGGCAGCATCGTGGGCACGTGGGTCGGGGGCATCGAAATCCTCGGCAACGCTGTGCGCTGAATCACACACGGGCTAACCCGCGCCGCTTGACTTAGCTTTCCAGGATGCACGGGCTGATCGACTGGATGCACGACGCCGGGCCCCTCCTGACCCTGGCGATCATCATCCTCGCCGGGGTCTCATGCGGAGCGATCACTCGACGCATCGGCCTTCCTGCGGTGACGGGTCAAATCTTGGCCGGCGTTGTGATGGGACAGGCGGGCTTTGAATTCTTTGACGAGCAGGCCCTGCATGACCTTCAGCCCCTGACCCATTTGGCCCTGGGCCTGATCGCGGTGACGGTGGGCGCTCACCTCAACCTCGGTCGTTTGCGCAATGCGGGGCGGCGTCTTTCCCTCTTGCTTCTTTTCGAGTCGACGGTGACCCCCTTGGTGGTCTTCGCCGTCACGGGGTTCATCTACGGCGGCCCGCCGACCCTGGCCTGGCTGCTTGGCGCGGTTTCGATTGCGACGGCCCCGGCCACCATTGTGGCGGTGGTGCGCGAAGCCCGGGCAAAAGGCGTGTTCGTCAAGACGTTGATTGCCGCCGTCGCGCTGAACAACATGGCCTGCATTGTGATCTTCGAGGTGGCGCGCGCCCTGGCGACCACCTGGTGGGGGTCACCGGAAGGACCACAGGGCGGAGGATTTGCCGAAGCCGGTTTCGAACTCGCCCTGGCCGCTGGGATTGGCGGGTTCGTCGCCATTGCGATGGACCAGTTTGCCCGCTGGGCGGTCCTTCCCCATCGGGTCGCCACCGGCGCCGTGCTGGCGCTGATCTTTACCTCGGGCCTTGCCACCAGCTTGGGGGTTTCCTCGCTTCTGGCCTGCTTGGTGCTCGGCGTGGTGCAAACCAACGTCGCGCGAAATCGAAGTCATGTTGTTGATTCGGTGTTTGCCGACTTTGAACCCACCATTCTGGCCATCTTCTTCACGTTGGCCGGCCTTCATCTTGAAACCACCCACCTCGCCGCCACCGGGGCCATTGGGCTGGCTTATTTCGGGGCGCGGTTTGCGGGCAAGGTCCTCTCTGCGAATTGGGCCATGCGATTGGCCGGGGCCACCCAACGCGTTCGGCGCAATTTGGGCCTTGCCCTCGTCCCCCAGGCCGGCGTCGCGGTGGGCCTGGTAATTGTCGTGCAAGGAGATCCCGCTTATGCGGAGATCTCGGGACTCTTCAGTGCCATCGTGCTGTCCGTGGTCACCGTCAACGAGATCATCGGACCCATCCTGACCCGCTATGCGTTAAACCGATCTGGCGAATCCGGGCAGGATCGGCTGCGTTTGATCGACTTTCTTCAGGAAGAAAACATTCGCACGGGTTTTCGCGCCCGCGACAAGACCGAAGCCATCTCGGCGCTGGTNGANTTNCTNATCCGCAGCCACGGCCTCGCNGGGACCGACCGCCAAGCCCTGCTGGANAGCGTGCTGGAAAGAGAAGACCAGGCGTCCACCTGCCTCGGNGGCGGNCTCGCTGTCCCCCATGGCATNTTGCCCGAGGGCTACCCCATGCTGGGCGTGATGGCGCTGTCNCGAGAAGGCTTGAATTTCGAAACCCCCGATGGGCGTCCCGTCCACTGCGTGGTTCTCCTGGGNACGGCTCCCGAGGAGCGAGACCGACACCTTCAAGTCCTTGCGACCCTGGCGCGAACCATCGGCATCGACCCGGCTTTTCAAGAACAACTCTTCAATGCCGCCAGCGCCGCCCACGCATGGGAAATCCTGCACGGGGACAACAGCGAGGACTTCAATTACTTCCTGGAAGGCAACCCCTGAATGGGACCCGGCGGGCCGGCCCTCAGGCCGCGTGATATGATGGCGGAGGTTCCACGGTCGGAACGTTTCATCGATGGCTGTAGGGCGACACCTCGTTGAACCATCGAGGTGCGGAGAGGAGTGACGGCGAATGCAGCAGTACCTCGACCTCTTGAGATCGGTCCTCGAAGAAGGCCACGTCAAGGAAGACCGCACCGGAACGGGCACTATCAGCCGCTTTGGGGGTCAACTTCGCTTCGACCTCTCGGAAGGTTTTCCGCTGATCACCACAAAGCGGGTGCACATGAAAAGTGTGATCCACGAACTTCTGTGGTTCATCGCGGGAACGACCAACGTGAAGCCGCTGCAAGAAAACGGCGTCTCCATCTGGGACGAATGGGCCGACGAAGAGGGTGAACTCGGCCCGGTCTACGGCAAACAGTGGCGTCGATGGCGAACCGCCGACGGAAACGAAATCGATCAATTGCAAGACGCCATCGAAGCGATTCGTCGCGACCCCTCCTCCCGGCGACATCTCGTCAGCGCGTGGAATGTCGGCGAAATTTCGGAGATGAAGCTGCCGCCATGCCACCTTCTTTACCAATTTGATGTGAGCGACGGGAAGCTTTCCTGTGGCATGTACCAACGCAGCTGCGACTTATTTTTGGGCGTCCCTTTCAACATCGCGTCCTACGCGCTGCTCACCCTGATGGTCGCCCAGGCGACGGACCTGCGGCCGGGAGATTTGGTGATCTCCATGGGGGATATGCACATTTACTCCAACCACGTCGATCAGGTTCGCACCCAGCTTGAACGAACGCCGCGAGAACAGCCCTCCATGCGGCTGGACCCGTCCATTAAATCGGTCTTCGATTTTCGCTTCGAGCACTTCCATCTTGAGGACTACGCCCCGCACCCGACCATCAAGGCGCCGATCGCCGTCTAGCCCGTGGAAATTTCGATCGTCGTCGCCGCCGCGGAGAATGATGTGATCGGAGTGGATGGGGACATCCCCTGGAAACTCCCGGACGACCAAAAACGCTTCAAAGCACTGACCCTGGGGCATCCGATCATCATGGGACGCCTCACCCATGAGTCGATTGGTCGCCTACTGCCCGGACGCGAAACAATCATTCTGTCGAGTCGCGCCGACTATCAAGTCGAAGGCGCTCGGGTGGTGTCCTCTCTACCGACCGCCCTCGAAGCCGCGGAAAAGATCGACGACTGCGCCCTGATCGTTGGCGGGGAACGGGTCTACCAACTCGCCCTCCCGATGAGTCATTGCATTGAGCTCACTCGGGTTCACACCACGGTGGAAGGGGACACCCGCTTTCCGAGTGCGGAACGCCTCTCGGATCTTGGATTCCGATGCGACGGCCAAGACTTTCATCCCGCCGACGATCGACACGCGCACGCCTTCACCTTCGAGCGCTGGGTGCGGTTGTCTGGGAAAAGCGCCTCGCCCCAAACGAGCTGATACCACCAAGCTCTTAACCGAAGTGAAGCCCGCAGCCGGCGCACTCCAGGGCCTCGGCCTGAATGGGCTCCGCACAGGCCGGGCAAGCCTCCTCGCCGGCCGCCGCCTGATCCTCTGGCTCGAAGTGGGCAAAAAGGCTTCGGTCGATTTCGACCGCCCGTTCATGGTCTTCGGGACGCACCCATGTGCCGTAGAGCACTTCGCCACCGAACCGCTCCGGATCGATTCCCCCGTCTTCGGGCTTCCGGTCGTCCCGCTCCACTCTGTGCTCAAGCTCGGCGTCCGAGAGGGTCTCGGAGAGCGCTCGGGTCCAGGGCAAGGGCCCGACCCGCACGCAAACCAACGCAGCGATCTCGGGAAACGCCTCGGGCTCAGGCGGGCGCTCGACCGAACCGGGGTCGACCAGCGACACCCCACACTGCGCGCAAACCGATGCGGTGAGCGTGTATTCATCGCCGCATTCAGGACAGACGAGATAGCCGTCAGTCAACCTTTTCTCCTCCCGAAGCGGCGAGGATACACCGAAAATCGCGACCGCTGGGTCTCATCCCTCGCGAAGTGCGCCGGGCACTCACGAATCGGGCATCCGGGTCCACCGCCCCTACACTGTGACACGATGACTGATGACCTCGACACCCAGCGCCCAACGCCACGTCCTGCGGAACTCGTCCGCACCGTCTCCGAAGACGGCGATGTCGCCGTTCGCGCCATCATTGGGAGCAACCTGATCGCCGAGGCCATGTCGATTCGGCGGATGTCGGCCACGGCATCCAACGCCCTGGGAAGGCTCATGATGGGGGCGGTCTTGATCGCCGTGGGGAGCGGCGATGAACGCGAGGACGAATCGGTCCAAATTCAGATGCGGGGCGATGGACCCCTAGGCAGCGTGGTTGCCATTTCGGACTGGAAAGGGCGAGTCCGCGGAACGGTCTCGGAACCCGGGGCCCAGGTGCGGCTCCAGGATGGAACCCCCGACGTCGCCCGAGCGATCGGCCTGGGCACCCTGACCGTGGTGCGACACCGGCCGAGATGGCGAGAACCGTATTCAGGCACCGTCCCCTTGGTGAGCGGCGAAATTGCACGGGATCTGACCCTCTACCTGGCCGAGAGTGAGCAGATCCCGTCCGCGATGGGGCTGGGGGTCGCCACCGATGCCGACGAGAAGGCTGTCGTGGGCGCCGGCTTTTTGGTCCAGATGCTTCCGGACGCTCGCCCCGAGGCGGTCGACATCGTGGAGGCCAATGTCCAGGGCTTGCCCCGCCTCTCCGATCTGGTGCTGACCGGAACCGATGCAAACGGTCTGGTGGATCGCCTCCTGGCCGGTCTGGGCTCCCGGGAGCGTCACACCGAGGCGCCGATCTTCCACTGCCCCTGCACCCGGGCCCGAGCGCTCCGAACCCTTCAGCTCCTCGGCCCCGATGATCTCAACGAAATCGTCGTGAGCGGCGTTTCGCAAGAAGTCCGCTGTCATTTCTGCGGTCGCGCCTACGCGTTTCCCGCGGACGAAATCCTGCCCCTGGTCGCTCAGAGCTAGTGTCGCCCGGGAAGCGGCCAAAGCGGTTAGTTTCTGCGCGGATCCACCCCGGGTGCTGCTACGCTGGCCGGTAAGGAGGGGGTCCGTGGCGCAGCCGGTCGAGCCCAAATCACCCGACGACAAAGCGACGGCCCTGCTCTCCCGCTTCGCGGCCCGGCGCCCGCCCGCCGAGCACGCAAACGATCCCATCGAAGCCGACATCGATCGGGCCGATGCGAATGCTCCGCGCTCAGTGCCTGCATCCGCCGTTGGCCCTCAAGCCAACGCGGCGACGGTCAACCCGCCGCCGGCCCTTGAGACCCGCGCCCCCGATGCCTGCGATGAAGAGGCCCCGCCGCCCCCGACCGAACCCGGAGCGAGCGTTCGTCGCATCGAAGCCAACGAGGTGCGGCCCGCCCCGGACAACGCCCCTTCGTGGCAGGCAGCGCCCTCTTCTTCCTCGGTTCCGGCGCGCATGGACCGCCCCGCCCCGGAAAGCGCGTCAGGACGAAAGGTGCCCTTTTGGAAACGCATTACGCTTCCCAGGACGCCCCAGGCCGCTGCCGCTCCGTCGATCGACCGAGGCCCGGCCCCCCCGAACCTCGAGCCGATCCTGGCGAGGCTGGCCGCCCTTGAAAAACAGTTGGCCGCCAACCAAGTCGCCACCGAGAGCCAACTCACTCGATTCGAGGAAAACATCACCCGGCTCTGGGAACTCGAAGACGACCTGGCCCTCAACGAGGTCCGCGAACGACTGGCGCTGCTTGAGGCCAACCAGGAAGAGATCGCCGACGGCCTGCATGCGGTGGGGCGCAAGCTTGTGACGCTGGCGGTCGTTCTGGCCACCGGGATGGCGATCGGGCTAGCGGCCCTCAGCTGGCTGCTCTGAGAGCCCGGTTCAGCGTGATTTCACGCCCAAAACTTGACAGGGCGCCAAGGCCCTGAAACACTCTATCGTGATGCATCGATGGATTGGTTTGGCAACCGATCTCGAAAACACGAAAAAAATATAACCTACTGTAAAATAAAGATTTTTCGTCTGATACCGACGGGTTGGGCACGCGGCCCGGCCCGGGTTAGACGCGAATATCCCCGGAGGAACCATGAGCAGCCTGATCAATCTCCCCTTTAAAGTCGCCGATCTCGAGTTGGCCGGCTGGGGCCGCAACGAAATCCGCCTGGCCGAGCATGAAATGCCCGGCCTGATGGCGCTGCGTGAGCGGCACGCCGCCTCAAAGCCCTTGGCGGGAACCAAGATCATGGGCAGCCTCCACATGACGATCCAGACGGCGGTCTTGATCGAGACCTTGGTGGATCTGGGCGCGGACGTGCGCTGGGTGAGCTGCAACATCTTCTCCACCCAAGACCACGCGGCGGCGGCCGTTGCGGTGGGCCCGAACGGCACACCGAGCGCTCCGAAGGGCATCGCGGTCTTTGCTTGGAAGGGCGAAACCCTCGAGGAATATTGGGACTGCACCGAAGCCGCCTTGATGTGGCCCGACGGCAGCGGCCCGGACCTGATCGTGGATGACGGCGGCGACGCGACTCTGCTGGTCCACAAGGCCCATGAATTCGAGAAGGTCGACAAGGTGCCGGACTACAACCCGGAAACCGACCCGGAAGAATGGGGGGTCATTATTGGCCTTTTGAATCGAACCCTCGCCGCCCATCCCGGGCGCTGGACGAAGATCGCCGAAGGCATCAAGGGTGTCTCGGAGGAGACCACCACGGGTGTGCACCGGCTTTATCAGATGCACGAGAAGGGTGAGCTGCTCTTCCCCGCCATCAACGTCAACGATTCCGTCACCAAGAGCAAGTTCGACAATGTCTACGGTTGCCGTCACAGCTTGCCCGATGGGCTGATGCGGGCCAGCGACGTGATGCTGGGTGGCAAAGTGGCTGTGGTCTGCGGCTATGGCGAGGTCGGCAAGGGATCAGCCCAAAGCCTTCGCGGACAAGGCTGCCGAGTGATTGTGACCGAGATCGATCCCATCTGCGCGCTGCAAGCCAGCATGGAGGGCTACGAGGTCAAGCCCCTGGAAGATGTGATCGGAGAAGCGGACCTCTTTATCACAACGACCGGGAACTTTGACATTATCACCGCCGACCACATGGCGCGCATGAAGGACAAGGCCCTCGTGGGCAACATCGGCCACTTCGACAATGAGATCGACATGGCGGGCCTCAAGAAGATGGAGGGCGTTCGGGTCGAGAAGATCAAGGATCAGTACCACGAGTGGACCTTCCCCGATGGCCACTCGATCCTCGTTCTCGCCGAGGGCCGGCTGTTGAACTTGGGCTGCGCGACGGGTCACCCCTCGTTCGTGATGAGTGCCTCGTTCACCAACCAAGTCCTCGCCCA
>NHEP01000236.1 GCA_002171515.1 bacterium TMED88 | reverse complement strand
GCGGGCTACCTGGCCAAAACCACTAGCCCCGAAAAGGGAATGGAATGGACACAGCGAATCCTCGGAGAAGAAGAGCGTCAGATGACCCAAGCCCAGGTGGCGCGCATCTGGCTGTCCGTCGATCCCGAAAAAGCAGACGCTTGGCTGGAGCAAAGTGATCTGCCCCCGGATCTCATCAAGCGCACTCGAGTGGTCCCCGAGCCCATGCGGAAGTATTACGAGCACAATCCACCGAGTGAAATGAGCGCCGCCCAGGGCACAGACAGCTAGGACCCGGTCGGCGACCCCGCGGGAGCGGCGGCGCTATCCGATTCGGCGAGTTGACTGCGCAGCGCCGCGATTTCCGCGGCGGCGCCAAATCGCTCCCCCCGCCGAAGTTCGATTTCTAATTCGAGCGCTCCTGACCTGAGGCCCTGCCGGATCATCACCTCGGCCAGGCGCGCTCCGAGTTCTCCGTCATAGGGATCTAACTCGATGGCTTGACGCAGGCTCGCTTTCGCATCCGACGATTGACCCAGTTGAAGATCAAGTTCCGCGAGGGCGAGCCACGTGGCGGTCTCTGAATCGTCTAACGCCCTGGCCTTTTCGAGTTGGATTCGGGCGTCTTGGGCCTGCCCAGCCACCATCAACGCTTGGCCCAGACCGCGCCGGGCCGCAGGCAGCTCCGGATCCAACTCAACAGCACGACGCCAAGCCGCCAATGTACGGTCAGGCTCGGTGCCGACCTCGCCCAGAAGATCAGCGTAGAGCACTTGAAAGTGAGCCTCTTCGGGGTAGCGACCGAGGATCTCCTCCATCCGGTCCCGAGCGGCTTCGCCCCGTCCGGCCTGACTCCAGGCCTGCATCACGCTCTCCAGGACCAAGAAATTAGCGGGATCCTCAAGCTTGAGTCGATCGGCGCGATTCACGAATTCGATGGCCGCCTCGGGGCCCGGTCCCTCACGCAAGCCATTCGCCATGGCGGCCACCGAGGTGGGCCAAACATTCGGCGGGCCGACAATTTTCCGCAAACGATCCGGCATCTGGTCGATTCGATTTAAGCGGCCAAGGATTTCCAGTTCAAGAAGCGCATACGCGAGGGGATCGGGCGCCGGCATAGCCTCTGCTTCGTGCCGGATCACCTGTAAGGCTTCTTCATTTTGCCCCTCACTGACGTACAAACGGGCCAACGCCATCCGTGCATCCGTTGAGCCGGCATCCGCACGCACCGCATAACGATATTCCTCGATCGCTCGATCGAAGTCGCCCAAGCGCTCCGCTGCCAGTGCAGCGAAATAGCGAGAAACAGCGTTGTTGGCCCAGAGAAGGTGCCCCGCACTCAATTCGGCCAAAGCGGTCTCGGGATCACCCCGCTCCAAGGCGACGCGACCCCGAATCAAAAACCGATGAGCATCGATCTCCATGCTCTCCGCCAAGACAAGCGCCTCGTCGTACCGCCCGGCAGCGACCAACACATCCGCATAGGTGAACATAAACTCAGCCCCGGGGTTGGGAAGACGATCCAATGCCCCCTCAAAGGCTTCTGTCGCCGCTTCGATGTCTCCACGCTGGAAGTAAAATCGTGCCAAATCGGCATAGCCTTGTGCGGCGAGGGCAGGATTCGGGGGCAGAGTCGCTTCAATGAGAAGAGCCTCTGCCTCGTCGGCTTCACCCGCCGCCACCAAGCGGTGGACCAGCGAAAGGCGATAGGATTTGCTCTCAGACGCCCCTTCGAAAGCACCGCGAACGATTTCGAGGGACCTTTCAGAATTCCCCATGGCGTCAAAAAACTCGACGGCTTCATCCACGACCACGAAGTCCAGCGGAAACAATTCAAGGCACTCTTCAAAAATCTCGCCGGCGCGATCTAATTCACCCTTCTCCTTGGCGAATGTGGCCCGGACCACGCAAAAACGCGAAGAAGATGCCAGGCCGAGGCCGACTTCCTCATAGTGAGACGCCACTGATTCGATGGCTTCTCCGGCCTCCTCGATCTGCCCCAAGCCAAGTAGGGCAACTCCTCGCAGAACGAGGCCATCGCTGTTTTGGGGTTCTTTCTCCAGGACTACTGCAACATCTTCCAGCGTGCCCTCATAGTCTTGCCGGCTCTGCGCACGGGCATAGGCGCGCAGCAAACGGGCCCGGACACTCTCCGGATCGCGTTCGATCATTTCATCAAGCAGACCCGTCGCCATGTCCCAATCCGTCGTCATGATGGCGAGCTCAGCCAAGCGAGTCGACGCAGGCTCGTACCACTCGGGACTCTCCATCGCGCGGCGCAATGGCCAAGAAGCGCGGGTGATCTCCCGTTGGTGCGCCAGGGCTACCCCGTAGAGAAAGAAGACTTCCGGACTTTTCTCACCCCGATCGATCATTTCCTGCAAGGGCTCGATCGTGTCGGCGATACGGCCTTCTTGCTGCATCTGGCGAATCGTATCGATCTGATTGGATGAACCACACGCCACCGCCACCGTCATGCTGCAGAGAACGCCCAGCCAAACGGAAGAAGCAGTCAACCTACTGGAATAAACTCGCGTCGGGACCAAGGCTGACCTCCTCTCGCGCATCCTAGCATCAGGATTTACCGAGGCGCCCACTTTCCCGGGCCTTCGCTAAGATTGCGTCTCATGAGTCAACTCGGACGCATCCTCAGCCAAAGCTGGCCGTGGTACACCATGGCCGCGATGGTCGTAGCGGCTTACCTCTCGACGATCGTCGAGATCCGATGGGCCCCTCAAGACTCCCGCCCGGAGGGTTCCGCCGACGAGATCGCGGCCCTCCAGAACCGAGATGACATCAATGTCCTATTTATTTTGATCGACACGTTGCGGGCCGATCACCTGAGCGGCTGGGGGTACGAGAGGGAAACGAGCCCCTTCCTCGACGCCCTGGCGGACCAAGGCGTTCGTTTCAACCGGAACATCGCCCAATCCTCCTGGACGAAGTGTTCGATGGCCTCCCTCTGGAGCGGTCTATATCCCTCCAAGACAGGCGTTACCCGTTTCGATGATGCGCTTTCGGAGGAGGCTCTTCTACCCGCAGAAATTTTGAAGGAAGCTGGGTTCAGAACAGCGGGTCTGTTTCGAAATGGCTGGGTGGAAAGTTACTTCGGCTTCGACCAGGGCTTCGACGTCTACGCCAAGCCCATCGGGGCGCCGGTCGAAGCGAGCCTAAAGCGGGAGAACCCGACCCTATCCGAGTCCGGAACGGATCTTGCCGCCATTGAGGGCGCCATTGAGTTCCTCCGTATTTACGGCGATGAACGATGGTTCCTGTACTTGCACCTCATGGATATTCATGAATACACGTACGACGAGGACTCCGCTGCGTTCGGAACCCGCTTCGAAGACATCTACGACAATGCCATTCTTCGCACCAACTTCGTCCTCGAGCGGCTCTACGAATACATGAAGAAGAGTGGTCAACTCGAAAACACCATCATCGTGATTGCCTCGGACCATGGCGAGGCCTTCAGCGAAAGGGGCTACGAGGGTCATGCCCGATACGTCTACAAAGAGACCACACATGTTCCCTGGATCATTAGCCTTCCGGTCAAGCTTCAACCTGGCGTGGTGGTCGATCACGTGACCCGCAACGTGGACATCTGGCCCACCCTTCTGGATCTTCTCGGACTCCCGCCGATGCAGGACGTCGATGGACAGTCCCAGCGAGAAGCCATTCTGGCCGCAGCCCGGGGCGAAAAAACCGCTCAGGACGGCGCCGCCTATGCACACCTGGACCGAACCTGGGGCGGCCTATCGGACCAACAGGCCGATACAGTCTCCGTCTTGGACGGCCGCTATCGGTACGTCCGCAACCCTCTCGAACGCGGTGGCTACAATGAGGAGCTCTTCGACACCTCGCGGGACGCGGACGAACTCGAAGACATTGGGGCGCAGGAATCAGACATCACAGCGCGGCTCAGGAAAATGGCCGATGAATACCTCGACCACGAACCGAGTTGGAAAGGCGGCGCGCCTCAACTTGAAATCGACGAGATTCAGCTCCAGCAGCTCAGGGCACTCGGCTACAAGGTTCCCTGATCGCGCCCGGCGCCCGACAAAAGGCGATCCCATCGGCCCACTTCCGCGCTTCCGATGCTTCAGAAGTTGAAAGTGATGTCCATGCCGGCCGTTCGAGGCGGCCCCACAAAGTTGATCACAAGGCTGGCAAAGATGGAGGCATCAAAGGCCGACGTCTTGTAACGCGTGTCGGTCAGATTTCGAACCCAGCCCGCGACACTCAGATTGCCCTCTTCGTTTGTCCATGCCAGACGAATGTGATGTTGCACATAACCGGGCTGCCCCACTGAGAACGGGGGAAGCTGAAAGCCCTGTGGATTCGGAGCCCCTCGCCCATCCGTCGGATCGAAGAACATGTCGTCAGTCCAATCTACGTCGTAGCGCGGAACCAGCATCCCATAGCGGCCGAAGTCAAAGGGGTACTGCACCGAGGCGCTGACCTTGAACTCCGGCGCACTGGGCAACCGGTTGCCGGTATAGTTCACGCTGTAGACGAATGGCGTATTGGTTTGGGGATCAAAGGCTTCAATCTCGTTCGTGAAGTCTAGGAATTGGCTCTGAAGCCAGCCAAAACGCACCGTGGTCGCCAAGTCGCCCCAGAACTCAGGCACCCAGGAAAGGTCCTGAAGAGGAACGGCCTGGAGCTCTAATTCGGCACCGTACTGCTCCGCGTCGTTCGCGTTCACGATCTCCAATACCGGCGGCCCTGCGGACTTCGACTCAAAAAGAAAAAGTTGATAGTTCTGATATTTGTAATAGAAGAATGCGCCACTCAAACGCAGCCTCGAGTCGAACCACGACCCATTGAAGCCAGCCTCAACCGAGTCAACACTTTCGGGCTGAGCCGGAGCTTCGTTGAGTCGATTCGCATTGTAGTGCCCCCCTTTCCAACCCCGGGTGTACTTCCAATACGCTGAAACTTCGGGCGTAAACCGATAGGTCAAACTGATCAAGCCTGTGGGCGCCGTCCATGTGGATTGCTGCGGATCGGCAACCCGCAGAGAATTGGGATTAGCGGCATTGCGCTGCTCGGTCATGTTGAATGACTTCTCTTCCCAGTTGTAACGAACACCTGCATCCAGCGTGAAGTCCTCTAGAAAATCCCAGCCGAAGCCACCATAAAAAGCAAAGCTGCGCATTTCCTGATCGTAGGTGCGCCGGAACACGCTTCCTAGAAGGGTGACCTGATCAATCTCCGCATCGAGATTTTCCATCAGGTAGTAGCCCCCCACCTCCCAGCGAAAGCTTCCGTCGTCGGTCTCACCCTTTGTTTTGAGCTCCTGAAAAAACTGCCACGCGCGATCGACGGCGGGTGCCCATTCGAACAGCACCAAAGGCGTAAAGTCGAGATCTTGGTCCCGCAGTCGGTCATAGCCGTCGTAGGCGGTGACGGATTCGATGGTCAGTGGACCCAGGAAGCCTGCGTCCACTTCAATGCTGCCGTTCAGGGCGGCCCCATAGGTATCGCGCGTGGTTTGCCCGACCCGGTTGTAATCCCCCCGGTAAGGAAGAGGGTCCAGCGGACGACCACTGGCCAGAACGTTGGCCACCTCATCCTGGGCAGCATTGGTCGCGGCCACCGGATCGAGGCCTTGATTGATGAAATTCTGAACGTACCCCCGATACTCCCTCTCGTAATCGGGGTCGGCATAGCGAGCTCCCGAATTGTTGGTCATGTTGCGCCCGACTGCGGTTTTCCCGCCGAGCGTGATCGGCGGGCCGGCGTTATTTCCGGGAAACGGCACGGTCCCCATGGCTTGTCCGAGGGTCGACTGCTCATCGAGCCGGCTGCCCTGTAGCCGCAAGGTCCAATCCATATCTGTGCCGTCGGGCTGATAGTGGAAGATTCCACGCAGCGCCCAGCGACCTTCGTCGCCCACCGCTCCTGGCAAATTATCGGGGACCAGAACATCCTGGTTCCCCTGATTATCGAACCAACCACACCGCCAGGCCGTCGGATTCGAGGGGGGGCCTGTCCGCGGCTCGCCGACCCCACACCCATTGGTCTTATAGGGGTCGGCTTGTTGAACCATGAAGCTAATCCGAGTATCCAGCTCGCCGGGAATGATGGGCAGCTCAACGGCGCCGTTGTAGCGTTGAATCAAGGCCGAGTCGGCGACATCGCTCCAGTACGACCCAAAGGTGGTCATCAGCTGCGCGTGATACTCACCGGTGGGCATCTGGGACTGAAGCTTGATGGCCCCCGCCGAGGCATTGCGAGTACTCCCCCAAGCCTGGGGGCCACGCAGGACAGCCAAATTCTGCAAGTCAAAAATACCGGCCAGCTGAAGCGCCGAGGCATTCAGCGGCACGCCATCCTGATACACCGCCACCGCGCTGGCGGAGTTGGCACTGAAGTCAGCAAGCCCAACACCCCGGATGAAGAAACTCGCCGAGGTGGCCCCCGCCTGAGTGATCTGCAGGTTCGGTGTCACCCGGGCAATATCGGTGAGCTCCGTCGCCCCGAGCGCGTCGAGCTCTTCGGAGTCGAATTGGACCGCAGATTCTGCGGCGTCCGAGCGCAGGATGCCCCCGGCGCTTCCCGTCACCGTAATTTCTTCGACCCCTTTGTAAATCCCGGACGCTTCGTTCTCCCCGTCTTCGCGAGCAGAATCTTCGGCGTCGGTTTCTTCGTCCGCGTAAGGAGAATCCTTCGCCGACTCGCCGCCGGAGGCGGATGGGCCACCCTCAAGCGGCGCAGCCGCCTGAACCCCTTGAGCCCAACTCACCCCCGATGCCCCGCAAAGCACTGAACAGGCCAAGGCTAAGAGCATCACGAAAGCGAAGTGTGACTGCACTAAGTTCCGAAGCAATCCGGAGGCGCGCGAGTTGAACTCGGAGAAAAAGCAAAAGTGGGCGGACTTTTTTGCGACTCGCACTCGATGGCCTCACCCGTCTTTCTTCCAGTTCCTCGGCGTCATTCGCTAAGGGGTCTCGTAACCGGCATCCGACGGGGTGTAGCGCACTGCTGTCCTAACTTGCGCGATGTGATGAAGCTGCGCGATGCTCGCCCGTATGACGACGATCGTCAAGATGGTCTCCACAATCGGAGTCGCTCTTCTTCTCACGTTTGCCCTCTCAAGCGGCGATGCGTTCGCCGCGTCACGCGACGAGGATGAATTGTCCCGTTGGGTGCCTTCGCTCGCACTTGAAACGGATCTCAGCTTCCATCCAACCAATGGAGCCGTCCGCACGGGCGACGTCTATGGGCCCTACCTTTCTCGGCCTACAGCCCCCTTGCCCGATCAGCCGATCACCGCAGGGACGCCGGCCTTTGCAGATCCCTACATGGTGACGCCATCTTTTGGCATCGTGGCCGAAATGATGACGCCAGCTTGGTTTGATCTCCCCGGTCGCCCTCGACTCTTCGCTCATGCCGATGTCATCGTTGCGTTCGGGCCAAGCTACCAGATGCCCGGCATCGCCAACCCAGGGACCTTGCGGGCCCCCAGTGATCCACAGATTCCTTTGACGGAAAATACGATTCTTGGCCAGGGGGCCTCCAACGAGGCCTATGTGCAGCCCCTTCAAGTAGCCGCCGGCGCGGGGATTGCCTTCACGACTCAGTGGGCGGGACGAACGGTCCGCCTCAAACCTTCTTTCGAATATCTCCGACAAGAGCTTCAACTCTCCTCTCTCGCGTCGAGAGCCGTGAAGTACAAGAACGACACGGGGGCGGGTCTCGCGAATTTTCGCCAGATCCTGATTTCTGGTAAAAAACAAGCCACCTATGATGGAATTGGCCCGGGCTTTCAGGTGGAAATGGACACTGGACGTGCCGGCCCCTTGGTGCTGTCACTTTATGCTTCGGTCAAAGCTTGGGCGTTTCTCAACAACGACCCCATCGAAATCCAAGCGTCAAACCAAAATGCTTTCTCGACGGGTTGTCAGCCCGGGGATACAACCCCGATCAATCCAAGCAATCCGCTTCTCTGTGCAGCCGAGCAAGCCGACTTCTCGTTTCAGCGCGAAGACTGGGGGTTCGGCGGCGGATTTGGCTTGAGATTCCGCTGGGCCCCTGAGAAGAAGCGCTAGAGGCCAAGGCATGGCCAACCGAGTCCAGTGGATTCCGACCGTCCTGGCCCTTGCGGCGGCCTTGGCGCTCAGCGCGAGTATCCTGGTTGCAGCCGGACAGCCACTGGTCACCGACGACGCCTGGCTCCACTGGGCCCTCGGCCGCGCCTACGCGGATCAGGGTCCTTGGTTGACCGGTGACCCGCTGCTGGCCCAAGCGCTCGGCCCACCGACCCCCGCCGCATGGCTGTTTGACGTTGCTCTCTTTCACCTCGAACAGCAGGCCGGATTTGTCGGCTTGCGGGCTTCTCACATCATTGGAGTCGTCGTCATCTTAATCCTGGCTTGGCTGACTCTCCGCCGAGTCGGGACCACGCTCCCCGTCGCGTCCCTCGGCCTCATTGTTTTTATCGCACTCTCCGCTTATCGCCTCATCCAACTGCGGCCCCACCTCTTTACCATCGCGGCAGCCCTGATCCTCTATACCTTGGTAATCGACCGAAACGCACGGCCTCATCTAGGCAGGAGTGCGCTGGCGGTTTTCATGCTCGGGCTTTGGGCCAATCTCCACGCCGCTTTTTTGCTCGGACTCCTCATGGTCGGAGCGGCGACACTGGGCCTGCTCATCGCCGGGCTGGCACGAGGTCGCCCGCTTGATTTTGAAGCCGACCGGCTGCGACTCGGCCATCTCATCGGCGTCGGTCTATTGGGCGGTCTCGCGACGCTCCTCAATCCAACCGGCCTCGAGCCCCATTTAGCCTGGTTCATTTCTGGAGGCGATACGCCTAGCTTGGCCCGGGTCGGCGACGAATGGGCGCGCTTCAAGGCCTTCGATCTTCCGCTGATCGGCTTGCCGCCCAGTCTCTTCTCCTGGGGGCTGCAGTGGCTCTTCATGCTGAGCACCGCGCTCTTGTCAGTCGTGGCCCTTCGACAATGGAAAAGAATGAAATCAGATGGCCCGTCTCAGCAGGTCATCGACCCGGCGCTGCTCGCTTTGGCGATCCTCGGGCTTATCCTGCCCTTCGTCGCGATCCGCTTTCTTTGGCTCGGGTTCTTTCCCTTTCTTGTCTTTGCCCAAGCCGAAGCTCTCCGACGATCCCCCGACCCGCGGCCCTCACCTCTTCAATCGTGGACCACCGCTGCACTGTGCGCCGCAGGCCTGGCGGCCTTCTTCTTATCAGGACCGTGGTTGATGATACGCGGCTCAGTTCCCAATTCGTGGGCGGGGTACCAACGGCCTTACCCTGGCGGGAAGTACCACGCCCAGCTGATTTGGATGGCCCAGGACTCGGAGGTCGAGGGGACGGGCTTTGCCGAATACCACCTCGCCAGCTTTGCCGGGGCGCATCTGGCCCCCCAAATCAAGATGCTCATCAATGGAACTCTGAATGTTTCCCCGGAGACCATGGCGGCGAACCTCCCCCTGCGTCAGCGCCGCGGACAAACCCCCGATGAAACCTTTGCGGAATTATTGGACCGCCATCACGTTGATTTTTACTTTGGGATTCGTCTACCGCAAAGCCCGCCCAATGCTCGGCCCACTTTCAACACAACAAGTCACCTCGAAGGGGTGCCGGGTTGGATTCCCGTGTTTCGAAATCTAACGGGTTCGGTTTCGATGCGGGATCACCCTCGAAACCAAAAAAATCTCGATCGGATCGCCCAGTGGTATGCCGAGCAAGATGTCCCCTTCGATCCGGAATCCGGCTTTAATGTCGAATCAGTCATTCGCGAAAACCGCACCTGGGCGATGAACCATGGTTTGATCCCCCTCCATTTTGATCAGATGAACCGCGCGGCCTACGGGATGAATCGCCCTCCGCGGACACGCACCCGCGCCAATTTAGCTTCAATCTACGCAGCGCTGAGCCTCTACGACCGAGCCATTGAAGTCGACCGAATGATTCTCGCCGAAGATGAAAATGCGATCCGAGCTCGACGTCGCCTCGCTTGGTCTCTCTTGCGAACAGGCCAATATCGTGAAGCCGTCGAGGTTTCCCGCCCACTCGCCCAGCAACCCGACTTTGACCGGCTCTCCCATCAAATCGCGGAAACCGCCGAAAAAGTTTCCCTGGAGCCTGACCCGGAGGTTCGCGCCTCGCTCTTGGCCAATCTACCCGTCTTCGACTCGTTGGACGTCCCGGGAATCACCACCCAAATCGTTTTGCCCCCGGCCCGAGGCCTCCCTAAAGGTCAACCCTCTCAATCCATAAAAAAACAAAGCAGACCCAATCGACAATCCGCATCCTAGGGCGCCGTGGCCAACTCTCGGAAGGAGATCAAAATGCCTGGACCGCTTCACGGCATTCGAGTCATCGACGTTTCAGCGGTGGTCTCTGGGCCTCTCGCCACCATGCTGTTGGCTGATCAGGGCGCCGATGTCATCAAGGTTGAGACGCCCGAGGTGGGAGACATCCTCCGGCTCAACCCCAACAGTCGTGGCAACATGTCTTCCTTTTATTTGAACTGCAATCGCAGCAAACGAGCGATGGTTCTCGACCTATCCAAAGAAGAGGCCCGCGAAATTTTAAAAGGCCTCATCAAAGAAGCCGATGTCTTCGTTCAGAACTGGCGTCCCGGTGCAGCCGAGCGACTGGGGCTCGGCTGGGAAAACCTCCAGGCGATCAATCCCAACCTCATCTACTGCGCGATCAGCGGTTACGGGCCGAGCGGACCCTACTCGAACCGAAGAGTCTATGACCCGATCATCCAAGGCCTGACCGGTCATGTCGCCGTGCAAAACAACCCCGACGTTCCCATCCCCGATCTCGTTCGAAACATTGTCGCCGACAAGAGCAGTGCCTATACCGCGGCCCAGGCCATCACCTCGGCTCTATTTGCCCGCGAAAGGGGCGCCGGGGGACAGCGCATCGACGTCCCCATGATGGACGCCTCTCTCGCTTTTTTCTGGCCCGATGGAATGCTGAAACACACGTTCATTGGCGAGGGCGCCAAGAAGGGGGCCGCCCTCTATGAAATCTACCGCCTATGGGAAACCCAGGATGGTCGCGTCATCTGGTTCGCGAACAACGACTCTGAGTATTACGGGCTTTTTCGGGCCCTGAAAAAACCCGAATGGTGTAACGACCCTCGTTTCTGCGACACACCGAGTCGAATCGAAAATCTGGAGGAACTCGGCGCCCAGATCATGCAGGCCGTGGGCCAATTTTCAACCCAAGAACTCTTGGACCGAATGATCGCTGAGGACGTGCCCGCGGGAGCCGTATTGGATCTTGGAGAGGTGATTGAAGATCCGCAACTCCAACACAACGAGGCCATCGTGGAACAAGACCATCCGATGGCCGGCCGAATCCGCATGGCGCGCCCCGCGGCCCGCTTTCATAAAACGCCGCAACATATTTCGAGGCCTGCGCCCGGGCCCGGCGAACACACCGAAGAAATTCTTCGCGAGGCCGGACTCAGCGCTGAAGAGATCGAAGGACTTCGAACGTGCGGGGCCATCCCCTAGCCGTCCATCCGGCAGGCTCCAGATCTTCGCCGCAGCGCGCCGGCTCAAGCTTGACACTTTTTGTATTTTCTGTCAGGTTCCGACTGCGCCCTACCCCTGCGTTCAATGAGAGGCACGACATGAGCCGCGCAACCGACCTCAAAGACCAAACAGCCATCGTCACCGGCGCCTCCAGCGGGATTGGGCGGGCGATCGCCGAGGGCCTCGGCTCGGCTGGGGCCGAAGTGTTTCTGGCGGGTCGCACCCAAGAACCAATGGAGCAATTACAAAAGAAAATCGAGGAGGCCGGAGGACGCGCCCATGTTGTCCTCAGCGATATCCGTGAAGTTTCGGCCGTCCGAAAACTCGTCGATGCCGCGATGCAGAAAACTGGACGGCTCGACATCATGGTCAACAACGCCGGAATCGAACATCCGGCTTCGATCATCGACGGTGAGCCGGAAGAATGGCGAGAGATGCTCGAAACCAATGTCCTCGCCTTGATTGTCGGGTGCCAATCGGCCGCTCGGGCCATGCGGTCGTGTGGCGCAGAAGGCAAAATCATCAACATCTCTTCCGTGGCTTCGCAGCGACGAGATTCCGGGGTCTATGGCGCTACGAAACACGCCGTCAATGCGATCTCCGGCACCTTAAGGGCAGAACTCGAAGCCGACACAATTCGCGTGACCACGATCCTCCCTGGCGCCACCGTGACGAACTTTGCACGAAACTTCAGCCCGGAGTTCACGGGCGCCATCCTTAAAATGGCCGGCTCTGATCTCGAACCGGTGCGGGGACAACGCGTGCCCGACGAAGTGCTCGATCAAGTTTCTGGGCGCTTACAGGAACGCTTTGCCGACCCCGTCCATGTCGCCAACGCCGTTCTCTACGTGGTCCGCCAGCCCATTGAAATTAATATCGAGGACATGGTGGTTCGCCCGCCCCACGCCCTCAACTTGAAGCCCCAATAATTAAGCTCTGCCAACAATGCGAGCCTGGGGAAAGGATCAGCGGCGCCTTGCCCGACGAAATCTCGCAGGATCTTTTTGAGAGGAAACACCCATGACGCGTCTTGGCTATCAGATCCCCAATTTCACGTACCCGGGACATTCGAATCAAGAGATCTTCAAAAGTGTAATCGCTCAAGCGAAAGCCGCCGAAGCCGCCGGATATGACCGCGTATTCGTCATGGACCACTTCTATCAGCTTCCGGGCATCGGGCGACCCGAAGAACCCATGTTTGAGTGTTACACGCTGTTATCCGCTCTCGCCCAGCAAACGGAGAAGGTGCGCCTTTCGGGATTGGTTACGGGCAACACCTATCGTAACCCCGCCTTGCTCGCTAAGTCGGTGACTACCCTCGATCACGTATCCGGGGGTCGAGCCACCCTCGGCATTGGCGCCGGCTGGTTCGAACGAGAGCATGTCGATCTGGGATTCGAATTCGGAACCTTTACCGACCGATTCGAAAAACTTGAAGAATCGCTCCAGATCATTATCCCAATGCTCCGTAACCAAAGAGTGAGCCTGGATGGGAAGCACTACCGAGTCACCGAAGCCATCAACTCCCCCCCGCCCATCTCCTCCATTCCCATCATGATTGGAGGTCAGGGGGAGAAAAAGACTCTTCGAATGGTGGCCCAGTATGCCGACGAATCGAATTTAACGGGGGACAACGCCGCCATTCCGCGTAAACTTGAGGTTCTCGACGCTCACTGCCAGCGAATTGGACGCGATCGCAGCGAAATCAAGGTCACCAAGCTGCAGATGATCGCCGTCGCCCCGACCCAAGAAGAACTCGATGCTGACTTTCGGTCCATGGCGAAGGTGAAGGGTTGGACGGAAACTCACATCAAGGCCGCCCAGGGCGCTCTGATCTCAGGCGACCCCGATACAGTGGGCGAAATCCTGCAGAACGCCGTGGCCAGTGGGCTCGACGGGCTGACCGTGGACCTGCCGGTCAATGGTCACAACCTCGAGCGCATCGAGCTGCTCGCGCAAATTGTGGACCAAATCATTCCACCGTCCCAGGACCAAGAAGCCTAGGCGCTCACTCGTCGGACGCTGAGAAAAGCTTTTTTTCTCCGTCGGGACCGAAGCCCTCGGCCACGAGGTGCTCGAGAAACTTTTTGATCATCAAAGGACTCGGGGGTTCCGGTCCCTCCATCCTTCGCTCGACCTCCGATGGAATGACTTCGGGCCAGACCTGAGGAAAAAGCGATCCACCCAAAGAATCCCCCGGCTCGAGGCCGTGCTCCCAGAGCAAAGGCATCGTCGCATGCCGAGGTGCGAAGCGAACATCTGTTCCGTGGTACCGAAAGGCCAGCGCGCGGCGATCATGAGAATTGGAGGCATTCGCGTCCGAGCCGTGACAGACCACCGGGCCGAAAAGCAAAACATCACCCGGCTCCATGTCCCAGCCCACCACGCCATACTCCTCTCTCAGAGCGGCATAGTTGGGGGCAATCGGTAGGTCGGTATCCATCATGTATGGATCATGGCCAGGCGTCACTGCCCGAAAACGCTCTCGCCAGTGATGTGAGCCCGGGACAAATTCAAGACCACTGGACGCTCGGCTCACTGGATCGAGCGTGATCCAAAACGAAATAATTTGGTGACCGGAGACAGGCCAGAAGGGAATATCCTGATGCCAAGGAGTGTCCACCGGACATCCCGCCCGCTTGACGAAAAATTGTTCATAAAAGAAGCGCACAGACGGCGTCTGAAGAACTTGCTGGGCCAGCTCGGGTAGACATGAGAACAACGCCAAATCTCGAAACGCATCACTGAGCTTCCACACGAAGATATCTCCGTGGAACCCCTGGTGGGCCCGGTTCAAAGCCCCACCCAAAACGGGGAGATTTTCGATGGCCTCTTCTAGGGCAAAACGGAGTGCCTCGATGGTCTGCAGACCGAGCAGACCCCGAGCACACACCACACCATCGACCTCAAGGGCTTTGAGTTCCTCGGCCTCCAGCATTCGGGCCGGGCGCGCAGTCTTCGGTAAGTCCATGACGTGGAGTTCCCTCCTGCCCAGCAGATTCTGACACAAATCGAACAAACCCTCCCCTCTCGCCCCTCCGCGGCTCTGCCTTGGGCCGATAGAGACGGCCGGGCAGGAAAAAACTATGCTCAGGGGCGAGCCAGACCAAACTCCTCGAGCAGGGGCTTGTAGGAGCCGCTAAATCACTGAACTTCCCAGAGGCCGCGAGATTGCCTTCGAGCGAAGACAAAGATCTCTCCAGCCAATCTGACAACACCGCTATCGGCGTAATTCGCTGTGAGGAGTGTGGGCTCTCTCAGCGCGCTCCGACCCTCGCGGATGAGCAAACGCTTCACTGCCATCGCTGCGGGGCCCATCTCTACAAGCAAGTCCGAAACACGATCAACCGCACTCTGGCCTTGATTGTCGCAGCTTTAATCCTGCTGGCGATCGCGAATGCAACGCCTTTTATGACCTTTGCTTTTAAGGGAAGAGCGGAATCGAATTACATCCTCAGCGGCGTCATCAAGCTCTGGCAACATGGATATTGGCCTCTGGCCTCACTCATTTGCTTTGCCAGCATCTTGGCCCCCTTCGCCTACATCCTCGGCATGTTATATGTGCTGGTCCCACTTCGTCTTGGATGGCGTCCTTGGAAAGTGGGCCCGATCTTTCGTCGGATTGATGCTTTGAGGCCCTGGGCCATGCTCGATGTCTACATGTTTGGCGTTTTCGTCGCGGTAGTGAAGCTCAGTCAGCTCGCCACAATCTCACCCGGAACCGGGCTCTACGCTTACGTGGCTCTCTTCCTCGTCTGGACAGCGGCCTTGGCGGGCCTCGATGCCCAAGTCGTCTGGAGCCGGATCGGGCCCAATCCCTCCCAACAGAGCCTCCCCGCTGTACCGGCTCCGGACTGGATCATCTGCCCCACCTGTCGACTCAGTGCCCGAAAGGATCCCGCGCTCCACGAATCGCATTTACGGTGTCCCCGATGTCACGGCTCCATGAACCCTCGGAAACCGGCTTCCCTCTCCAGGACCTGGGCCTTTCTCGTCGCCGCAACCATCCTGTACGTGCCCGCCAATACGTTGCCCATTCTTGAAATCACCATCATGGGCAAGACCCAAAAAGCCACCATCTTTGAGGGTGTCCGAGAATTGGTCAGCGGCGGGATGTGGGTCATCGGATCCATCGTCTTCACCGCCAGCATCCTCGTCCCCACATTGAAAATCGTCGGTCTCGCAGTGCTCTGCCTCTCCGTTCGATCCCGCAGCCCCCACCTTAACAATGACCGCGCCCTGCTGTACCGGTGGATCGAAACCATCGGTCGATGGTCCATGATCGACATGTTCATGGTTTCGATCCTTGTTGCCCTCGTTCAAATCGGGGGACTGGCCACGGTTCTGCCCGAAACCGGCGCTCTCTGCTTTGCCGCCGTCGTTATTCTCACCATGTTCGCAGCCACAGCCTTTGATCCGAAAATGATCTGGGACAAGCTGGAGGAATCATGAGCCATCAGGACTCGAACGGATCTGAAGAACTTCCCGAAGCCACGCTCAAGAATCATCGCAGGTCACATGGCGCCTCGGCGATCTGGCTCATTCCGTTGATTGCGGCAGTAATCGGCGGCGGCATTGGGTACCAGATCTACACACAAAGAGGCGCCACAATTCAAATTTCGTTTGAAAATGCCGAGGGTCTCGAAGCGGACAAGACCTCAATCCGGTACCTCAACGTTGTCATTGGAACCGTCAGTGACATCGTGGTCGCCCCTGACATGAAAACGGTCTTGGTCACAGCGGACATGACCCAAGAGTCAAGCCGGAATCTGGTCGAGGGAACTCGTTTCTGGGTGGTGCGAGCCCGCATCGGCGGCGGCCGGGTCACGGGCCTTGGAACCCTGTTCTCTGGTTCCTATATCGCGATGAGCCCTGGCCCCCCCGAGGCCAAGAAGGCACGGAAATTTATCGGCCTCAATGAGCCACCGGTCAAACCCATGGGAGACGGCATGAATGTCGTTCTGACAGCATCCCGATTACACGGCTTGGCCATTGGTGCACCAATTTATTACCTCGACGTCAAGGTCGGAGAAATCACCAACTCAGATATCAATGAGGACGGCACGGGTGTTGAACTCAATGCTCTGATCGAACACAAATATGCACACTATGTCCGAAAAAATTCACGCTTTTGGAATGTCAGTGGAATCAACATTACGGCGAGTGCCCTCGAGGGGGTTCGGGTCGACATCGAATCTCTTTCTGCTGTGCTTTCCGGTGGTCTCAGTTTTTATACCCCCGGCAAGCCCGGCTCGGCGGTTGAGGACGGCGCGATCTTCAAAATCCGAAGCCACGGCCCATCGACACTCGAAGGCGCCCACCGATACCTCGGGCCTCGGTTCGTCATCGAAACCGCAACGCTCGGGTCGGTGAAGTCCGGCGACCCGGTCTACTACAGGGGGGAGCAGGTTGGACAAGTCATCTCTCAGATGCTGCATGACGACGCAGCCAGCGTCGGAATTCAAATCGAAATTGCGCATCGCTATGCGGCGTTAATCCGGGAAAAGACCGTGTTTTGGAATGTCAGCGGATTTACGGCCGATCTTGGACTCACAGGCATCCATGTCCATTCCGAGTCACTCCAATCTTTGATGGCCGGGGGGATCGCACTCGCCGTTCCGAAGAAACCCGGCAAGAAAGCCGCGGCGGGCTCCGTTTTCAAGATGCGAGACAAACCGCCGAAACACTGGGAGAGGTGGCGACCGGAAATTTCGCTCTCAGGACAGCCCGCCCATTCCGCCTCGCCGGCGAAGTCCAATGACTCGCCCCCCGCCGCCGAAGAACTTGTTCATCACAAGGGTAAAGAAGCCGGTGAAAAGAAGAAAAGCAAACACTGGTATCGGCGGCTCTTCTGAGTCGCCGAGCGCGCGAATCGGACCTCAGGACCCTCCGTCAGGCGAGTGCGACCCGGGGCTCCAAATCGTGGGAAAGACGTCCGGAAAATCCGTCAGCGGCTGACCGGTCTGGGGGGAGTGCCCGTACAGCGCGCGCGGGTCCGGGATAATCTGACCCGCCCGGTGGAGATAGCGCACATCGTCTCCGGCCCAGAGCGAGGCGTAGGCCCTTCGAGGGTGGGGAGAATCCGGGCGGGCCCCGGCCCCATGAAGAATGTGAGCATGAAATAGAATCACGTCCCCCGGATTGTAGTCCCACCCGACCAAGTCGAATGAGTCCCGGGCCTTTTCGATTTCGGGGACGCTCGGCAGGCGAGTATCTCGGACTCCGCTGAAGTAGCTCCAGTCCTCGTAGGCCTCTAGTCCCAGCATCGGCTTGTCGGGCGCGGCCTTCGAAATTTCCGCTTGCGCGGCTTTGTCTTTTTCTGGGTCGCGTCCTGCGAGCGGCGCATACGTGACATTCCAGCGATGCGACCCACGGACCACTTCAAGGCTCGCTTCACGGGGCACCGGATCGGGCGACGCCCAGGCACGTATCAAGTCCTGCCCCTCAAGGTTGTAGTAGCAGGTGTCTTGATGCCACGGCGTGGGCGGAAGCTGCCCAGCGGGTTTGTAGAAAAGCTGGTCCATGTAGAATCGAACCGATGAGCCGAGTGTCTGCCCGACCAAGGCGGCGATGGGGGACTCCATCAAGATCCGACGAAGCTCGGGGGTCTTCTCCGCTGGGAATTGATCGACTCGAAGCGACCCCAAATCTTCCGAGAGGACATCCCGTTTGGCGAAAGCCGCCTCGAGCCCTTCCCGAAGTAAGTCAACCCATTCCCGGCCGATGACTCGCTTCAGCAACACGGCTCCATCACGATGAAAGTCGCTGATTTCATCCTCAGTCAGCGGACGCAAGGGGTCTGACAGCATCGCGTCAGGCTAGCGCTGATTATGCTCAGTCAGCACCCCACTGGCCCCAGGGGCGCTCAGCGTCGTTCAAAACTGAAAGTAAATGAATGAGGGAGCGCCCAGTGTCGCCCCGCAAAAACCCAAAATGAGACCGCCAAAAACCACGGCTTGCAGCGGAAGGGGGAGCGCGAAGAACCGACTGCGCCAAACCTCAAATCGATTCCAGTCCAGACAGTGGGCTACGGCGGCGAGGGTAAGAACCGCATAGAAGGAGAGATTGAGGCGGGTGCCCCCAGAGAACTGGAGCAGCCCAAGCCCATAATCGACAAAATTGTCCATGCTGGTGACGCGAAAAAGAAGCCAACCAAAGACAACAAGATGAAAACAGCCGACCCGACGCCACACCGTCGACCAACCGGATCGATGCGGCGTGCGCTCGGCCCCTCGCCCGGCCAAAACAAGCAGAAGGCCGTGGTAACCACCCCAGAGAACAAAGTTCATCGCCGCACCATGCCAAAGCCCCCCAAGCAACATGGTAAGAAGGAGATTCACGCGGGTGCGGAAAGTACTCTTTCGATTACCGCCCAACGAAATATAAAGGTAGTCCCGCAGCCAGCTCGAAAGGGATATATGCCAACGGGTCCAGAATTCGCGGACATTCTGAGACAAATACGGTCGATTGAAATTATCCGGGATGTCATAGCCAAGAATCTTCGCCGCACCGATCGCGATATCGCTGTACCCGGAGAAATCGTTGTAGATCTGAAAGCTGTATCCATACAGCGCAAAAAGTAGGTCCCACGAGGAGAAGCTGGTTGGATCGCTGAAAACTGCATCGACGCCGAGGGTCGCTAGTAGATCAGCAATGACAATTTTTTTAAACAGGCCCCGAAAAATGAGTGCCATCCCATCATCAAAGCGCGAGGGGCTGATCTGGGGGCCCGTTCGAAGTTGCGGAAGAAACGCCGAGGCGCGCACGATCGGTCCCGCCACCAGCTGAGGGAAGAAGGAAACGAAAACCGCAAACCGCAAGAGGTTTCGCTCGACCGGGATCGCACCGCGATAGACATCGATCGTATAGCTGAGCGTTTGAAACGTGTAGAAAGAGATTCCAACCGGTAGAAGCAGGTCGACGTGGGCGGCGGACAAATTGAGACCAAAGATCTCTGACGCCTCTGCGGCCGACCGGGCAAAGAAATTGAAATACTTAAACAGACCCAGCAGTCCCAAATTGGTCGACAAGCTCAGACAGAGCAAAGCCATGCGCTTTCTGGGGTTGGTTTGACGGCCCATCACGCGCGCGACGAAGTAATCGACCAGAGTGGAAAACGCGATCAGTCCTGCGTACTTCCAATTCCAGGACATATAAAAGAAATAACTGGTCGCAAGGAGGCAAAGATCACGAGGGACTCGCCGCCCCCTCACCAAGGCAAAGAGGAGGACGACGGCGGGAAAGAAAAAGAGAAAAGACGACGAATTAAAATTCATTCGATCTGGTCTCCTTTCTCGGAAAGGGGATCGGAAGACGGAATCAGGGCCGCCTCCCGAAGGCCTTGAGCGACAGTGGACGCCACCCGCTCATGCCCCTCAGGCGAAAAGTGAATGTAGTCNCGGAACAGCTGCGCATCGTCAGGAAAAGCCGCATCCACGTCGACCAAGGGGACGTCGTATTCCTGAGCCATTCTGAACATCAGACGATTGAATTTCTCGACCGTATCGACCCAACCGAGCAGGCTCAGATGCAGGTTGTACTTAAAGATCATCGTTGTCACGTCAGAAGGAAAGTTTCCGAGATCTTTTCGGTGGTGACTCGTTGCAAAAGTCGAGAGAACCGGAATGACTCCGGCCGCGCGGCAGGCGACAATAAAAGCCGCGATTCTTTTCTCCAAAACATCAAAGGCCTCAGGCGGAAGTTCGTCGCTCAGGACCCGCGTCGTGGCGATCCAAGCACTCACGTATCCCTTCAAGATGGAATACACCGTTGTGGATTCGACGAATCGCACCGTCCAGTTGGGCTGCGCGGGCGTTGCATCATCGTTCAAGTCTCTCTCATCGTTCTCGATGCTCTGAGTTTCCTCGGCCGCCAAATAAGCTGAAATCAGCTGACCGATATCCGCAGAGCCTTGGTAAAGAATCGCGATATCAGGCCTCCAGATGGGCGCCATATCTCGGAGCATGTCGATATTCGTCCGGATACCCCATCCGGCTTGGCTGGCATTCAGAACCTGCACCGAAGCGCCCGAAGCGGTGAGTCGCTCTTCGAGCCGCACGGGGAAAATTTTGGCTGGCGGCTGATAGTCATCCTGGGCATAGGAAGCCGAGGCGATCCAAATCCGGGTGATCCTTTCCCCTTTCTCAGCGTCGACAATGCGACTGCGAAAAGGAAAATCCGCGGTTGGGCCGTAAACCCGCGCGGCGGGAAGAGCGGCCCCACTCCCGCGCTCTCCCAAAGAATTAGCCTTTCCAAAAAGCGGGCTGCTCCAACCCCTGAGATGGGCTCGGTATTCCATTCCCACCTCTACGGTGGATAGAAAGAGCGCAATCCAAAAGAACAGCCAAAGCCTGTTCTGGAACACCTGCGATCCCCCCCCAGGTCGCGTTCACGGCCACAAAGATCGTTGAGTGAGTAGCACCTGTGGGCATACAGTTTCAAGACAGCCGCGTGGGGTTCTCGCGGCCATCCCAACCGGCACACTAATCGGAAAAGTACTGGTCGGAACCGACTGTGCCCGGGCTTAGCGACCCACTGGGCCCACTATAAAATCAGCCAAGCGACGACGCTGATGAACGCCATCACCGTAAAGCGCTTGATTATGCATGCTGCGTTTGAAGTAGATGTGGAGATCGCATTCCCAGGTAAAGCCGATCCCTCCATGGAGTTGGATCGATCGGTCCGAAACATAGGCCCCCGCATCGGATGCCGCGCTCTTGGCCATCCTGGCAGCCATCTCCGCATCGGGATGACCGGCGTCGACCAAACTAGCTGCGTGGTAGAGCAAGGATCGAGCTCGATCGATTCCAATCATCGCATCGACCAGGGGATGCTTGACGGCCTGAAAAAAACCAATCGGACGCTCGAACTGCTTTCTGGTCTTGGCGTATTCGACGGTCGTTTGAAGTTGCCACTCGCTGGTCCCGCACAGATCGGCACTCGTCAGGCAAAGAAGGCCCGGCCACGCTCTCTGAAGGATTGCCAAACCCGAGTCGCTCACGACCGAAGCGGAATCCAGCTCGACTCCCTCAAAGTAAAGCGTGGCTTGATCACGGGTGACATCGTGAATTTGATCCTGCTCGATCCGGAGGCCCTTGGCCTCTCGGGGGATCACGCAAAGGATGAGGTCTTCCCCGTGACGCGCCAAGACAACGAAGAGCTCACACTTGGCAGCGTCCTGTACAAAAAAGCTCGCGCCGTCCAGGCGCAGGCCCGTCGGCGTTGATTGGGCTTCAACGTCCACATCCCCGGGCTCGACGCTTCCGCGTGAACCCGTCATCGCGAGACTCGCCGAGGTTCCACTCGCCAACCGGCTCAAAAAGGGATCGGCCCGCTCCGTCTGCGCCGATCTCAAAACCCAACTCGCGTTCAATGTCGCAAGCAGAGGGGACGGCAAGGCATGGCGGCCCACCTCCTCCACCAGCCCGACGATGCCCACCCAGGAAAAATCGCTGCCTCCGGCGGACTCCGGGACAGCCAGACCGGGCCAGCCTAGCTCCACCACCTGATTCCACAGCTGCGGGTCCCATCCCGGCTGCTGTCCGTGGTCGTAAATGGGCTCCGGGTCGGGCGCGGCAAGACCCCGCAACTTCTCCACAGGCATATTTTCATCAAGAAACTGCCGCGCGAGATCACGAAGCATTTCTTCCTCAGCGCCAAATCCAAAGTCACGCGGCACGGCTAAAGCTTGATTCATCGAGAGCGCCTCCCCTACTTGGACTTCGGCAGGCCAAGAACCCGCTCTCCGAGAATATTGCGCTGAATCTCGTTCGTCCCGGCGGCGATGGTGCCGCCATACGAGTTCAAATAAGCCAGGGGCCAGTGACCTGCCTCCGGAGCCTTCGGGTCTTTCTTGTAAAGCGTGCTGTGGAGCCCGGCCACTTCTACGCCCAGGCGCGCCGCATTTTGCGAGGCCTCACTGGACGTCAGTTTCGACTGGAGGGGCAGACGCATCGGGTGATCATTCAAGGCGGGTACTTTGGCACGCCGCATATTCATGCGGAGCCCCTCGTAGACAATGGCCTGTTGGACGAGTGCGTCTCGCGTCACCGGATCGTCCGACGCCCGGACGCCATCCCGCCAGCTCTGCCGGGCCAAGGCCACCAAACGCTGGACCGGGTCGGCCCCGCCCCCGCCTCCGCCAGCCCCTTCAGCCGCACCCCGCTCGTAGGTGAGCGTCGTCATCGCCACAGTCCAGCCTTTGCCCACATCATCGAGCCTCATGCTGTCGGGGATCACCACGTCTTCAAAAAGCACCTCGTTGAATCCGGTTTCGCCGGTGATCTTGATCAGAGGCCGGACCGACACGCCGGGGTGACCTTCGATCGGGCAGACGAAATAGGTCAGTCCATCATATTTATGCTCTTTACTGGTGCGGGTAATCAGGATCATCCATTTCGCGAAATGACCGAGACTGGTCCAGACCTTATGACCATTCACCAACCAGTCATCGCCCTGGCGAACAGCGGAGGTTTGCTGATTGGCCATGTCGGAGCCGGCGCCGGGTTCGCTAAATCCCTGACACCAGATTTCTTCTCCCGTCAGCGCCCCTGGAATTAAAAGCTTTTTCTGGGACTCAGTTCCGTGGACGAGGATTGTGGGCACGGCCATCGTGAGTCCGACGATGTTGATCATGAAAGGCGTGCCAGCTCGGCTCATTTCCTGGTTGGCGATTCGCTGACATCCTTCGCGGCCCCAGCCCCCGTACTCACGGGGGACATCCGTCCCGACCAACTCCGCCTCGTAGCAACGCCGCTGCCACGCCTGGAGGTAGTCACGCTGCGCTTCATGCATGACCTCGATCGCCATCAGGGGCAACCGCATCGGCGGCGCCGGCGGTTTATTTTCGCCAAGCCAGCGACGCGCATGCTCTTGGAAGGCGCTCTGTTCTGATGTCAGGCCGGTTTTACCCATCGATTCATTTCCTTTGCTCAGACCGTCAGCAAAACGTCGCCTTGGCGATCTGGATTCGTGTGGCCCAGCTCATGATCTCACAGGCCAACCGGGTCAGCATCTCATGATGCTGGACGCCGAATCCGGCCTGGCCAGCTCGAACTCGACGCAAACCGCAAAAAACCCACCTCATTCGACGCGGCGAGCTTCTTGAGAATGGAGCACGAGACCGGATTCGAACCGGCGACCCTCACGTTGCAGACATGAGAGTCACGCGATTTTCGAATCAAAGCAGGGACAAGCCGAAACGTGTGCGGCGAGAGCATTCATCCTGCCTCCCACCCCGAGACAGAATCTCGCTTGCGTCAACGGTGGGTCAGCCGCCCCCCAACAACACAAAACCCCCGAACACCTCGTATGCACGAGAGTGTTCGGGGGCTTACATGGAGCACGAGACCGGATTCGAACCGGCGACCCTCACGTTGGCAACGTGATGCTCTACCAGCTGAGCTACTCGTGCGTCAAAAACCTCTAGGGATCGAGTGTTTACGGAAGCTCAAGGCTGCCGTCAAGAGTCGGCACTGCGAGGGGACGCCCCTTTCGCCCCGAAGGGGGGGGGCATTAAAGCTTCGTGATCTTCTCTCGGTGATCGGTCAGCCCCTGGGTCGCGTTGCGGGAATCGAAGATACGCCTTCCCTTTTCCGCGAGCCGGGCATAGTCGACGCTTGTGTGATCCGTCAGGATCACGGCGATATCCGCAGCCGCGATGGCTTCGTCGGTCAAATCGCTGTTTTTGTAAAGCACGCCGTCGATTTCACACTCGTCCACATAGGGATCGTGGTATGCGATTTCCGCACCTCGACGCGCCAGAGTGCCGATCACATCGATCGCTGGGGACTCCCGCATATCCCCAACATCCTTCTTATACGCCACACCCAAGATCAGAATCCGGGATCCATTGACCGCCAAGCGGTCCTCATTCAGCAATTCAGCGATGCGGTCCGCCACGTGTTCGGGCATTCCGCTGTTGATCTCTGTCGCCAATTCGATGAAGCGAGCCGAAAAATTCAAAGACTTGAGTTTCCAAGACAGATAGCTTGGGTCAACCGGAATACAGTGACCGCCCAAACCGGGACCGGGCAAGAATTTCATAAATCCGTAGGGCTTGGTGGCCGCAGCCTCAATGACTTCCCAAACATCGAGGTCAAGTCGCTCGCACATCAAAGCGACTTCATTCGCCAAACCGATATTGATCGCGCGAAATGTGTTCTCCAGCAACTTCACCATTTCCGCAGCTCGCGTCGATGAAACAGGCACGGTCTGATCAAAAATGGTGTCGTACACTCGACAGGCCAGTTCCGTGCATAGGGGGGTCGCACCGCCCACAACCTTCGGCACATTTCGAACCTGAAAAGCTTGATTCGCCGGATCGATTCGCTCCGGGGCAAAGGCTAAAGCAAAGTCTCGTCCAATTTTAAGGCCGGTCTGTTCAAGCTCAGGAACAAAGAGCTCATCCGTTGTGCCCGGGTAAGTCGTCGAACCCAAAATCACGAGAGTGCCTGGGTGCAGTCTTTCTTTGATTTGCTCAACCGCCCGAGCCATAAAGGATATGTCGGGATCCTTGGTTCGAGTCAAAGGCGTGGGCACGCAGATGTTGACGATTTGGACACCGTGCAGCTTGTCAAAATCCTCAGTCGCCTGCAGACGCCCTGCATTCACCATCGCCTGCAAATCTTCTGTGGACACGTCGCCGATATAGGAAACGCCCCGCCCAATGTCCCTCACCTTTCTCACGTCGACGTCAAAACCCACCACTTCGAAGCCGGCCTTGGCGAACTCGAGGGCTAAAGGCAGACCGACGTACCCCAAACCGATGACTCCGATGCGGGCCGTACGGTCGTCGATTCGTCGCGCCAGCTCTTCTAGGCGTTCGCTTGACATGATGCTTGGACCCCTTCCTGTCCGGGAGCCACCTGTGGCCCCTCATCATCTGTCCCCGTCGTGACCTTCCCGGTTCCGGGGCCTGACGTGAAACCATTCGGCCGCTCGCTGGGCGATCAGCTCGCCGGCGGCTCCTCCCACCCAAAGTAATCGGCGAAGTACACATACCCCGACCAAAAAGTGAGTGCCGTTGCCACCCCAAGGAGTGTCAGCCCAATTTCATGGGCGGGCAGCCCGAAAATCGGATAGTGCAAAAGTAGAGCCGCAACGGAAATATTCTGAGCCAGAGATTTCAGCTTCCCCTGCCAAGACGCCCCGACCACGTGGCCATCCGAGGACGCCATCCCTCGCAACCCGGTCACGGCCAGCTCCCGTCCCACGATGACAACCACCATCACCGTGGCCCAGACCGGAATCCGATCAACGGCCACCAGCATAATCAGGGCCGTTGAAACCAACAATTTGTCGGCCAATGGGTCCAGAAGCTTCCCAACTCGGGTGACATCTGCTCCGCCTCCGCGCCGCGCCAACCAACCATCGAGAATGTCTGACAACGCGGCCAGAATGAAGACCCAGCCCATAAATCGGCTCCCCGAACGGGTCAGAGCCCAAGCCGTCGGGATCAATAACATGACCGGAACGGCGGCGATCCGAAGCATCGTGATCGTATTGGGAAGATTCCAGAAGACCTCGCGGTGCTGTCGGGGCTTCCCCGCGAACGCCGATCGGTTCTGAGAACCCGAGGCTTCGGGGCCGACTTCAGCTTCGAGGCGCGTGGCTTCACCCGGCTCCATTGCGCCCCTTCTTCATCTTCGCTGGTTGGCCTCGATCGAACCCGTACGGACCAGGGGACTCATCGAGGAAAGTGATGCTGGTAGCCCCGATAGTAATTCAGAACCCGCTTCACGTAAGCCTGTGTCTCCCGATAAGGCGGAATCCCTCCATGCCGATCCACGGCGCCGGGCCCAGCGTTGTAGGCCGCCAGAGCATGCTCGACATCGCCGTAGCGATCGAGCATCGCCTTGAGGTACTGAACACCCCCTTTCAGGTTGTCGCCGGCCTTCAAGGGCGCCCTCACTCCCATTTCCTCAGCAGTCCCGGGCATTAACTGCATCAATCCCTGGGCCCCGGCGTGAGAAACCGCCTCCACCTGAAAATTCGATTCGGCGGCGACCACAGCCTTCACGAGAGCCGGATCCACCCCAAAGGACCTAGCCGTGCGGGCAATTAAGAGGTCGAATGCATGCTGGACCGGTGCTTTCGGCCGATTCGACCGGCTGACAGCAACCGACGTGGAAAGCTTTTTTTTGATGGGCTTAAAGCGCCGGTCGTGAGCCACATCGCTGAAGTGCACGACACCTTCCGCGTCGACAAATCGATAAATCGTCGAACCTCCCGATGCGCTCGACGCCCAAAGGCCAGCGATTCCAAGACCCACGACCAAGCAGACCGTCCGGAATCCAAATCTGGGGCGTATGGAGAAAAAGTCACAACCGGCCAACGACATCATTTTTCCCTGGGGGGGGGCTTGCTCATTGCCAGCCCGCGGCGTCAATCGATAAACTTGGGGATCAGGTCACTTCCTGATTCTTCGGAGAGTCCGGTCCGTGACATGAGCGGCGCTGCCAATCGACCTGTCTCTGTTCTCAACTCCTAGGAACCGCCCAACCCCGTACAGCCCCCCAATCTCCAAAGCGATGGCCCTGCAGTCGGAGCGAAGAGGATCCAGCACCGGATGGACCAGCCTTTCGAATCTGATTTTCTCGTGATCGGCAGTGGAATCGCGGGCCTCCACTTTGCGTTGCGGGTGGCTGAGCGGGGCCGGGTCGCGATCGTGACCAAGAAACATGCCGCGGAAACCGCCACCAACTACGCACAGGGCGGAATCGCCGCCGTAGTCGATGGTGAAGACAGCTTCGAGGCCCATATCGAGGACACCCTCTATGCCGGAGCGGGACTCTGCAACGAAGAAGTCGTTCGCTTCGTGGTCGAAAATGGGCCTCGGGCCATCGAAGGGCTGCTGAAATGGGGCGTCGAATTTGACCGAACCTCCGCCAATTCTTCTGGGAGTCCCTACGACCTCGGCCGCGAAGGGGGGCACTCCCAAAGGCGGATTCTCCATCACCGGGATGCCACCGGCCACGAAATCGAACGGGCCCTCCTCGCCCGTATCGAAGCGCATCCCAATATCACCCTGTTCGAGAACCACTGCGCGGTAGATCTCCTCACGGCTCATCGAGCCGGACGCACGGAGCCAGACCGGGCCATCGGCGCCTACGTACTGGATGCCGCCCAGGGAAACGTCACCCGATTTATCGCGCCCATCACGCTTCTAGCAACCGGAGGAGCCGGAAAGGTTTACCTCTATACCAGCAACCCGGACATCGCATCGGGCGATGGAATGGCGATGGCCTATCGAGCAGGTGCGAGTGTGGCCAACATGGAATTCATGCAATTCCATCCGACATGCCTCTTTCACCCCGAGGCCAAATCCTTTCTGATCAGCGAAGCCGTCCGCGGCGAGGGCGCCACGCTTCGAAATGCGGACGGTGAGAGCTTCATGACCCGTTACCACGAAATGGGGGACTTGGCGCCCCGAGATGTCGTCGCCAGAGCGATTGATAGCGAGCTCAAACAATCCGGAGAGGATTGCGTTTACCTCGACATCACCCATCAGCAGAGCAGCTTTATTCGGGAAAGATTCCCCACCATCAGTCAGCGCTGCCTCGAGTACGGGATCGATATGGCCCAAGAGGGTGTACCCGTTGTTCCCGCCGCTCACTACTGCTGCGGCGGAGTGCGGACCAACCTTCAGGGCGAAACCGACCTCCCGAATTTATTTGCAGCGGGCGAAGTATCCTGCACAGGAGTGCACGGAGCGAACCGACTGGCCTCAAATTCCTTATTGGAAGCCCTTGTGTTCGCGGACGCAGCGGCGGATGAGGCCGTCCGCCGCGTGAGTCAACTCCCTCCCTGCGGCGAAATTCAAAGCTGGCAGCATGGTGACACCATCGAGAGCAATGATGCCGTCGTTATCACACAAAACTGGGACGAGATCCGTCGTTTCATGTGGAACTACGTCGGCATCGTGCGCACCGACCGGCGGCTACAACGGGCGGCCCGACGCATCGACCTGCTTCAGGAAGAGATCAACCACTACTACTGGAACTTTCGCATCACTCCGCCGCTGCTGGAGTTGCGAAATCTGGCCACCATCTCTGACTTGATCATCCAAGCCGCCCTTCACCGCAAAGAAAGTCGCGGCCTTCACTACAACCTCGATTATCCTGAGAGAAACGACTCTGATTTCCGTCGGGAAACCCTGCTCCAGCGAGGTGTTCCGCCCCGGAGCGCACCCGCCCAGAACTGATGCGAGGAGTCGTATCCGCGAAAACGCGATGGAGGGGATGGCTTCTCTACTCCCTAGCCTGGCTTACCGCATGGGTTGTGGGGAGTTCGGTGTCCGCGTTGGTCCTCGACGCTTCGGATGACACGGGAAACACCACACCGCCGGATCCAGCCTGGGGCTGGAGTAATGTTGGGACTCGTCCGGGCGGGACTTCCTCGGTGGTCTATCTGGGTAATCGGTGGGTCGCGACAGCAGCCCACATCGGCGCAGGCATCACTGAGTTTGGCGGCATCCGATACGAGCCCGTCGCCGGCAGCCCGGTGCAACTCAAAAACCCAGATGGAACCAAAGCGGACCTGATTCTTTTTCAGCTGAGGACGGATCCCGAGCTGCCGACGCTTGAGCTCGCCCAACACCCCCCCCGAATTGGCCAAGAGGTGACTCTTGTCGCACAAGGGTCCGCCCGAGGCCATCCGATCACAGTCGATTCTGAAGAGGGGTTGATCGATGGTTTCATGTGGGCCGAAGGCGGAACCCGGCGCTGGGGGACAAACCAGGTCACCGGCACCCTCGGCCCGGTCCGCCACGGCGAGGGCTATACCCAGGCCTTCGCGATGACCTTTGAAGCCATCGACCGACCCGCCAGCACAGCGTATGAGGCTGCAGCGGCCCTCGGAGACTCAGGCGGCGCAGTCTTTGGTCATGCCGATGTACTCCAACCCGAGAGAGGTCTGGCCCTGGTCGGCATCATTTTTAGCGTCAGCAATCGGCCGGACGCCCCGCATCGCTCCAGCCTCTACGGCAGCGCCACCTTTGCGGCCGACCTTGCCTTCTATCGCGACCAGATCCTGCAGGTCACACACCTAGATTGCCCGCCGAACACCCGCCGCTCGGGCCTCAACGACGGACTCTGCCCTCCAGATCAGACTCCGCTCTCAACGACATCCAGCCGACTTTATCTGGCCGTCTTTGTTCTGCTCTTGGGCCTCGTCGCAGGGCTGTCTTTCCTCATCCGCCGTCGGTCAAGCCCTTAGGGATGAAAGGCCGCCGAATCACTCGGGCGTCACGTAAGCCGATGTGATCCCCCCGTCGACTAGGAAAGTCGTTCCGGTCACATACGAGGAGTCCTCGCTGGCGAGGTACAGCACCGCATCCGCAAGTTCTTCCGCCTCGGCCAGTCGGCCCATCGGGATATGAACCATCCGACGGGCTCGCGCCTCAGGATCGGAAAGCAGCTCTTCCAGGAGAGGCGTCCTCACCGGTCCGGGACAGAGCGCATTGGCCCGTATGCCTTGGCGCGCATACTCGACAGCGATTTCTCGAGTCATCGCCAAAACACCGCCCTTACTCGCCGTGTAGGCGATCTGAGAGGTGGCCGCTCCAACAACGGCAACGAATGAGGCCGTGTTGATAATTGACCCACCGCCAGATTCCAGCATGGCGGGAATCCCGTGTCGGCAGCCAAGAAAAACCCCCTTCAAATTGACGTCGATCACTTGCTCCCAAACAGCGAGTGGGGTCTGAGTGGGGGATCCGTCGGCATCAGGAAAGATCCCCGCATTGTTAAAGAGGACATGAAGCGCACCAGTTTCCGCCATCGCCTGGGCGATCGCCGACTGCACATCCTGATCGTTGGATACATCGCCGAGCGCCAGCCAGGCCCGGCCTCCGGCCGCCTGAACTTCATCCACGACGGCCCGGCCGCCTGCCTCGTTTTGCTCGAACACGACCACCGCAGCGCCTGCCCGAGCCAGCTTCAAAACACTCTGACGGCCAATGCCGCTGCCCCCCCCCGTCACGAGGGCAGTCTTCTCTTTCAAAGAACGGTTCTCGGCCAAGGCATTCCCCTTTTTTCGGACGGCGGAGGCGCCGGTCACGGGGCAACCTCCTCGATTCATCAACAAGGCTCAAGCGCGGATTCGTTGTCTCCCCGCTTAACCTCGTTCGAAATAGCGGGCGCGTTCATAATCGGTCACAGCGCGCTCTCCGGCAGCCAATTCGCTCTGGGCAAAATGAATCAGATGGTCGACCACCTCGTCCCCGAAGGCATTTCGGGGCAAGGGGCTGGCCTCAAAGGCACCTATTGCCTCCCCGAGAGAATACGGGACGCGAGGTAGATCCGTCGCCGTGTAGCCGTTGCCCTCGAAGAGCGGACCCGGGTCGATCTCATTTTCCAGACCGTCGAGAGCGGCCGCCAACATCCCCGCGTATACGAGGTAAGGATTGGCATCGCCCCCGGGAATCCTGCACTCAATCCGCAATCCCTCTCCGTGCCCCACGACTCGAAAGCCCACGGTCCGGTTGTCGTAGCTCCAAGCCGCCCGTGTAGGTGCGAACGTGCCCTCCACATACCGCTTGTAGGAATTGATATTGGGCGCAAACAGCATCGATAGGCCCCGGGCGTGGGCCAGCAGTCCTCCGACCGCGTGCCGGAACGAAGAACTCATCCTGGCCTGTGTGCCGGGAATGGGATCACCCTCCCCAGAGAAAAGCGACTTCCCCTCGGAATCGGTGAAACTCATGTGCACGTGCAAGCTGTTTCCCGCGTAGTCGGTGTGCCACTTGGCCATGAAAGTCAGCGCAGCATTCCTCTGCGCAGCAATTTCTTTTGCGGCCAACTTGTAGATCACGTGCCGGTCAGCCATTTCAAGTGCCGGCCCGTACCGAAGATTGATTTCGTGCTGTCCGGGGCTCGCCTCCCCTTTGCTGAACTCGACGGGAATTCCGGACGCGTCCACTTCCCTCCGAATCGCGCCCACAATGGGTTCGGCGAAGCTGCCCGAGAGGACATGGTAATCCTCGTTGTAAGCCTGGCTCACGGAGAGTTCGTGATACCCCTTGGCTCGCGCGCTGCTGTAGGTCTCGTCAAAGAGAAAAAACTCAAGCTCGCTTCCAAAATGAGGGACGATGCCTCTCGTCGCAGCCCGCTCGATTTGTCGGTTCAGGATACTTCTCGGGGCAACGGCAATCGGGACATCTCTTTCTTCTTCGAGGACATCACACATCACGATGGCCGTCCGATCCAGCCACGCTGCGCGACGCATCGAAGACAGATCAGGAATCGCCCGCAGATCGCCATAGCCCGTCTCCCAGCTGGTCAACGCATATCCGGGGGTCGGGTCCATCTCCATATCCGAAGCCAGCAGATAATCGCAGGCGTGCATTCCCGCGTCCAAAATTTCCTCAAGAAAGAATCCGCCCAAGATCCGCTTACCCATCAATCGACCGTAGAGATCCGGGAGAACGGTCAGGACCGTCTCGATCTGACCCTCACGGATCCCAGATTCGAGCGCTTCGCGATTCAGCATCCCATGGCGGGTCACTGATCGACCTCTTCTTCCATCACCCGGAAGAGGGAGAGCTGGGGCAAGTCATCCTCAGCCTCGATCGGAATCGGGTACTCGGAGGAAAAGCAACCATCGCAAATTCCAAGCTTCAAACCAGATTGTGCCGTCTGCCGCAATCCGTCCCCGGAGAGATAACCCAGACTATCTGCACCGATGATCTGACGGATTTCATCGATCGTATTGTCGTAGGCGATCAGCTCTTCACGGGTCGGGGTGTCAATTCCGTAATGGCAGGGCCCCACCGTCGGGGGCGCAGAAATCCGAACGTGAACCTCACGCGCCCCAGACATGCGCAACATCGCCACGATCTTCACAAGAGTCGTTCCCCGAACGATCGAGTCATCCACGAGCACAACACGACGACCCGTCAGCAGAGAGCGCACGGCATTGTGCTTTACTTTGACGCCGAAATCGCGGATCGCCTGAGCCGGCTCAATAAAAGTTCGACGGACATAGTGATTCCGGATCAGGGCCGTATCGTAGGGAATGCCGGCTTCCTCGGCATAGCCGAGGGCCGCGGCCGCCCCTGAATCCAAGACCGGAACCACCAGATCTGCGGAAACCGAATGCTCCCGGGCGAGGGCTCGCCCAAGGTCCTTCCGAAACTCGTACACGTTGTGACCCATCAAGTTGGAATCGGGCCGAGCAAAATAGATATATTCGAAAATGCAGAAGTGTTCCGGCGCGCGCTGACTCAACGGCCTCAGACTCCGGAGCCGTCCGCGGCGAATGACGACCACCTCCCCGGGCTCGATATCCCGTTCATAGGTCGCTCCGATCAGGTCCAGCGCACAGGTTTCACTGGCTAAAACCCAAGCCCCCTCCAGTCGGCCAAGCGAAAGAGGTCGAAATCCGCTGGGGTCCCGGGCGCCCACCATGGCATCGTCCGTCAAGAGGACAATGCTATAGGCCCCTTTCACCCGCGAGATCGCGTCGATAAACCGATCTTCGATCTGAGGTTCACGGGAACGCGCGAGCAAGTGAAGAATCACTTCGCTGTCGGAGGTCGATCCAAAAATGGCCCCTCGACCCTCAAGCTCTTTGCGAATGGTGTTCGCGTTGACGAGATTGCCATTGTGAGCGATCGCGACGGGTCCGCCATCGGTATTTGCGCAAATGGGCTGAGCATTTCGGAGAAGACTCTCCCCCGCCGTCGAATACCGGACGTGCCCAATGGCGTGTCGCCCCTCCAGACGGGCCAACGCCTTTCGACCAAAGATATCCGCGACAAGGCCCATCGCTCGGTGGGCGAGATGCTCGCCCCCCACAGAAGAGACAATGCCGCAGCTTTCCTGTCCTCGATGCTGCATGGCGTAGAGGCCCAGGTATGCGATGTGGGCGGCCTCTTCGTGTCCGTGGATCCCGAAAACCGCACACTCATCGTGGAAGCGGTCGTTCTGATGCGCCCGAGCAAGGTCGGTCTCTTCGCCAGGATGCAACCCCAGTGGCGACGGGGCCCTCTCTTTGGAGAGGGTTTTTCGAGAGGTCACCCGGTCGAGAACCGCCTGTAGAGCTTTGGATTTCACCGGGAGATCTCCATGATTTTCAAGGGATCCAACACAACCGTCCGAGAGACGTCACCCGCTTCCCCTACCCTGAAAGCCGCACCGGGACCGGGGAGCCTGCGCTGAACGCTAATCAAACGGCGCCTCGCAAAGCAGCGAGTAGAAAGCCCGTCGGGCCGCGGCGCCATTGTATCCGAGGCCGGTCTAGAGGGCCATCACAATCGGGCTGACCTTCAGAACCAGTCCCCCAAATGTTTTCTCTCAGCCCCCTTGCCGGACGGCAGCGGGCGGGCTTTATTCGGTGCCTCGAACCCTTCCCTTCCCACTCTCATTTTTGGAGTGTCTCCATGCCCCTCGACGACCAGCTGCTTCTCGACCTCTGCCAAAAGACCCTCGATCGCACCGACTTTGCAGGACTCGGGGAGAAGCACACCGGAAAGGTTCGAGACAGCTACGTTCAGAACGACCAGCGGACGATTGTCGTGTCGGATCGGGTCAGCGCGTTCGATGTCGTGCTCGGGACGATCCCGCTCAAGGGCCAAGTCCTGAATCAAATGGCCGCATACTGGTTCGATCAACTCTCCGACTTGGCGCCCAATCACCTCATTTCAGTTCCGGACCCGAACGTGTCCGTCGTGAAAGAGTGCGGGCTGCTTCCCGTCGAGTTTGTCTTTCGAGGCTATCTGACCGGCTCAACGAACACTTCAATTTGGACGGCCTACAACAGCGGACGCCGCGAGTACTGCGGGCACCAACTGCCCGATGGACTGCGACGCCATGAACGGCTTCCGGAGCCCTTGCTCACGCCGACCACGAAGGCGGAAATGGGCGCTCACGACGAACTCACCTCCCGCGAAGCCATCATCGCAGATGGAACCATGAGTGAAGAACTCTACGATGAAGCGGAGCGCCTCACTCGAGCGCTTTTTGAGGCAGGCTCCCACCTCGCCAAGGAACGTGGTCTCATTCTCGTCGATACCAAATATGAACTGGGCCTCGACGAAAACGGAGGTCTGGTTGTGATTGACGAGATCCATACTCCAGATTCCTCCCGATACTGGCATCTCGATGGCTACGATGACGCCATGTCGAAGGGCGAAGATCCGCCCTCCATCGACAAGGAATACGTCCGACTCTGGCTCGGGGAACAGGGCTATAGGGGAGACGGCACGCCGCCTCAGTTGACCGACGCGGTCCGCTGCGAAGCCGCTCGACGATACGTTGCGGTCTATGAGCAATTGACCGGCCGCCGCTTCGAACCCAATACCGAAGAGCCGATCGCCCGAATCCAGACCAATCTCGGCCTCTGAGCTTCAAGCGGATGGAGCCTCGGACACCGGGCGCCTCCTCCTTCACTCCGGTTCTCTTCGGCGTCGGCCTCGTCGCACTGACCCTTCGGTGGATCTTCTTTTGGCAGCTGGGAGAAACGCCGTTCGGACAGACCGCGTTCTTGGACGCCGGCTATTACGACGGGTGGGCCCGTCGGATTGCTTCCGGGGATTGGCTCGGTGGAGGCGAACCCTTTTTCGTCGAGCCGGGATACCTCTACCTTCTCGCGGGCTTGCACGGACTCGGCGCCGAGATCTCAACGATTCGACTCATCCAGGCAGGCGTGGGCGCAGGCACAGCGGTTTTAACCGCCATGATGGCCGGAAGGCTTTCGAACAGCCCTTGGGCAGCGGCATGGGCCGGCCTAGCCGTCGCGTTGTACGGGCCGTTGGTCCATTTCGAGGGCCAGCTTCTCAAGACCACCCTTGAAGTTTTTGCCGCCACCGGCACCCTCGTTCTCGCCCTCGCCCATCGCTGGCGGCCTCTTTGGCTGGGCCTGGCCGCCGGCGCTGCCGTTCTCTTAAAGAGCAACTTCGTCACTGCGGTCCCGCTGCTGCTGCTTTGGGGGATCTGGCGTACCCACACGCGAAGTCGCGGTGCCATGGCGATGACGCTGATCTGGATAGGGGTCGGCCTGACCCCTTTTCTCATCGCGACGGCCACGCGCAATGCCGCGGTTTCCGGGGAAGCCCTCGTCTTGCCATGGAGTTCAGGAATCAATTTTTACATTGGCAATCGACCCGGGGCCGACGGCCTTAACCCCACGCTGCCCTTCGCCGAGGCCGGCCCCTCCGGCGAGGGCCGGTCGGGAAAAGCCGAAGCGGAGCGACGCGTCGGGAGACCGCTTGGCTTCGCCGAGTCGTCTGATTTTTGGTGGGCAGAGACATGGTCGGGAATCATGACTCATCCGACCGACAGCCTGACCCGGTTCATCAACAAGGGACGGCTTCTCCTGCACCACTACGAATTCACAGACAATGTGAGCTTCTATTTTGTCAGAGATCGGGCTCCGGTCCTCTCTTGGCTGTTTCTGGGCGCATGGTTCGCCGTCCCCCTCACTTTCGCTGGCTTAGCCGGCTCTTTCTATCGCCGAGATCCCGGCCCCTGGCTGATCAGCGCTTTTTTGTTCACTCAAGCTGTCGGGGTCATCGCATTCCACATTATCGATCGCTACCGACTGGCCCTCGTACCCGCAGGCATTGCGCTGGGCGCAGCCGCTTTCTCTGACCGCATTCGAAACTATGGAGCGCCTTGGTCGTTTTTACTTGGAGCCCTTGCAGTCGGCGGACTCTTCGCAGTCGCAGTGCCTCCGCCCTTTGGTCGTGACGGGCAAAACATGGCTGGGCAGCATCGCATGGTGGCGATCGACGCGCTCCAACGTGGGGAGACCGCTCTCGCGATTCAAGAGCTTCAACAAGCAGTCGATTTAAACCCAGGCGTTCAGAATTTCCATTTCCGGCTCGCCGTCGCTTATCGACTCGGCGGGCAAATTCAAAAAGCCAACGCCAGCGAACGAGAAGGCATGCGCCTCGACCCACAGCAAGGACCTCTTCGTCTGGGCCTCCTGCTGAGCCCTCATGAACCCGCCATCGCAGCTGTGTATTGCTTGAAATCGGCCTCATTGGGCCATCGTGTCGGTGCTTCCCAATTCTGCGCGGGCGAGGCGCTTCAACGCGCTGGCAGGCTGCCCGCCGCTGAAGCCTCGCTCGAGCAATCCGTCGCCTTCGCCCCAGGGCTTTACGAGGGCTGGGTCCATCTAGGTGAGGTAAGAGAGGATCTAGAAGATCTCGAAGGGGCCCAGATCGCATGGGAAACCGCCCAATCGATTCAACCCGGGGATAAGGCGCTGCGCGAACGATACGAAGCCCTTATCCAACGTCGACCGGACCTCCGACCTCTTCAGAGTCATCGTCGAGGGTCATGATTTCGGCCTCTAGGATAAATTGATAGGCGAAGAGCGAGGGCCAGAATTGAGCAAGCGCGTGATAACCCTGTGCCAGTCCACGCACCAACCGACTCCGACCCGTCGAATGAAATACGACTTCAAAGGGCAAAGCCGTGACCCGCTGTTTCAGAACTTGAAACCCTGCGCGTTCAACCTCTCGTTTGAAAGTTGAGCGCGTAAAGAGATGAACGTGGGTCTCATCCAGAACGCCCCGGGGGCCATATTCGAAGCGGCCGACTAGCAACGACATCCGGTAGAACCACAAGGCGATGTTGGGCGTCGAGATAATCAGTCGGCCATCCTGCTTGAGGTGACGACGTGCGCCTCGAAGCAGTTGCGCGCGATTCTGGACATGTTCGATCACATCCGCGCAGACAACATAATCAAAGACTCGACCTACGGGTAACTGGAGGGGCTCCTCGAGGTCGCGGGAGTGATACTCAGCGAGCTCATCGGCCAGCTGCTCCCCAGCGCCGCGGTCCACCCCAGTCACCCGCACACGTTTGTGTAAAAGCGGACGCGCGAGCAACCCTTGAGAACAGCCTAGGTCGAGGACTTCACTCTGCGGCTTGATCGCGTCGACAATCTGCATGTGGGAACCCGTCGAAGAAGACTTCAGGGTGTAATGAATATCGTGGTCGACGAGATATCGGCCGTCTCGGGTCAAGTGGGCTTGATGCAGGCGTAAGCCAATCGCCGTCACGCAGGCCCTCCAGCCTGAAAGCCAGTCGTCGTGACCGCTTCCATCTCCCGGCGCGGCCTCAAGGACGTCGAGCTCCTCAACGGGAACCCCGAGACAGCGACATTGGATCAGCAGTTCGGCCTCAATTTGCTCGTGATCTGCATCGAGCAGGAATGGAATTCGGCGCAGCACGTCGCTCGGATACACCCGCAGCGGGGTCGCGTAATCGCGAATTCGAAGCCCGAGGATCCTGTTTTGTAATCCCGCCATCAGCCGATGGCGCAGTCTCGCCCCCACCCTCCCCGGCTGAGCTCGAGTCACGAGCAGGACCCGCTGAGGATCTGCCTCCACTGCAGCCCGGATCGCCTCCAATGCACGTGCTGGCTGTGAGGAATTCGCCTGCATGACCACCACGTGATCAATCGGGCGGGCCAAGGCGAGTTCAAAGGCTGCTTTGCGGAGCTCTCCCCAGCGCGAGACCCGCGGAGGCGGTTGGAAACGAACCCGGAAGGGCCGCCCCCCCAAAATCGACTCGGCTTGGGACTCGAGTCCCTCCACCGACTGCGGCTCAGCGAGCATCACGACAATCTCACTCAGCCAACCCTCAGCGGCGGTTGGAATATCCGCGAGGAACTGTCTCAAAATATCGGGATCGTCCGCTCCAAAGAGGAACAACCCCCCCCGGCAACCCGCCAAGGCGGACTCTCGATTCTGTTCGATTTCGGGACTGGGCACGGACAGATTCGGCATTAAAGCCAGAATTCCTTCCTGATCCGCCAACCGAAAAGGCCTGACGCCCTCCCGAGCGGTCCGATTCGATTGGAATCGATTGAGTGCTCAGTATAAGCGACCGGCGGATGAATCGTGCCTCGCGTATGCTCACCCACCGTGTCGAGAAGTCCGATGTGCTGGAATGCCAGAATCTTCATAGCGGGCGCTCAAATCACCCCGAGCCGCGCGGTCGGGCCGAGGGCACCATCTGCCCAGCCCCCCAAGCGCGCCGTCGCTGCGGCGGTCCTCCTTTTCGTGACAGCGTGCCTCGGCGATCAGCCGCCCGAGGCGCCAGACGTCCTCCTGATCACCATTGACACCCTTCGTGCAGACTATGTGGGGGCATACGGCGCCGGCAGTCAGGCCACCCCCTTTCTGGACGAGTTGGCCGGCGAATCGGTCGTCTTCACCCGGGCCATTGCCGCGGCCAGCCGAACAGTCCCCGCCCACGCTTCCATCATGACCTCAAAACCAACTCGCCAGCACAGCGTTGGACATCTCAACGGTGAGACCAGACTTGAGGGCATCCCCACACTCGCCGAGTATTTTCAGAGCTCCGGTTACCAAACCGCCGCATTTGTCAGCAACATTTTATTGACCCGCGGCACCGGCCTTGACCTCGGCTTCGAAAGGTTCGACGACCGGCTGGAAAGCCCCGAACTGAACCGCCCTCAGGTGGTCGAGCGACTCGCCCAAGACACCACCGACGAAGCCATCCACTGGCTTGAATCCAGCGATCCAAGGCCACCTCGTTTTCTCTGGGTTCACTATCAGGATCCCCACGGCCCCTACACGCCTCCGGAATCGGACCAGGCCGCCATGGCCTCGCCCGACGCAGGTCGAGACAGGCCGCTCCCGATCGGCCGCAGCAACCAGGGCCGTGGTGTGATTCCCCCGTACCAGGCGATCGAAGAACTCCGGCGTCCCAGTCAATACAGGGAGCGCTATGCGGGCGAGATCCACTATGCCGATCGCGAAATTCGCCGGCTCGTCAATCAAGCCCGGGCGAGCGCAGGCGAGCGCCCCCTGATCATCTTGGTGACGGCTGACCACGGGGAGAGCCTCGGGGAGGCCCGATTCCACTTCATGCACACCCACACCACGACACCCGAGGTCGCGCACATTCCGATGCTCCTCACTGGACCCAACCTTCCCCCTGGACGGCTGCACGATCCTGTCGGGCATGTGGACATCATGCCCACCTTGATGGAGGCTGCCGGACTCAGTTCGCCCGCGGATACTGAAGGCATCGCCCTCGGCCCCATCGTCCGCGGAGAGTCCAGCCTCCCGGAGCGATGGCTCTTCTGCGACATCGGCGGCCAGCTGAGCGCCTATGACGAACAAGGCTTCCTCAGAGCCGGAGGGCTCCAAGGGGCTTGGCGCACACCCGGGGTCGCCGCGCCCGAGATCGGCGAGGCTCGGGGACAGCGTTACCGCTGGGAGCCCGGAGGCATGTGGCGCGCCGAGGGAACAGGGCAGGAACCTCTTCCCCCGGAAATCCGGCGCTATGCCGAGCGGGCCGTCCCTATGGTTCCCCTGAAGCAGACGCCCCCCGAACTGGACGAACGACTTCGTGCCCTTGGCTATCTCGATGAGTAGAGTTCGAGAGACGCACGGGCTCAATCGCGCGGTCAGCATTGGAGTCCAAGTTGGGCTCATTGCCGCAGTGTTTTTCGTGCTCGTCTCCGTGTATCAATTTTCGCAAACTCGTTTTCTGTCGATCGATGAGTTTCAATGGGGCCATGCCACTTGGCTGGTCGCAGACGGGCAAGTCCCGTATCTCGATTTCTACGAACATCACCTGCCCCTTGGCTACACCTCGCACGCGCTGCTTTACAACGCCAACGCCGGATTCGTCGAAAACACTCTCCAATTCCGAAAAATCGCCTTCGGATATGTCCTTGCGGCTCTGGCTGCCCTCGCCTGGGCGAGTTGGAAAACGCATCGAAGTGGTCCGGAAGTTTGGCTCACCCTGGCCGTCGTCCCCGCCATCGGCTTCGGTCTCATGTCAGCCATCGACTATCGAGGGGACAACTGGGCAGCCTTCACCCTTCTGACCTGTCTGGCCCTCGTCGAAGTTGGCCAAAAGAATCGGTCACGTAGCCTCGCGATCGTGGCGGGCGGCCTGTTGATCGTGGCAATCGGAATGACGCAAAAAATCTTGCTCCTCGGCGGGGGAGCCCTCGGCCTCCTGTGGATCGGTGGCCTGCTCCAACACGGCCCCGCCGCGCGGATTCGGGTCGGAACCTTTCGCATCGATCGGCCATTCGCCTTCGCGGGGGGCGCGCTTCTCGTCGGTCTGATTTTTTTAGGGGTCGGCGCACTCTTCGGCTTGCTGGAATCCGCTTGGCAGATCAATGTGCTCGAGGCCATTGAACACGAAAACCTGTACCCCTCATTCAGCGCAAGCCAATACATCCAACCCTATTGGGAAGAAACGCGCTTCTCAAGCGCATTGCTGATTGCGGGGGCCTTGGTCTACATGACCGGCGGGCGGCGTCATTTCTGGTCCCTTCCGCTGGGGGTCGCAGCGGGTGGGCTGCTCTTCGTCCGGGCTCCCTTTCCCTACAATTTTGTATTGATTTCTTGGCTCATCGGTGTCTCCGCTGTTCGCGCATGGTGCGAAGGCGTGCGTTGGATGACCCGACGCCACGAGGCAACCGGGCGGTCCAGCGCCTGGTTACCTCTGCTTTATGGAGTGCCGCTGCTCCTCCTGCCTGCGCAACTCGGATTTGTCTGGGGCACGAGCACGCTTGACGATCAATTGCGGCTGCTCTCTCAAGTCGAACGCCACACCGAACCCAATGACGTTGTCATCGACAGCGCAGGCAGCGCCTTATTTCGGCCCCACCGAGGCTACTACTGGTATCACGGACGTGCGCACATACAAATGTTCGCCCCATGGTTTAAGGGACCGCTCGTCGATGCCATGCGGTCCAGTCAAGCTCCACTTTGGATTCGAAGCGCTCGCTTCAACCTTCTGCCCGAAGAAGCTGCGCGCTATCTCCTCACCCACTACGTGCCGTTGGACGGGGATCTTTATGTCTTAGGTTTCACCACTCGCGCCACTGGTCCCGAAGAAAGCAGGACGGGACGGATCGAAATCGTGCGCCCTGGGCCCTATCACGTTACGGCTCTTGCAGAACCAGACGAGCGCTCGCCGACGGAGGCTGCTCCGACCCTGCAGCTGGACGGACAGCCGGTGACACCGGGGACCATCACACTTCAGGGGGGATGGCATGAAGTCAGTCTTCCACCCAATTCACCGGCTTTCCGTTTTTCAATCCTGGCTCCGGAAGCATTCGGAGAGGCGCTGCAGGACAGACCCCACACACCCCTCTTCGAGTATCGCCGTGCGCGCAGGCCCTCACCGAGGGTGGCGCCTTGATGTCTTCGGCCTCGAAAGCGGGACATGAGACGCGATCGACTTGGCCCCACGTCATCCTTCTTGTGTCGGTGAGCATGGTCTTCGAATGGGCTTTCGTCGGCACCAACCTCAACCTGCTGGACGAAGGATGGCCGCTGTACGCAGCCATGCAGCTTCACGCGGGAGGCGCACTGTACGAGGACGTATTCTTCGTCTTCCCCCCCGGACACCTCCTGATCGCCTGGATCGCCTACGGGATCGATCCGCCTGGCGTCTTCATGGCGCGCGTTCTGTACGCTTTATTCAATGTTGGCCTAGTCGTCGGCCTTTATTTTTTGGGGCGGCGCGTGATGCCCGCCCGCTTCGCGCTCTTTGGAGCACTGCTCCTCGCCGTGGCCGCAGAAAGCGCTCACCAAAAACAACTTCTATTCGGCTATCGCTATCTCGTCATCAGCGTGCTGGCCTTAATTGCCTTTGCCCGCTACTTGGACCATCGCCAGCGCCGACAACTCCTGCTGTCCGGTGCGCTGACCGGGTTGGCTCTGGCTTTCCGGTTAACTCCGGCTTTTGCGACCGCATGTGGTGTCACTGTCGCGCTGATCGCGGTCCACCGTAATCCTCGGGAATGGATTCGAGATGGGCTCATCTATGGATTTGGAATCGTCCTCGTGGCCCTCCCTGTCCTGCTCTGGATGCTCTCTCAAGCCTCTGCGGAAACGCTTTGGCAGGAGGTCCTGATTCGCCCCGTCGCAATGACCGAGCAACAGAGCCTCGCAATCCCGGCATGGCTTTGGCTGCCCGAGCAGTGGACCCGCCGGTACCTGCATGAATGGTTTGTGGTGCTTCAATTTCGGGCCTGGACTTTGCTCTACATTGGGTATGCAGCGGGACTGGTCTGGACTTGGGTCCGTTCACAAAGAAAGGGATTCGCTTTTCCCGAACCCCTTCTCTTGGCCATCGTTGTATGGGGAGGCGTGTACTACGGCCGGTCGTTTGGGCGCTCTGACGCGCCCCACCTCTACTCGGCCCTGCCCCCGATCTGTCTATTACTCACTCATCTCACGTGGCGGGCTTTCGGCCGGCGAGAGGCAGGAACCTTTGCCCTACCGCGACCGGCAAGGTGGGCCCTGGGCACCGCGGGACTCGGGCTATGGATTCTCTTCATGGGGAGCGATCGCATTTTCTGGCCGGGACACCTGGGGCAGGAACCGATGGCCAGCCTCCGGGGACGAATCGGGGTCAAGGCCGACACGGGCCTTCTCCGCGTCGATGAACAAATTCAGCAAATCCAGCGCTGGACACGGCCGGGGGACACCATTCTTGATCTTTCAGCCTCATCCCTCTTTTACGTCCTCAGCAATCGAATGGGCCCAGGGCAAGCTGATGTCATTATGCCCGGCACATTTCTCGACGCCTCGGAGGAGCGGGGTTTCCTGAGGGTTCTAGACGCCAACCCACCCGCTTTGGTGATTTTTCCCGGTTGGATTTTCGACGAACGAAAAGACCGGGCGGTGCAGAGAAGTTCCCCGCTGCTCTGGCAATGGGTCAAGGCTCGCTACGCCCTCGCCGGGCCCTACGAGCGATTCGTCTTGATGCTCCCGAAGGAGCGGGTAAATCAGCTGCGGGCCAAACGCAAAGACGCACCAACTCGGTAAAAAGCCGACTCCCACCCAAGCAGCGGGCTTCCCGAGACTCAGCCGCCGGTCGATTTTGGACTCAGGAGAGGCGTCCCCCTTGGCTTCAACAGTGTCATCCACTGGGGCTGCGGCGGTGAAACATTTTCCGGAAGGGGGTGGAGGCGAAAAGGAGCTGGGTCGGGTCCGTAGTTTGCCCTCACCCAACGATCCAGCCTGGGCGCATACTTGGCGGCCCTGGGCATCCCAGGCCAGAACTGTCGCCCACGGACGATGAGTAATGGGGGAGCTTCCACCAACCGATCAACAATTTCTTGCCCCCCGTCGTCTCCTTCCTGGCCAGGATAGAGTTGAGAAAAAGGCCAAGAAAAAAAGCGGCCCGTCAGGAAATAAAGCTGGGCTTCATGGCCGTACACATAGAAGGGCTCTCCTTCTGGCACTTGATCGCGAATCGTTTTAACCAACGATTCCATCCAGACATTCTCCGGAGCTACCCAGACATCGGCTCGTTCCAATACGACATGCTCCGTGAGGAGAGAACGCTGAACCCAAGCGAGGCTGGCGCTGACCGCGAGCAAAAGGGTCACTCCGGCGATCGCGCTCCGAGGCCAACGCATTGGCGCATCCACCCGCGCGCCGAGGAGGATAAGGAGCAGAAGCACAGGCGGCGCCACGCTGATGATGTGAAAAAAATCCGCCCGGGGAAATGCCGAAGCAAGCATCGCCAAAGCCAACAACCCAAACGGCAGCACGAGGGCTGGCTGACCATCCCCTGCCCTCTGTCCATCTCGTTCGCGGACAATTCCAACAATACGGGCCCACCACCACACGACTGATATCGTGACGGCCGTATAGACCCCCCGACTAAAGATTTCCCCACACAGCCAAAGTACGCCTTCCCATTGAGGCCACGGCAGGGCGCCGACCATGAGCACTTGGAAATAATCGAGAATGAAATAAGAAGCGGCATCCGGCCCTTGAAGCGAACCCAATTCCCACCAGGCCAACATCGGCGAGAAATCAATTCCACTCGTGGGCAGATACCCGGTCAAAGGCCGCAGGAGCCCGCTGTACAGGAGTTGGCCAAGCACGTCATGACTGGCGAACCAGAGACTCGCGCCGACCAGGGGCGCTGCCGCGGAAAGACCGAACAACCAGAAAGGCCGCCAAGAAGTCACACCGGGAAGGCGCCAGGGCAACGCGACGGGCATCAGGATGGCTAAGCTGGCCGCGCCCAGGTAGAGCCCGAGATTTTGTTTTCCCGTGACTGCGATCGCGGTCAACAAGCCCGCCCCAATCAGGCGAAGGGAACCGAGCGGCCTGTCGGACACGAAAAAGCAAGCCAGCACACCACACCCCGCCGCAAAGGCAAGGTCAGAATACATGTAGGTGCTGAAAGCTGGCCAAGCGAGAAATTTCCAGGCGAGTAAAGCCGATCCGAAGAGGGCTGCTCGGGCAAAACCAAGGCATCGGAGCGCGACGAAATACAGCGCAAGCACCCACGAGCAAAATAAGGCGGCCGCCAGCCCGCGCGCCACCGACAGATGTTCTCCAAAAACCGCCATGGCCCCGGCCGCCAAGTAGGCCGCTCCCGGGAAGGGGTAGGCATCGATATCGCGGTAGAAAACTTCGCCCCTCAAGATTCGAGCCGCCGCAGTGAGCGTCGCGCCTTCATCTTGAAAGGGCAGATTTCGCTCGGCGTAGAAGCTGGAGAGGAAAATTGCTGTCCCTCCCAGAAGCAGGGCAAACAACCAGGACAGAGGGCGGTTCGAGAGCCGACCCCCAACCGACGCACTCGGTTGTTCGCCGCCGGTCGTTCCTTGACTCGACATTTGCGACCCTCTCTCGGCGCTCGGGACTGGGCGTCGACCAACGAAATCCTATCGCAGACAGTCTCGCCCGGGCGGGGCAGGCGTCTCGCCGAGATTGCCTATCATCTCTAGACCACTGATCGAAATTGCTCACCGATCGATGGCTTGAAAGATGAATCGTCAATCCACGGCTTTCGCTCACTCCGGATCGACCCGGTCGGCTGCTCTTCGCGCCGGAGCGGCATGGTGGTTCTGCGGCTTGCTGCCCCCCTTGGCTTTTCGCGCCCTCATTTGGATTCATACAGACCTTCCACTCAGAGCCCTCGATCTACGAGGCGTCCTCTCGGACGTCGCCAGCGGCCTTCTCGTGGCCTCGGCCTTAATGACCGCGGCCCGCGGGCATCGCTGGCTACCAAGAGTTCTGCTGGCCCTTTGGATTGCGATCTGTCTCGGCGACGCCGAGCATATCCTCGCGAATGGATCGCATCTGCGTGCCGCTTACGCGGGCTTTCTCACGCACTCCACCTTCCTGCTCGGGTCAGTGCTGCGGACCGGGTTTCCCGCCGTCGCCGCGGCCGTGGTTGTCGCCGCTGCCCTTGGAGCCTGGTGGGCCGGACGCATCGAACCCCATCAGCGGCTTCCAGTGCGCTCCACTCTCGGAACGGCCCTCCTGCTGTACTTGATTTCTCTTGGCTGGACCCTCGACATCGCCCGAGCGGAGTGGCGCCAGATCAGCCTAATGGAAGCGCAAGTTCGCCAAGGGGCCTCCCCCGCCGCCTCTGACCCGAGGCAGCCGCTCTTTACCCTCAGCCCGCAGGATCCCCCAAACCTCAGCGGACACTGGTGGCCGGAGGCTCCGGCCACCACCCCCAACGTCCTGATCATTCTCCTAGAGGCTCTATCGGGCGCCCATATTCCGAGCCTCGCCGAGGCTCAAGGGGTCATCGCGAACCCGGCTCTGCCTGAATTAGACCGACTCGCCCGGGAGCACATCGCCTACAGCAGCTTCATTGCCCAACAACGGCAAACCAATCGGGGGGAATTCGCCCTCCTGTGCGGCGCTTGGCCGAAGCTCCGGACCTCAGTACCTCGAATGTCCGAATACAACCCAGAAACAGGCCCTTCCTGCCTCCCTCAAGCCCTCAAGGAACTCGGGTTTACGACGGTCTATCTCCAGGCCGCCCCATTGGGCTTTATGCTGAAAGATCAGTTCATGAACCGCATTGGTTTTGAACGCGTCCTCGGCAATGCATCCTTTCCAACGGCTCGATCGCGGACAAACTGGGGCGTTGATGACGCCACGCTCTTCGACGGAGCCCTCGACGAAATCGAGGTCCTCGAAAAGCAAAAGAAGCCCTGGATGATGACCCTGTTGACCGTCGGAACTCACCATCCCTACAACGTGCCCAATACGCCTGCCTTCAACGAACTCTCAGGATTCGAAAAAGCGGCTCGCTACGCCGACGCTTCACTGGCCGATTTTATCCAAGCCCTTGAGTCTCGTGGCGTTCTCGAGAATACGCTTGTGCTGATCACGAGCGATGAATCACGTGGTCTGCCCGAGCAGGCGAACGTCGACCCGATCACGCTTCTGCTCAGTCGCAACTGGAGCTTTCTAATTGCTTTGACGCCTGATGATTCGCCCCAGCGGATCGACACACCCTTCGTGCAAAGCGATCTGGCCGTGTCCATCCTCGACTACATTGCTGCCGCGCCAACTTCGCCCCCAATGCAATCGGCCACCGGCGGAGGTCGTAGCCTCTTCCGAACCTACCCCCGGCCCCGACCCATGGCCTTTGCGAACACGTACCAACGCAGAGTCTTTCACGCGGATCCGATCGGTGAGTTGGCCGTTTGCCGGGAAGATCTCTCGGCCTGTAGCCGTTTCGCGATGCCTCCCGACCGGCCCTTCCAAGCTCGATCTCCCGCGACCGGTGAGCTCGCCCCCAATGAGATTCAGGCGCTCAATGAGTGGCTCTTTGAGGCAAAGGACGATGGCGAGAGACGCTCAGGACCGCTCTCCATCGCTCTGATCGGAAAGGAGCCCATCCCCATCCTCGAGGGCCCAGCCCGCTATCAAATCATCTTCGGGGGGCAGGGCTTGGAGCTCCCCGTCGGCGCTGAAGTTCAACTTGACATCGACGTCCGTCTGGATCCGGTCCACGCCGCGAACGAGCAAGACGGACGTATCACTCTCAGGACGAATCTGCTCTCCTCGGACCAGCCGAAGCCTCTCCTCTCCGAGGAACTCCCCCTTGAGATTGGCGAACGTTTACGTCTGAACTATCGCATCATCGTGGGTTCACCTCTCCATCAAGCCGAAGCCCGCTTCGTAGTGGTCGATCGATCCGGTCAGCCAGCTCAGCTCGTTTTCAAGCAGGCGACGATCACGGTCCAGCCGCCCACTGAATCGGCCCGAAGTGGACCCCACCAGATCACCCGAGAGCAACGGGAGATCGTCAGCGTGGATGAACTTTTGACACCGGAGAATTCCTGAGACTCTCATTTTCTTCATCCGGAAGCGGAGGCCGATTCGGCGAAGCTCTACGCCAATCTAATCCCGGATATTCGCGTTTCGAGAACACACCCTCCGAGGCAAAAGTCAGCGTGACAGTGATCCAAAGAATCAAGAGCCCGGCGGCCCCCAGCGAGGCGCCGACTTGAGCCCGGTCTCGCAAAAAACGCCACCCTGCGGACAGAGACTCGCTGGCATAGATCGCAAATGGAGCGATCAGACCCAAAAGATAGCTCCCCTTCAGCGTGGCGAACCATGGGTTTCTCCATGTAAAGAGCGCATACCCAGCGAGATTGAAAACAATTAACCCCAGCAGAAGGCCGTCAATCGGATTGGCCTTTTTCACCATTCGCCGAGCGCCTCGAATAGATCCGATGACGAAAGCTACGGTTGGGATCAGGCCGAGAAACCCAATGACCCCTCCCGCTAGCATCAAACCAGGCGCCTCCAAAGGGAGAAAATGCCGATGTCCGTCGAACCAAATCGTCGCATACGTCGAACCCCAAACCGAGTGAATCAGGTCCGCTGTCAGGAGATCCGACCCCGTCAGAGAAGAAAACGGGAAAGAGAAATAGTCTGACAGTGTTCTCTCTCCAGGCGGCATCTCAAACATGATGCGGTGTATCTCGAGGCCACTCGGATAGAAATATCCTCTCGTCCACCATCGATACACATAAAACCATCCTCCGGTACAAAAGGCGCCGAGACCCAAAGCAAGCCCCCGGACCGCGCCCCACCTAACCCCTCGTCCACTCCAACCCGCGAGCAGGTAAGCTCCACCGGCTGCAATCACCAAGAGAAGACCCGAGAGCTTGGTGAGCAAAGCGAGGCCCGCCAAGACCCCCCAGATCCAAGCACGAGCGACACCGGAATCGCCCCTCAAGTCGGTCAAAACGCCGAGGACCACAAATGTTCTCAGCGATGAAACGAGAATCTCTTCGCTCAGCATCGCGCTCATATAAATGTGGACCGGAAGAAAGAGAACCAAGGCACCGGACAGCCAAGCGCGCTCCGGTTGCGAGGGGTCAAACCGCCGGACCCAGACCATGATGGCCCCAATGGCCCCTAAGCCGACTGCCGTCGAGAAGAACCGGGTCGCAATCACGACGGCATGAGGTTCAGGATGGCCCAACACGAAGCTGAGTGCGGCCGAAAGGGCATAGAAGAGCGGCGGATGAGCGGCGGACCAAGTCGTTTCGGGATCCGGCAAGACCCAGAGGCTTCGGAGGGAATCGATATAAGCCCAATTCCCCTGAGCATCGAAACCCATACCCAGCGGATACACCCAGGCATTCCGAAACCGGAGCCCGATCGCCACAGCGCCTAACGCCAGAACAGCGGCCATCGCGAATCGCGAGGACCGACGACTTGTGGAACTGAATTCATTCACAGAACGAGGCTCCTGAGGGAATCATCCCATGGACCCACGCTTTCGGCCAGCGAGGAGAAGACGGGAAGCCGCGGCATGGCCGCTGCTTCCCCAGACGTCTAGAGTTGTAAATCATGTCGCCCCAGGCTGCCCTCCGGATCAATATGACCGGCCTCGACCCGGACCCGGCCCGAGAGGCCGACCGCTATCAGGCTGCCCTCGAAATGGCTGTCTACGCCGACGAAAACGGCTTCGACGTCGTCAACCTCGAAGAGCACCACTGCGCCGAAAATGGATGGCTGGCCTCTCCCTTGACACTCGCCAGCATGATTGCTGCCCGGACAAAACGAATCCGGATCAGCGTCACCGCCCTTCTGGTGACGCTGTACGACCCGATCCGACTGGCCGAAGACATTGCCGTGATTGACTTGGTGAGCCGGGGTCGTTTTCTCTTCACTGCGGGCATGGGCTATCGACCCATCGAGTATCACGCCACCGGCCGGATCTGGTCGGATCGGGGACGATTGATGGATGAGACCGTCGAGACTCTCCTGAAGGCCTGGACCGGAGAGCCTTTTCTGTATCGAGGCGAAACCATCCGGGTCAACCCGAAACCCTTTTCGACCCCTCACCCCCTCTTTTTGATCGGCGGTCAAAGTCGCGCCGCCGCTCGGCGCGCCGCGCGATTCGGTCTGCCCTTCTATCCCCCAGAGCATTCCGCGGACTTGGAATCGGCCTACCTGGCTGAGCTCAAACGTCTCAACAAGCGAGGGTTCTATATGCACCCTGGGACCGGCAACTCGATGGTGATGATCGACCCCGATCCGGATAGCGCCTGGCCTGATCTCGCACCCCACATGCTCAGGGAACTTCAGGAGTACACGACCTGGCGACAGGCGGGCGTGCCTCGGCCGGGTGAAGAATCCGTGGCCACCGTCGAGGATCTCAAAAAGCAAAAACGCTTCGAGATCTTGACGGCGGAGGCGTGTCGCGACCAATTGATCTCGGGGCAGCGGCAAGTCGCGGTCCTGCATCCCCTGGCCGGCGGGATCCCGGTCGATCGAGGCTGGTCCATGCTCAGGGCTTTCAGCGAAGAAGTTCTTCAACCCGTCCGGGCAATGCACAGCGAGCGTCGCTGAAAGATCGCCGGGCAGTTTCAAATCAGCCCACGCGCCAATACACGTAGCCCAGCATCATGTAGTACATGACAGGAACCGCGAGGAGCGGTGCATCGATCCGATCCAGCACCCCTCCCATGCCAGGCAGGAGAGCGCCTGTATCCTTGACGTCCGCATCCCGCTTCAGCAGCGATTCGACCAAGTCGCCAATAATGCCCACCACCGAAAGAACGATTCCAAAAGGAATCACCAAGGACCACACAAAAGCAACTGAATCCATCGGCCAGAGCAGATCAAAAACCAACTTAAAGAGAGCTCCGCCGACGGTCCCCGCGACGATTCCCCCCAAGGCCCCCTCAATCGTCTTATTGGGGCTGATCTCGGGAGCGAGTTTCCGGCGCCCCCAGGCGCGTCCTGCAAAATACGCCCCGGCATCACAGAGCACTACAACCCCCAGGCAGTAAAAGACGAGGAAGATGCCCGTTCCAGAATTGATCTCAAGCTCGGCGAGTTGCACTACGTCGTAGTGCGCCATGGCCGACCCATGAAAAAAACGCAACAAAACAATGTGAGACAACAACCAAGCCACGTAGAAAACGCCAAAAAAAGTGCCCGAGATACTGCCGAGCGCCTCGGTGATCTGCTGCTTCCCGAGCTGGGCCACCATCATGGCCAGCAGAGAGCCTGTCATCAGAAGCATGGCGAAGTAGTCACGCCCCAGGAGGTACGCGACCCCAATCACCGCCGCCCCAAACCCCAAACCCAAACCAACCAGGGGCCGCGCCCCCTTGTCCTCGATCAATCCATAAAACTCGCGTTGAGCGAGGAGACCAAAAGCGAGCACCGTCAGGAGATAGAGATAGCCGCCGGCCGCGATGATGTAGGTCACGAGGGGAACGAGCACCGCCGCAGTCCAGATCCGCTTTTGCAGATCGCTCCGCTTAGGCCGTGCATCACTCGAGTCCACAGGCGTCGCCGGCAGCGGATGAACCCCCGCCCCTGTCTCAACGGAGACCGACTCGGAACCTTTATCCTCGCCCTGAGAAGTCATCGCAGGGACCATTCAACAGCAGATCCCGGCCGGGCGCTAATGCTGATTCGATTCGCGCTATTCAAGCGGGCTTGACGGCCGGAACGCTTCGAGGCCGGGGCGTTCGACCGCGGGATTTTCCTCGGACACGCTGCCCCTTGGCCGAGGCGGACGGCCGCTTCGGCTTGGGCACGCCACTGCGAGAGCTGCTTGTCCGGGCGTCCACCGCGCTCAGAGCCGCGGCGCTAATGCGCGCAATCCGGAGATCGCCAAAGGGTGTCCCCAATCCCGCATTGACCACCATGGCGACAGAGAGGTTCCGGCTGGGATCCGCCCAGGCCCCTGAACCGCCGAACCCGAAATGGCCAAATGCATTTCGTGGACTGCCCTGGGTCGTAAAGACACCGTGATACCCAAGGCGCCAGCGCATATCGAAAGGGATCACTGCGAGCTTACTTCCCCGCCTCTGCCGACGCATCGCCCGCCTGAGGGTTTTACGCGAGAGGAGCTCTACGCCGTCGAGTTCGCCTCCCTCGGCCAGGGCCGCGTACACACGGGCCAGAGAGCGTGCGGTAAACAAGCCATTCGCCGCAGGGATGGAAGCCCTCAACGTCGCGTTGGCGCCGAAATCAAAGCTACTGATGCCCCGCGGCGCCAGGGAGTCCAAAATACTTTGAACATCGAGTTCGAGTCCAAACAGTCGGGCGCTTTGGTTCAGAGCCGGAGCCGTGAGGCCGAGCAGTCCCCGAGTGAAGCCTCTGGGCACATAGGGCTGCAGCCGGCTGGGGTTCGGCCAGATCAAATCCGCGGCGCGATACAGCTCGTCCGATGGAGCCCCGATATACATTCCATCCAGCTCAAGCGGTTCAACAAGTTCCTCTTGGACCAGTTGGCGAAATGGTTTTCCCGTCACGCGCTGAAGGATCTCTCCAACCAAATACCCGTAGGTCAAACCGTGATAGCCGGTTCGCTCACCGGGAGGATGAACCGGTTCTGTCTGCTCGATCGCGTGGATCATGTACTCCCAATCCACCATGCGCTGCGCGTGGTCCACCATCTGCCGAATGTGGTAGAGCCCAGACTGGTGGGCGAGGACGTGGCGGACAGTGACACGCTCTTTGCCCGCCTGGGCGAACTCAGGCCAGTAGCGGGAAACCGGAGCGTCGTAATCAATCAGCCCACGATCCACCATGATGTGAAGCAGCGTTGAAGCGATCCCCTTGGTGGTCGAAAAGCTCGGCGACATGGTGTCCGCCTGCCAGGCCCGCCCCTCCGCATCGCGGGCTCCACCCCACAGATCAACCACGCAGTCCCCGCGATGGTAGATACAAACCGCCGCACCCCCTGGCGTCGCCGAAAGCTGCTCGCGGAGCAACCGGGCTACTCCGTCGAAAGCTGGGTGGATATACCCATCCATGTGGGGACTCTTGGTCCAAGGCAAGACGCGTTCGATTCGCGGATCCATGGCACCCATGTTAAGCGAAGACGGGGCCAAAAACGCATAAATTTTGTTAGAACCCAGACCGCCGGGCGCAAGCGATGCGCAGGGTTGGGCGGAAAATGGCTCGGGTGATGACCTAACGGCCCGTGGAGCCAAAGCCTTCGGCCCCGCGCTCGGTCTCATCCAAAACGTCGACCTCGACCGACTCTGCGCGGGCCACCGGCGCAATCACCAGTTGAGCGATGCGGTCTCCCCGGTGGATCCTGACCGGTTCTGCGCCATGGTTGATCAGGATCACGAGAATCTCTCCACGATAATCCGAGTCGACGGTCCCAGGCGCGTTGAGGACGGTCATTCCCTGCTTGAGAGCCAGGCCACTCCGGGGCCTGACCTGCCCCTCAAAGCCCCGCGGGATTGCAACCGCAAAGCCGGTGGCCACTGAAACCCGCTCGCCTGGCGCGACCTCGACCGTGCCGTGGACCGCAGAGCGCAGATCGATCCCAGCTGCCCCCGGCGTTGCCCTGGCCGGAAGTGGCAAATCACCTGCCCCTTCAAGTCTCAGCCAAAGGACACGAACCGCCGACGTTCGCTTCGCGTCGGCGGTTCGTTGATGGGTCATGGTTTCAAACCTCGGGTTGAAGATTTCTTCGCAAAGCGATCACTCGCTCTCCGATTCATTCTCCTGAGCAGCCACCTCGGCCAAAGCCTCTTTCCGAGAGAGCCGAATCCGACCTGAGGGATCGATATCGATGCACTTGGCGAGCACTTCGTCGCCCTCATTGAGGATGTCTGTGACGTTGTCCACTCGCCCCTCGGCCAAGTGGCTCACGTGAATCAGGCCATCGGTGCCCGGGAAGATCTCCGCAAAAGCTCCGAAGTCGGTGACCCGCCGAACCTTGGCGAGATAAATCTTTCCGATCTCCGCTTCCTGGGTCAGCTCGCCCACCATGGAGAGCGCCTGGTTGACTGCGTTGACATCGGGGCCGAAGACCGAAACGCGACCCGAGTCTTCGACGTCCACCTTGGCACCCGTCGTTTCCTGAATGGCTCGGATCACCTTTCCGCCAGGCCCAATGATGTCCCGAATCCGGTCGGGCTTGATGAACAGCACCTCCAAACGCGGGGCGAACTCGTGCAGTTCAGCCCGGGGCGCCAGCCCGCCGAGTTGATCCTCGGTCTCGGTACTCATGCAATTCAGAATATGCAGACGACCCTCTCGAGCTTGAGCCAGAGCCGTTTCGACGATGTCCCAATCGATCTGCGTGACCTTGATGTCCATCTGCAGTGCTGTGATGCCCTCGGAGGTACCTGCGACCTTGAAATCCATATCGCCGAGATGATCCTCGTCTCCGAGAATGTCCGAGAGAATCGCCGTTCGCGTGCCGTCGGTGATCAATCCCATGGCGATGCCTGCCACTGGAGCCTTCAAGGGCACCCCGGAGTCCAACAAAGCCAGCGTCGAACCACACACCGCAGCCATTGAGGAAGAACCGTTCGACTCAAGCGTCTCACTCACGACTCGAATCGTGTAGGGAAACTCCTCGTGCTCCGGCAGAACCGGCCGGATGGCGCGCTCTGCAAGCGTCCCGTGCCCCACTTCCCGACGACCCGGACCACGCAGTGGCCTCGCTTCGCCGACCGAAAACGGCGGGAAGTTGTAGTGCAGCATAAATGTTTTCTTGAAACGTCCCGTCATACCATCGATGGTTTGTTCGTCGAAACCGCTTCCCAGCGTGGCGCTCACCATCGCCTGGGTCTCGCCCCGGGTAAACAGCGCAACGCCATGGGGTCGCTCGACAGCCCGAACCTCGCAGGCAATCGGACGGATTTCATCAGTCCGTCGACCGTCGATTCGGTCCCCCGTCTCGAGGACTCGATTCCGCATGATCTCACCACCGAGATCGTGAAGAATGTTTTTAACGTTGGAACGAAGTTCGGACAGGCCGTTTCTGCGCCCTTCCCAACCCGCAAGGGTATTGACCTCAACCGGCTCGTTCGCGTAGTCATCAACGTATTGATTAACAATTTCTTTCTCGATCGCTTTGACCGAGGATCCCCGTTCGTGCTTGGCCTTAATCCGGTAAGCCTCGCCGAGGCGCGACTCCGCCTTTGTCCGCAACTCCGATTCGAGGGCGGAAAGATCGGCGGGCTCGGGCAGGGTCAGTTTCTCCTTGCCCACCTGAGACGCAAAGGCCTCAATCTTCTCAATCACCGTCAGGATTTCGCCGTGGGCATGCTTCAGGGCATCGATCATCTCCGACTCGGACGCCTGATGAGCACCGCCCTCGACCATCACGATCGAACCCCGCGTACCGGCCACGATCAACTCCATATCGTTGCCTTCGAGTTGCTCGGGGCTGGGGTTGATCACGAAGTCGCCGTCGATTCGAGCGATTCGCACGGCCCCAATCGGCCCCAGAAATGGAATTTCGGAGATCGACAGGGCTGCGGAGGCGCCGATAAAAGCGCACATGTCCGCCGGATGATCGCTGTCTGAGGACAGCACCGTCGCGGTGATTTGGGTGTCGTCGTTGTAACCGTCCCCGAAGAGCGGTCGGATCGAACGATCGATAAATCGAGAAACCAAAACTTCCCGATCCGAAAGCCGACCCTCGCGCTTAAAAAACCCGCCCGGAATCTTTCCGGCGGCCGCAAACTTCTCAACAAAATCCACGGTCAGGGGAAAAAAGTCGATCCCCGGTCGCGGCGAAGAATGCACCGCAGTCACCAGAACCGAGGTTCCTCCGCAGCTGACAACAACCGACCCCGCCGCTTGCTTCGCAATGCGGCCCGTTTCAATTTTGACTGTGTGTTGACCGAGCTCAATTGTCGTCTCAGTCGGTTCAAACCAATAAGGCATTTCATGCTTCTCCAGCTGAACCAACCGCCTAGGCGGGGCCAGCGTTCACGGATCGGGAGGCGGAGAAGAAGCGCTCGCTCTGAAATGCAGGATCACTCATGCGCGAAAAGAAGCTGTTGCCTCGCTTCGCGTATGACCGACTCCCACACATCATCACGGAACGCCCATTCAAAGACCATCCCGATCGTTGGTGTCGCTCTCGCTGCAAACCCTGCAGCGGGCGAGGTGTGGTCGGAGTGAGCGCCCGGTCCCTACCGGACCCGCGCACCCCGACGACTATCGCCGCAATCCAAGCTCGTCGATGAGCTTTCGATAGCGGTCAAAATCCTTCCTTTTCAGATAGTCAAGCAGCCGACGTCGCTGACTCACAATGCGCATCAGACCACGGCGGGAATGATGATCCTTCTCGTGGCTCTTGAAGTGCTCGGAGAGCTCGTTCAGGCGCTGCGTCAGCAGACCTACCTGAACCTCTGTCGAACCGGTATCCGTGGGATGCCGTCGATTGGCCTCGACCACGCCTTGCTTGACTTCCGCGGTACTCAAATGTCTTTCCTCTCGTTTCGTCGCTTTCGCTCGCGAGCTTGATGATCTTCTCGCACAATTTGCCCGTAGGCAGGAATGGCGCCGGAGTCTGACAGACCCCATGGTGTCCCGCAATGGGCTGGCCTTTCGAGGCTATGCGCGTCCTCAGCCATCCCGAGGAAGCATTCGGACGGGCCAGAGCCGCCGGTCAGCCCGTAGCTCGATCACCCCAACGAACCGCCCGGATGCGTCCAATGCGGAGAAACGGGTCCCAGGGGCCGCGCGCTGAAGGTCACCCGGAGCAATTTCTCGCCCTTGCCCCAAATGGTCAATCGCCGGAGGTGCCAGGCGCGTGGTTGGCAGCCCGAGCGCAACCTCCGGGGAAATTAAACGACCTTCGAGGGTCCGCTCTTTTGCAGAGGCTTCGCAGACCGCTTGCTCCAGGGCTTGTTCGAGGCCAAACGGTTCGCTGCGGGTTCTTCGCAGGGCTGACAAGTGGGCTCCGCAGCCTAGAGCTTGGCCCAAGTCCTGAGCCAGGGTTCGGACGTAGGTTCCCGGCCCACAATCGACCCGAAGGTCGATCTCTGGCGACTCGAATCGCAGCAGCTCCAGCGCGTGAATCACCACTTTTTTTGGGTCGCGCTGGACCTCCTCGCCCTGCCGCGCGAGCCGATGCAGCGGCACACCATCCCGCTTCACCGCGCTGTACATGGGCGGAATTTGTTCGATTTCGCCCACAAACTTCGCCATCGCCGCCCGGACCTCGGCCTCATCGGGCAGGGTTCCCTCGAATCGCGAAACGACTTCCCCCTCTCCGTCGAGGGTGTCCGTCTCGACGCCCAATCGAATCGTTCCCAGGTACGACTTCCCCGAGGACTGAAAGAAAGGCACCAGCTTCGTGGCCTCTCGAATCGCGAGGGGGAGAACCCCTGTAGCCTGCGGATCCAAGGTTCCCAGATGGCCAATCCGACGAATTCCGAGCCAACCGCGGGCCCGGTCCACGACGTCATGAGAGGTGCAACCTGCCGGTTTATCAACCACCAAAAAGCCGGCGGGACCCGGCCGATCGCGTCTACGCCTCTTCGCCATGCTGCCCCTCTCCTCCTGCAGAATCGGCCGGCTCGTCCACTTCTCCACTGGTCTCTGGCAAATCCCGCAAAAGCGTCAGAATCCGCGTCCCCTCCTGAATGGAAGCATCGTGACGAAAAGACAACTCGGGGGTCCGCCGCAGCTGCAACAGCGCACCCAGTCGGCCGCGTAAAAAACGGCCGGCCGACTCCAGCCCTGCTGCGACTGCGCTCAGATCGGTTTCGCCCTCGATATCGAGCGGGCTCCAAAAAACCAAGGCGGTGGAAAAATCGGGACTGACTTTCACACGGGTGATACTCAGCAAACCGATCCGTGGATCGCTGACTTCCTCACGAAGGAGCCGTGCAATCTCGGCCCTCACCTGCTCCGAGACCCGTTGAATCCGAATTGACAAATGCTGCCCTTCCTTCTGTTTGCTACCCGGTGAAGCGCCCCGCTCGGCTGATGACCCACCCGGCTTATCTCCGCTTCAGCCCTCTTCCCTCTCCCACGAGTCGGGGCAGAAATCGGGTTCGAATTCCCTCTCGTCGCCCTGCTCTTCTTGCGGGAGGTCGATGATCTCCACATCCGAAGCCCGGATCTCAGCCAAATGAAGTGAATCGATGAAGGCCACAACGCGATCGAGGGACTGGCGAACCCGTACCCTCTCGGAGCCGGAAACGGACAGTCCGAGGACCGCCCGCTGCCATGTATCCTGCCCCCCCACCTCGGCCACCGAAACATTAAACCGACTTCTTACCCGGGAGACGATTGAACGAACAACACCCCTTTTCGCTTTCAAAGAGCGGGAACCGTGCACATGCAGTTCAACGAGCGCCGCCCCCACGATCATGAAAGCGGATCACGCATCACAGGGTGGCGGGCACCTCCTCGACCTCAAAGAACTCAACTTCATCGCCGATCTTGACGTCGTTGTAATTCTCGATGCCGATGCCGCACTCCATGCCGTTCGCGACTTCGCGGACGTCATCTTTAAAGCGGCGCAGAGATGAGATTTTTCCTTCGTAGACTTGGACACCATCTCGGACCAAACGACAGTGCGCATCTCGGGTTACTTTTCCCTCGACGACTACCGAACCGGCAATGGTTCCAATCTTCGGAATGGTGAAGGGCTGCTTGACCTCTGCCCGACCCTGCATTTTCTCCCGCCGAACCGGAGGAAGCAATCCAGCCATTGCGGCCTTGACCTCGTCAATGAGGTCCATGATGACTGTATAGGTGCGAACGTCGACGCCGTTGTTTTCCGAAGTCCGACGCGCAGCAGGATCCGGTCGCACGTGAAAGCCGACAACGATCGCCTTACTGGCCGCTGCCAGCATCACGTCGCTCTCTCCGATGGCCCCAACCCCCGAAGAGAGAATTTTCAATTTCACCTCATCGGTCCCAAGCTTTTCGAGAGAGTCCCGAACGGCTTCGCAGGTACCTTGTACGTCGGCTTTAAGAACCAACGCGAGCTCTTTCGGGCCCGCACCGTCCGCCTGGGCGAAAAACTCTTCCAGGGACAGCTTCCGAGGCGCTGCCGCGGGCCTTGCGCGATCGCGATCTTCTCGATGCGAGGTGATCTGCTTCGCGATGCGATCGCTTTCGACGATATGGAATGCGCCCCCTGCGGCGGGCACGCCCGAGAGGCCAAGAACCTGCACCGGGGTCGATGGGCCCGCCTCTTTGATGCGTTCTCCTAGGTCGTTCTCCATGACCCGGACGCGCCCAGACTCGGTCCCCACAACCATCGCATCGCCGCGCTGCAGCGTGCCGTCCTGGACCAAGACCGTGGCCACTGGACCTCGACCCTTATCGAGCCGGGCATCGAGCACGATGCCCTTGGCGCGACGCGCAGGGTCCGCGCCCAACTCAAGCAACTCTGCTTGCAAAGCCAGCATATCAAGGAGATGGTCGATGCCGTCCCCCGTCTTCGCCGAAACGTTGCAGTAGATCACATCCCCACCAAAGTCTTCAGCGACCATGCCATGTTCGGTGAGGCGCTGCTTCACTTTTTCTGGGTCGGCCTCAGTCAGATCCATCTTGTTCACCGCAACCACGATGGGGCAACCCGCGGCCTGGGCGTGTTCAATGGCCTCGACGGTTTGAGGCATCACACCATCATTAGCCGCAACGACCAAGACCACCATGTCCGTAACGGAGGCTCCGCGTGCCCTCATGGCTGTAAAGGCAGCGTGACCAGGCGTGTCGATGAACGTCAAACGCTTGTCACCGGATCCCACTTGGTAGGCCCCGATGTGTTGAGTGATTCCACCGGCTTCTTGGTCGGCTACGTTCTTTTTTGAGTCACGAATCGCATCGAGCAGAGAAGTCTTGCCGTGATCGACGTGCCCCATCACCGTAATCACTGGCGCCCGTGCCGTCAGGTGAGCCGTCTCCGGCGTGGCCTCAGCCTCTGCCTCAACGACCTCGGGCTCGAGGAACGCCTCTTCCTTGAAACCGGTGTCCTGAACCTCAAAACCAAATTCCTGAGCAACCTGGCGAGCGGTTTCGATATCCACAGTTTGATTCACTGAAACCATCGTTCCAAGCGCCATCAGCTTGCCTTGAACGACCGCCGCCTTGGCCCCAAGCAGCTTCGCCAATTCCCCGACGCTGATCTCGCCTTCGACTTTGACCAAACGCTTCTGCTCGGAAGCGGCTTTGGCGACCGGCGCCGGTGAGAGTTTGTCTCGGCGCTTCTTCCTCGGATTGACGGGATGACGCGCGGAAGGCGCAGCCGCGACTCGACGGGGGGCGCCCCCCCTTCCCGTGATCTGACGGGCAAATCTCTCCTGCTCCTGCAGATTGACCACTTCGCGAACACGCTTACGCTGACGACCCTTGCGGTCATTTCCTGCAGCGGCACCCGGCTCAGCAGGGGCGCTCACTGACACTTTGCGTTCGGGGGTCGGTGATGAAGCTTCGGGGCTCTCTGCTGCGGCCGGGGGAGCCTCAGCTTCCGGCTCTTCCACCTCCTCGGGAGACTCGGCGGTCTCCGAAAGGCTCTCCGGCTCCGGCTCATCCTCGACGGAAACGTCCTGAGGCTCGATCGGTAGCGCATCCCCGGCCTCTTCCTCAGCCGCGCCTATGGGTTCCCCATCTATCGGCGCATCCAGCACCACCGATTCGGGTTCGGGTTCGGGTTCGGGTTCGGGTTGGGCCCGCTTCCGCCGGCGCAACACGGTCGTCCCGCGCTTGCTCTCGACGCGGCGCTCTTCCATCCGCCGGCCGGACCCCTCCCCGCGACCCAGCTTGTCCCGTAACAAGGAAACTTGATCGTCGTCCAAGGACGCCATGGCGCTCTTGACCTCGACCCCAACGGCGGCCGCCTTGTCAACGAACTCATGACGATCGATGCCCAGCTCTTCAGCGAGCTTGTATGCCCTGATAGTTGCCATTCACTCCATGTCCGCGGGCCTTTCGCCCGCCTCTGCCGCCGGATTCGACGCTTCACCCGCTTCGGCGACTTCGCCGCTCGCGGCGGCTTCGACCCGAAGCTTCTCCTCGTGCTCAATTTTTTCCACCGCCAACTCGCGAGCGCGATCTCGAATCTGCGAAGCGCCGTCATCGTCGATCCCAGGAAGCGAGGTCAACAATTCAATCTGGCAGTCCGCCAAGTCCTCTAGGCTCGTCACGCCCTGCTGCAGCAAGAGATCTGCTTCTGGATCGCCGCAGCCCTCGACCACCGAAACAGCCCTGGAGAGCCACTCGGCAATTTCCTTCATCTTGGATTCGCTCTTAATGTCGATTTTCCAATTGGTCAGCTGAACGGCGAGTCGGACATTTTGACCGCGTCGACCAATCGCCAGCGACAGCTGATCGTCGGGAACAATCACATCCATCGACTTGGTTTCCTCGTCGATGATGACTTTTGAAACTTGGGCGGGAGAGAGCGCACTACAGACATATCGTGCCGGATCCGGACTCCAGGGCACGATATCAATCCTCTCCCCGCGCAGTTCTTGAACGACGGCTTGCACGCGACTGCCCTTCATCCCGACGCATGCACCCACCGGATCGACATCACCATCCCGGGAGGAAACCGCAATCTTAGACCGGCCACCCGGCTCGCGAGAAGCGGATTCAATCGTCACGATCTTCTCATACATCTCCGGGACTTCCTGCTCAAAGAGCTTCGTCAGCATCTCGAGGCAAGCCCGGGACAAAATAATTTGAGGCCCACGAGTCGCCTTGGTGACGTCAATCACATAGGCCCGAATTCGATCGCCCGGGCGATAGCTTTCACGGGGCACCTGCTCTTTGGCCGGCAAGATGGCTTCCGCCCGACCGAGATCGACGATGATGGCGCCTTTCTCGAAACGTCGGACGATCCCATTGACGACCTCTCCCGAGCGATCGCTGTACTCGTCAAAGGTCTGGTCGCGTTCGGCATCTCGAATCCGCTGAATGATCACCTGCTTGGCTGTCTGCGCGAGGATGCGTCCAAAATCCGACGTGTCCATCTTGACGCCGATTTCGTCACCGACCTCCGCATCGGGATCGTAGTCGCGGTGGGCCACCTCGATGGCCACCTGCGTTTCCGGGTCCGTGATGCGCTCGACGACCTCGCGGAACTCAAACAGCTCAATTTCACCCAGCTCGTCATTGAAGCGGGCTTCAATTTCCTTGTCTTGACCATGCCGCTTGCGGGCAGCCTGCTTCATTGCCTCTTCGAGCGCGCCGATGATTTCATCGCCGTCGATGCCCTTGTCCTTGGCAATCTGATCAATTTCACGTTTCAAATTCACGCCGAACATGCTTCGCTCCAGTCAATCGTCCGTTCGACTCTGACGGCTCTTGCTCGCCCCGCGGCGCGATGGGCGCGCCACAGTGGCTCGTCCCTTTCGCTCTCGGCTTTGGCGACCCGGCCGCTGGCGATTTTCGGTCGCTGCGGCATCGGCTCCGTCCTCGGTCGTACTCACAAAGTCCTCACTGCTGAATGCGTAAACGACATTGGCTTTTTCAATGTCGTCAAAGGCGATCGCTGTCTCTTCGACTCCCCGATCCCCCGCCACCTCCAACACGATTCTCCCGTCCCGGAAGTCGACTAGCCCTCCTTTGAATCTCCGCCGCCCGTCGAGGGGTCGGCGCGTTTTGATGTTCACTTGGCGACCACATGCCGCCGAAAAGTCTTTTTCCCGAGCCAGCATTCGATCAAGCCCGGGGGATGAAACCTCCAACCGATACACGCTTTCTACGGCATCTGCTGCATCGAGGTTTGTCTCGATTTCACGCGAAACTGCTGCGACATCATCGACCTTCACTCTGCCGTCGCCCAGGCGACTATCGATCGTGATCCGCAGCAACACGGACTGACGGCCGTGCAGCGTTTCGACGTTCATCAGTTCGTAACCGTGATCCTCCACCACCGGCTCGATCAGCCCGCGTATTTTTTCAGGGATGTCCGCGTACACGGCCGAACCCCCTCTTCGTTCTTTGTTCAGTGGTTCTATGTTCAGCTGAGTGGGACCTCTGCCCGCTTCAGCTCACTTCTTTTTCAGTCCGCCCCCGATCAACGCTCGGGCCCGGCTCTCCTCGTCCCTTGTCTCTCCAAACAAAAAAAGCGGACTCGAGTCCGCCTTTCCGAACCCCGGCCGAGACCGGACTCGTACGTTCTCTTTCCTTCGCTCCCGCGCTCCATTCCTCCAGTCACGTTGCGGAAAATCTGCCTTCATGAGCAGCCGTCAGCAGCGTGATACGGCAAAAGTGGACCCTCGCGCTCCGAGCTCAGCCCGAAACCCCGCCCGCTTTTTGCCAAATCGAATGAGAGCGAAAACACCCCGCAGCCGTTCCGGTCCCTTTCAAATCACTCAAAAAAACCGGGAATTAGCCGCGTAAGCCCGCGCAATGTATGTGATTTGAGGCCGAAAGGCAACTCAGGAAGCCGAGGGCGAGTTCACTTCCAGAGCTCCGATCAGGTCCGTAACGCGCGAAACGCCATGGCGCTCGGCATACTGGAGAATCCCGTCGGCGATCTCCCCCGCCGCCATGGGGTTGATGTAGTTGGTCGTCCCCACCTGAACCGCCGTGGCGCCGCATAGGAGGAACTTGATCGCATCTTCCGCGCTGGTAATTCCACCCACTCCGCAAATCGGTAGGTCTACGGCTCGACTGGCCTGCCAGACCATCCGGAGGGCAATGGGCCGAATGGCGGGGCCCGACAGTCCCCCGAGGACATTCGACAACACCGGCCGACGCGTCTCCACGTCCACTTCCATCGACTGAATCGTGTTGATGAGGGTGACCCCGTCGGCACCCGCCTCTTGGCAAGCCTCGGCCATCGGGGCAATGCGAGTCACATTCGGGGAGAGTTTGACGATCAACGGCCCCGAGACACGCTCCCGCACTCGCCCCACCAGCTCGCCCAGCAGCTTGGGGTCCTGACCAAACTCAATCCCTCCACTCTTGACGTGGGGACAAGAGGCATTGATTTCCACGCCAGCGACCCGCGGGGAGTCCGAAAGGCGTTGGGCCAAGCGCGCGTAGTCCTCGGGGTCGGTGCCAAAGCAACTGGCGATGACCACAACCCCATCCGGGAGAGCCGGCAGCGCTTCGTTCAAGAAAGCGTCGACGCCGATATTCTCGATGCTGATCGCATTCAGCATTCCAGAGGGTGTCTCGGCGATTCGGGGGGGAGGATTCCCGAATCGAGGTTCGAGGGTCAGGCTCTTTCCCACGAAGCCGCCGATCCGGCGAAGGTCGAGGAAGGGCGCGAATTCAGTCCCGTAGCCAAAGGTCCCGGACGCAGTGAGGACCGGATTCCGAAGCGGAATACCGGCGAATTCAACAGAAGTATCAACAGCTTGGATCATGGCAAGCCCGCCCAATCCACTTCGCGGGCATCGTAAATCGGACCCGCTTTGCACACCAACGAAAAACCCCCCTCCGTCAGAGGGACCGCACAGCCCAGGCAGACCCCAAACCCGCAGGCCATGTTGTTCTCGAGGGAAACAATGCAACGGATACCCGCTCGAGACGCTCTCTCCGAGCAAGCCCGCATCATCGGCGTTGGACCGCAGACGTAGAGCGACATCTCCTCGGGCTTCACGTCTGCCAGCAGGGGTTCCAAAAGCGCCGTCACCCGGCCGGCTGTCCCCAGCGACCCATCCTCCGTCGCGCAGCGCAGGTCAACGTCCAAGGCTTCAAAATCCTCAAGCCCGATCAGCTCTTGAGCGCGGCGGGCTCCCAGGAGCACGCTCACAGGCTGCTTGCGGGCGCACCGCACCGCCCACTCATAGAGAGAAGCCGTCCCGGTTCCCCCGCCGACGAGGCACACCCGTTGCCCAGAGCTCGGCGACGGGAAACCGACCCCGAGAGGCCCAACCACTCGCACCAACTGCCCTGGCAAGGCTTCGGCGAGCAGGCGCGTTCCCGCACCCGTGGCCTTATAGAGGACCTGGATCTCAGTGCTCTCTCCGGCGGAACCCGGCTGATGGCCACGATAAATCGCCATGGGGCGCGGCAGCAATGGGTCCCAGCGTTCGACAGCCGTACGGGGGCCCGCCGACAGCATGACGAACTGGCCCGGCAAGGCCCCCGGCCAGCCCGACACGGCGAGCGTTAAACAGAAGCCCCCTCCGCCGTCCGCTCGGTTTTCGATCACGGTCGCTCGGGTCCGAATCGGGGAGCCGTTTAGAGCGGGGGACTCAGTCAAAGGATCGATTCTCCATCCGGCGTCCCTCTTTCCACCTCATCGAAAGGGCGAGTCATCAGAAGGGCCGCCTCGCCGTCCCCGTAATAGCGCGGCCGCGCCCCGACGACCACGAATCCCACGGACTCATAGAGGCGCTGGGCCACATGGTTCGACGCCCGGAGCTCAAGCAAGGCCCGCGAGCAGCCCCGCCGACCCGCAAGCATGAAGGCCCGCGCGAGCAGCCGCTTCGCTAAGCCCTGACGACGATCGGCGATGGCTGTGACCAACTCCAAGATGTGGAGTTCGTCAACGATGATGCGGCCCAAGAGAGCCGCCACCGCAACCTTCCCACGACAGGTCCACACCCCAAGGCCGTCGGACCGTGATCTTTCGTTCCGAAGTTGATCCATTGACCAAGACCCGGGTTGGATGGACTCCAACAAAGCGAGCAACCTGTCGAGATCGCCCGGACGGAGTCCTTCCCCACCGTTGTCCGGCCAACCCTCGATGAGGTCGAACGGCTCCCTGTGCATCCTGCCCCCCAGCCTCAACGTGCAAGCGCCAACTCCGCCAAATTACACCAAATGTCCTCAGAACCTTGCGAAGGAGCGCTGGGATGGGTCAGGGCAATCAAACCGCGTAGAATCCGGGACTGTTGACCACAGAAATGGGTGCGCCCCCTTGATGCGCCCTCCGGAGAACCCACCTTGCAAAACGTCATCGAAGCCCATCCTCGGCAAGCGCTTCGCCCGCTCTCTCCCCAACAAGTCCTGACGGGATCCTCTCTGATCCTCGCCCTGCTGTGGCTACCCGCAAGCGCCAGCGCGCGATGCCTTCCCTGGGAACCGGACCCGGTCACACTCGTCGGCGAGCTCGAGATGCGAGAACTCCCCGGGCCGCCCTCTTACCGAAACATTGCAAAAGGTGACTTCGCAGAACCCGTTTACTTCGTTCGGCTCGAAGAAGCGGTGTGCGTCAGCGAAGACCTCGAGAGCAGCCTCCCTCGCAAAAGCCATCACGGGATGACTGAGATTCAGCTGTCGATTCCCAAGGAAAGGAGATCGAGCTTGACGCCCCTCGTCGGCAAAAGGATCCGCCTTTCGGGAACCCTCTTCAGCGGCTCGACAGGGTACTACCGCACACCGGTGGCCATTCGAGTGACTTCTTTCCGCGGCGGGTGATCCTGACCGGCTGGCCTCGCCCCGCTGTCCGCCGCCTCAACCCAGCGGGGGATGTTCAGGCCCAGCCCCACGCCGATGGACGGGCTCGTAAGGCTCGCATCCATGCATGATGGGCCGCGTGCCCGCCGCGCACGACGCGCAGATGCGCGCGGAGGGGCGCCCCCAGCAGCGCCAAGTCCCCAATCAGATCCAAGACCTTGTGGCGAACGAATTCGTCGGGCCACCGAACGCCCGATGCATTAAGGATTCGATCTCCATCAATCACCACAACGTTGTCCAAAGAGGCCCCACCCGCCAAGCCCGCAGCCCGTAGCGCCTCAAAATCCCGCATAAAGCCGAAAGTTCGGGCCGGAGCGATCTCCTCCCGGAACGTTTCGAGATCCAAATTAAAAAATGAGATCGTCTGACGACCGATGGCCCTCGTATCAAAGTCCACCGTGTACTCAACTGAAAAGTTCGGTGAAGGCGCCGCATACACCTCCACGTCACCGTCTTTGAACATCACTTCTTCTCGAAGTTGAATCTCCGGGCGCGGGCCGACTTCGACCCGGGTCTCCCCCGCTTCCAAAGCTTTGAGCAAGGGCGCGGCGCTTCCGTCCGCCGCGGGGGGCTCACCCCCTTGAAGATCGATGATCAAATCATCAAGTCCCATCATGGAGACACTGGCCAACAGGTGCTCGACCGTATCGATCCTGACATCGCCCCGCCCCAGGCTCGTGGCGTTTCGTTGGCCCACGACGGCATCAAGCCTTGCGGGGATCTCGTAAACCTCTTCGCCCCAGAGAACCCGAAAAATGATCCCGGACCCCGGAGAACCCGACCGCATCTGAAGCGAAGCCGAACGTCCCGTGTGAAGCCCAACCCCATCGAGGCGCCGCTCGCCGACGATCGTTCGTCTCACGTTCTTCTTCCCCCGCCGGATCGACAACTTAGACCCCACCAGGGTACTGCGAAGAGCGGCTCGAAACGAATTCAGGGCCACTCGGACCCTCTCAGGCCTGCGCGATCGATCCCCGAATTTCATCCAGAATCTCTCGGGCCGATTGATATCGATCCGCGGGATCTTTGGCCAAACACCTCTGGATCATATGGACAATGACCAGGGGCAAATCCGGGCGCATCGCCCGCACGTCCGGGGCCGGCGTATGCACATGGTGGTAGGGAATATTGCCTTCTTTAAAGGGCACGGTCCCTGTAGCCATTTCGAACATGGTCGCGCCGAGTGAATAGATGTCCGTTCGAAGGTCGACGTTTTTACCCAGAGTTTGCTCCGGGCTCATGTAGTAAGGCGTTCCAGCAACCACCGTTGTGTGATTGCGAACCTCTTCAACTACTTTGGCCAAACCAAAATCCATGATCTTGGCCTTCTTGTCACGCGTCCACATCATATTCGCAGGCTTAATATCGCGGTGGGCCAGCTTTTTTTCATGGGCGTAGGCCAGCGCTTCGCAAATCTGCACCGTGACGTGGAGGATCCCTGCCGCGGAGATCTTTCCCTTTCTACGAAGAATCTCTTTGATCGTGGTCCCGTCCACATATTCCATGGCGATGTAGTAGTGACCATCTTGCTCGCCGGTATCATATACGGTCACGATACTGGGGTGATTGAGCTTGGCGGCGGCCCGCGCCTCGCGCATGAAGTTCGTTACAGCTTGAGGGTTCTCTTTCACCGTGTCGGGTAAAACCTTGAAGGCCACCACGCGATCAAGCGCCGTATCCTGAGCTTTGTACACGATCCCCATCCCACCCCGACCCAGCTCGCCGAGAATCTGATAGCGGCCCCCCTCGCGGGACAAAGCCTCAGCCAAAGAGGCTTCGCTGTGTTCCGCCGCAGCCGCCTCAACCCCGCCCCCGGAAATACCCGCGTTTTCAGCCACCAAGGCCTTGAGCCGGGCAAGACGACCCTGAACGTCCTGATACCCATAATCCACCGCAAGAATTTTTTCGTAGATCTCCAACGCGCGACTGGCGTGGCCCTCTTCTTCCAAAAGGCCGGCGAGGGCATAAAAGCCCGGCAAGCTCGACCGCTCGACTTCACCTTCGCCGACCGCGTGCTCCAATTGAAGGATCGCGAGAGACAGCTGACCCCGGGCATGAAAAATATCGGCGAGGAGTGCCGCCGCTTTGGCCCGACCCACGTCATCGGGCGCGACCTGCTGCAGCGCTGAGATCGCCTCTTCGTCCCGGCCTTCTCGATGGTAGCCCTCCCCCGCTCGCAGAAATTCTCCCGCGGCCAGGAGCAATTCAGCTTCTTTTAAAAACTGCCCCTCGAGCGCCCAGCACTCGGCGGCCTCGGTCATGCAGCCAGCGCGCTCGTAACATTCTGCCGCGCGGGGGCGGTCGTCTCCGGCGCGGTACATTTCGGCGGCGGACGACCAGTCGCCTTGCTCCGCGTAACATGCTCCAGCCTGATCGAATTTCTCAAGCTGCCGATACAGGTCACCGGCTTCTCCGAGATCACCGGCCTCTCGCAAGCACTCCGCCGCTTCGGACAGCCGGCCGGCTTCTCGATGATGATCGCCGAGCAAGCGAGCAGCGGAAGCCTTGTCCCCGGTGCGCCTAAGAGCCTCGGCCGCATCGTCCAATCGACCTGCGCGAGAAAAAAAATCGGCGGCCTCAGTGGGTCGCTCCAAAGCTTGGGCGAGTTCCCCCGCTTCGTGCCAGCAGTGAGCCGCCTCGAGGAACGGGAGGCCCGCAGCGGAACGCTCGGCGCGCTGAAAGAGAGCGGCCATCTGTCGCGCCCGGCGCTGCAGCGCCTTCCATTCGTCGGGATCCGACTTGGCTTTAGCGATTTGCTCGCCGAATACCCCCTCAAGGGCCTCAGCCGCCGCCCCCCAATTCTCCGCTTTCACCCAACAGTCCGCCGCCTGTTGGCTGAACTCCACAGCGCCGTAGCACTCGGCTGCGCGACTCCAGAGTTCAGCCTTTTCATAAAGCTCGGCGGCCCCACTGAAAACTTGCGCCTTCTCAAGGCATTCCGCGGCGTGGCTCCATTCTTCTTGTTCAGCGAAGACACGACCGGCCGACTCAAAATCCCCGGCTTGGACATACAGCTCAGCCGCTTCCGTGAAGCGATTCTGATCCTGCCGAATTTCAGCCGCGCGGAGCAGCTCGTCGGACTCGATAAAATAGTCTGCGGCCCGGTCGAGTTCGCCCCCATGCCAAAGCATCTCGGCCGCCTCTTCAAACGCACCTCGCTTTCGAAGCGACGCCGCGGACTTCAAAAGCAGCCGACGAGCCCGACGCGTCTGGGGCACCGCACCTGTGACCGGAGAGAGTGTCTCGGCAAACGACGGGGGCTCGGGTTGCCCGCGACGCGCCCACGTGAAACCCACCACCCCCATCAGCACCCCAATGGGCAGCCAAGCAAAGCGGAGCGAGGACTCAAAAAGCGAACTTCGACTGATCTCTTCGAGCGGCGGGCCTCCCATCGCGTTGAAGGCTCGATCCGCTTCTCGAGCCAAGAGCTCAAGCGTTCGTTCACCCCCCCAATCGACGCCCAGTTCCGGTGCACAGGCCAACAGCCCCACACCCGTCAGGAGCAGACCTATGAACACCCCAAAGCTTCCGACAATTCGCCGCACGACCAATTCAACTCGCCCCCATTCAAGGAAGTCCGGCGCCCTCGCGTCGAACCGGACCCGACAACGGGACCCCACTGATCCTATCGGTCAACCCGCCCGGGGCTTTGAGACCTACCGGATTCCCTACGGGGAGACCCCGGCCTACGCCTCAGCGACCCGATGGATCCTCAGCCCGGCTGGATTCGGAGCGTTGCCAGTGTTCGACGGCACGGGCTGTGGCCACTCGACCGCGGGGCGTGCGGTCCAAAAAGCCCTGATGGATCAGAAAGGGCTCAACGACGTCTTCCAAGGTGCCCTTGTCCTCTCCGACCGCCGCGGCCAAGGTTTCCAATCCGACGGGTCCTCCATCGAATTTATCAATCAGCGTGCCAAGCAAGGCGCGGTCGAGGGAGTCAAAACCCGCTTCATCCACCTCGAGTCGCTCAAGCGCAAAGCGAGCCGTCTCGAGGGCAACGCCCCCTTGCGGGTTGGAGACCTCTGAGAAATCCCGTACACGCCGCAGTAATCGATTGGCAATCCGAGGCGTGCCCCGAGAACGAGAGGCCACCTCGCGCGCCGCAGATCCGTCTAGATTCATTTTGAGCAACCCGCCCGAGCGGGCCACGATGCGCTCAAGATCCGACACCGGGTAGTATGCGAGACGGGCGCTCCAGCCGAAGCGATCTCTGAGCGGCGAGGTCAACAAACCCGCTCGGGTGGTCGCCCCGATCAGAGTGAAACGCGGCAAATCCAGACGCAGAGAGCGCGCCGTGGGCCCTTCGCCGATCAGCAGATCGAGCTTAAAGTCCTCCATGCCGGGATACAGGATTTCCTCAACAGTCGACGACAATCGGTGGATTTCATCGATAAATAAAACGGATCCCGGCTCCACGTTGGACAGCAAAGCCGCAAGGTCGCCGGGCCGCTCGATCGTCGGACCGCTCGTCGCGTGAAAAGGCGCCTCCATCTCATTGGCCACAATTCGGGCCAACGAAGTCTTTCCCAGGCCAGGCGGCCCATAAAAAAGAATATGATCCAGCGGCTCATCGCGCTGGCGTGCCGCGCGGACAAACACAGAAAGGTTCTCGCGCAATCGATCTTGACCGATCATCTCATCGAGGTTTCGCGGCCTGAGGGCGTCTTCCGCCGACCGATCATCGACTTGCTCGTCGGCACGAATCGGACCTCGATCAAAGCCTGCTTGATCGGTCACGGCGCCAACCTCCGAAGGGCCACTCGAATCAAACCCTCAATGGAGGCGCCTTCCCCAGCCTCTTCCGCAGCCTCATCGGCAACCCTCAGGGCTTGATTGCGCGGATACCCCAGATGGACCAACGCGGAGACCAGCTGCTCCTGTGTATTGTCCACCGAGCCGGACTCAGCACCCTTCGGCCCGGCGACCGCAGCGGACCCCTCGCTCTGGCTGAGCAAGTCTCGGGCCCCGTCCCGAAGTTCGACCACCATCCGCTCGGCCATCTTCGGCCCCACCCCAGGTGCGCCGCGGAGCGCCTTCGCATCGCCGTCCCGCAGCGCCCTCAACAAAGTCTCGGCGGACAAACCGGAAAGAATCGCCTGGGCAAGCTTCGGTCCGACTCGATTAGCGCGAATCAACAAATCAAAAGCCGAACGCTCAAAAGCGTCCCCAAATCCGTACAGAAGAAAGGCGTCTTCACGGACCACCGTGCGGACTCGAAGGATGACGGTTTTACCTTGATCCGGCAGACCTTCGAAGGTCACCAGAGAAACAAGCAGCTCGTGCCCCACACCCCCAACATCGACGACGACCGCCGTCGGCGTTTTTTCAATCAGGATGCCCTCGATTCGGGCAATCATGAAAGCTCTCGGGCGATATCGGCCAACCGGCGGGGACGCCGGCGACCTCGCCGGATTTCGAGGCCTGCTAAGCGACCCGCTTGACTGCGGCCAATCGCAATCGCCAAGGCATCTGCGGCGTCACTGGGAGGGACTGAGACCAGCCCCAGCCGGCGACTCACCATCGTCTGCACATCGCTCTTGGTCGCGCCCCCATTGCCGGTCACAGCTTGCTTGACCTCCCGGGCACTGATTTCCTCAACTTCGAGGCCCGATCCCGCCAAAGCTGCGAGGGCCGCCCCACGTGCCTCGCCCAGCACGATCGCCGACTTTGGATTGCGCGCAAGAAATACGCGCTCGATGACGGCACACTGTGGCTCAAATTCGGCCACAAGAGCCGCCAAGGCACGGTGAATCTTCGCCAAGCGAGCAGCCTGGGCCAGTGAAGAAGGCACACGTATCACGCCGTGGGCTACATGGAGGAGGTTCTGCCCCTCCAAGTCGACGACGCCGTACCCTGTCGCCCTTGAGCCCGGGTCGATCCCGATGATCCGCATCGTCCCCCCCGGTCGATTCGCGGCCGTCGCCTCCGTCGTCCAGCATTCTGGTCGACTTCAGGCGAAGTTGGCGAGTTCCTCATCTGAAATATCGAAGTTGGCATAGAAGTTCTGGACGTCATCCAAATCTTCCAAAGAATCTGCCAGCCGAAGCATCTGCTCCGCGTCCTTGCCCGTCAAGGCGACCGTCGTGGTCGGCTCTAAGCTGACTGTGGCGTGGTGGGGGGAGAAGCCGGCGGACTCTAGACCCGACTTCACTTCGGTAAAGTCTGCGGCCTCGGTCGAGACTTCGAGCGTCTCCTCCGACTCGACAATATCGGCCGCGCCCGCGTCCAGTGCCGCTTCCATTAATGCATCGGGGTCCACTGCAGATCGGTCAAACTGCAACAGGCCCTTCTTTTCGAAGAGGTAGGAAACGCAACCTGTCGCGCCGAGATTTCCCCCGTTCTTACTCAATACATGCCGCACGTCGCTGACGGTTCGATTTTTGTTGTCCGTCAAGGCCTCGATGAGGATCGCCGCACCGCCGGGGCCATACCCCTCGTAGACCATTTCTTCGTAATTCGCGCCCTCGCCTCCGCCCACGCCTTTCTGAATCGCGCGCTGGATATTGTCCTTCGGCATATTGGCGGACTTGGCCTTGTCGACCACCAGCCGAAGCCGCGGATTGCTGTCCGGGTCACCCCCGCCGATTCGGGCCGCGGTCGCGAGCTCTCGGATCAGCTTGGTGAAAATTTTGCCCCGCTTCGCATCCGCGGCGCCTTTCTTTCGCTTGATGGTTGACCATTTTGAGTGGCCCGACATGAGAAATCCTCTTTCTTTGTCAGTGATTTAGCACGGGGCGGGGAGTGCATCCACGCGGTCAGCCCTCAGCTTGCCCCCGCAGCCGGATTGTGGATTCAGATGTGAAACCGAACAGCCGATAGGAAGAAGAGGTGATCCACTGCCCCCTGTGGGGAAGTTGAGCGGACAGGCCCGGTGAAAGCGAAGCGATCGGCGTCACGTCGCGAGATCAGCGAAGGAGTTCAGATGGCCAATGCAGCCGTCGGCATCGATTTGGGGACCAGTTACTCCTGCGTTTCCGTCCTTGAGCGCGGAAGCCCGCGCGTTCTGGCCAACGTTTATGGAGAGCGAACCACCGCCAGCGTGGTCTTTTTCAAAGACGACGGCCAAATCGAAGTGGGCAATCAGGCGAAAGCCAACATTATTCATCATCCGGTCCACACGGTCAGTTCGGCCAAGCGCCTGATTGGTCGTTATTTCTTTTCAGAAGAAGTCAAGAAGGCCCGCGCGATCTACGCCTATGACATCCGTGAAGCACCCAACCACGGCGTGCGAATTGGGATCCGAGACGAAGAATTCTCCCTACCCGAAATTTCAGCGATGGTGATCCGAGAAGTCAAGCAGGTGGCCGAAGCTCAGCTCGGTCAGCCAGTCACCCAAGCGGTGATCACGGTCCCTGCTTATTTCAATGACAACCAGAGGCAGGCCACGAAAGATGCAGGCAAGATCGCCGGCGTCGAAGTGCTGCGAATTCTGAATGAGCCGACCGCCGCCGCCCTGGCCTATGGATTTGGGAGAGGAATCAATCAGCGGGTTGCGGTCTACGACCTCGGCGGGGGCACATTCGATATCTCAATTCTTGAAATCGGGAAAGACGTCTTCGAAGTGCTCGCCACCTGCGGAGACACTTTTCTAGGCGGCGACGATCTCGATGATCGAGTGCTCGACCTTCTCGCCGATGAATTCGTCGAACGCCATGGAATCAACCCTCGGAACGATCCCCATGCCTTTGAAAAGCTAAAAGCAGCCGCAGAGGAGACCAAGAAGGGCTTATCGGTCGAAGAAGAATTCTGCGTGCAAATCAACGACGTCATGAAGAACGAGGCCGGGGAGCCGCTCCCCCTCGTTCGAACCATTGATCGAGTTGAGTTTGCTCGCCTCGTCCAAGATCTCATTCAACGAACTTTTAAAGTCTGTGATGAGGCTCTCCAGCAATCCGATCTCACAACCCGTGATCTCGACGGCGTCATCCTCGTCGGAGGCCCGACTCGCCTACCGGTGATTCGACAAGCCGTCACGGACTACTTCCAGCAAGAACCCAAGGCCGATGTCGATCCCGACGAAGTCGTCGCCATGGGGGCAGCGATCCACGCCGCATCTCTTGTTGGCCAAGAGACCGCCGCAGAATCGATCCTTCTCGACGTGACGCCTCTTGATCTTCGCATCGGCGTTGTGGGCGGATTGGCCGAGCCGGTGATCGAGAGCAATACGCCTGTCCCGATTGAACAATCCCGACGCTTCACCACAGCACGCGATGATCAAGAATCCGTCGCAATTCGCGTCTACCAAGGTGAATCGCGCATCGCCTCCGAAAACGAGCTCCTTGGCGAATTTGAATTTTCTGGATTCACGAAGGGCCGGCGAAGCGAAGTTGAAATCGATGTCGCTTTCGAAATCAATGTCGACGGCATCGTCGAAGTGACCGCTTCAGACCCCAACACCGGCGAGCAGGCTTCAACATCAATCACCCTGTCCTCAGGCCTTTCCGAAGGTGACCTCGACAAGATTTTACGAAGTGATCGTGCAGCTCGGGTCGGCGCGGTCAAAACTGCCCCTTCTGCGTCGGAGGACAAGCAGAGCCTCGAATCCGTGCAGGCGCCGCCTGAATCAACCCACGCGACAGGCAAAGATTTGGCCGAAGAGGATGCAATCGACCTCGCAGACATAGACCTCGAAGAGGATATTCTTGAACTGGCCGAGAGCCAACGAGACTCTTGGGCGGAGGACGAAAACGAGCGAAGCGGTCCCGGGCTTTTCGACGCCTCGGTTCGCGATCTTTCCGCACCCGATGACGACCCCGAGGAGCTCTAGCAGAGCGTGGGCGACATGACGACAGCGGAAATCAGAGCCTTATCCAAGATCATCGATGAGCTCGACTACTACAAAATCCTGCGTCTCCAGCCCAGCGCAGGGTCCGCGGAAATTCGCCAGGCCTATCACGCGAACTCTCGTCATTTCCATCCCGATGCCCGACGACGTCTCGACGAATCGCTTGAGGCAGAGTGCACTCAGATCTCGAAGCGGGTCACGGAGGCCTACTGCGTACTCCGAGACCCCCGCCGACGCCAAGCGTACGACGCGAAGCTCTTGAGAAAAGAAGGGCTGCGAATCCAGCTTGCGGAAGCCCGAGCCGCCCATCAGAGAGACAGTGTCCTGGTCCGACAAGGGCGAACCGCCCAAGGTCGCGATCTTTATCGGAAGGCCACCGAAGCCATGGCCGATGAAAATTGGCCGGCGGCACTCCAGAACCTCCAGCTGGCGCTGACTTTCGAATCCGACAACACCTTCTTCAAGAATCAGCTCGACAGCCTCCGTGCGTCGCACCCCTCGGAAGCCTGAAACTTCGTTTGTCGCCCAAAGGGGGACTCAAATACGAAGTCCCCAGCGACTCTGGGCGGGTGGGCCTGCCTGAATCGAGCGAGTTGGCGATTCGATCCCGCCCTTGGCATGCTTGCGACCCTGCTCCAGCCACTCTCGGAGCTCACATCAAGCAGGCTTCACGACCCACCATCAGGGCGGGCCTGCTCGTATCCATTGAGGAGGAATCATGCCCCCCAGTTCCGAAAACACGTCGACGAACTCACTTCTGCCCGTCGTTGACTTCTTGAAAATCCCTGAGGACGGAGAGCCCTATCTGGAAGGGTCTCGATGTGCCCAATGCGGAGCCACCTTCTTGGGCGAACGGAGCGCCTGCTCGAGCTGCGGTGCACGCGATCAGCTGGAATCGATCCGACTCGCCGACCAGGGAGAGCTCTACGTGTACAGCATCGTGCACCGCTCCTTCCCTGGGGTCGAAGTACCTTACGTGTCGGCCATCGTCGACCTTGAAGGCGGCGGCACGGTCAAAGGCAACCTGATCAACGTTGAGCCCGAGCCCGAACAGATCAAGATGGGGATGCCCGTCGAGTTGGTTTTCAAGAAAGCCCCCCGAAAAGATGCAGAAGGCAATGAATACCTGACCTACTACTTCCAGCCGAAATCCTGAGGCAAAAAGATTCGGCCATCCTATTCAACCTGAACAGAGACTCCGCAAGGCGACTGGGCCGCGCGGACCAGGAGGTGCACCATGAGTGACGTCTATGTGATCGGTATCGACATGATCAAGTTTGGACGATTTCCCGAGATCACTGTCCCCAAATTGGGCGCGACTGCGGCCAACATGGCCCTTGACGATGCGGGACTCACCATCCAGGACATGCAGGCGCTCTATAGTGGAAACTTGGGGCAAGCCGGAGCGATGGTGGGGCAGCGCGTCCTCGCCGAAATTGGACAAACCGGTATTCCCGTCGTCAATTGCGCCAATGCCTGCGCAACCGGCGCGACCGCATTTCGCGAAGGCTGGATGGCAATTAAAGCGGGCGTATACGATATGGTGCTCTGCGTCGGGACAGAGCAGATGGGCAAGGGCCTGCTGGGCGGAGGCGGAGCCAGCAAGGGCATTCCGACCGAGGGCCTGCTGGGCTCCGGCACAATGCCGGCCGTTTTTGCCGAGGCCGGCATGGAGCATGCCCGACAGTACGGAACATCCTTTGAGCAATTCGCCAAGGTTTCGGTGAAGAATCACCATCACTCGACCCTAAACCCGAAGGCGATGTACCAGATCGAAACGCCTCTCGAGACCGTCATGGGCGCGGAGATGATCGCGTATCCGAACACGAAGTTGATGTGCTCGGTCAACGTGGACGGAGCGGCCGCAGCCGTGATCTGCTCAGAGGAAAAAGCACGTGAGTTGGGCAAGATGGATCGCGCTGTGAAGGTCCGTGCGTCGGTGATGACCAGCGACCCTTTCCAGGCCCGCAACCTGTCTATGCCGGATGTCAACACCTGCACCCAGCTCGCCGCCAAGCAGGCCTATGAGATGGCCGGGGTCGGGCCGGATGAAATCGACTTGGTTGAACTCCACGACTGTTTCGCGACCGCCGAAATTCTTCATTACGGAAACCTCGGACTGGGCAAGCCCGAAGACGCGGGCCGAATGATCGACGAAGGCGAAACCGCGTTGGGTGGAAGAGTTCCGGTCAATGTATCCGGCGGATTGCTCTCGAAGGGCCACCCTTTGGGCGCCACAGGAATCGCCAATATCTACGAAGTCTCGACCCACCTGCGGGGGGAGGCCGGGAAACGTCAAGTCGAAGACGCGCGAATCGGCCTTACCCACGTGATCGGCCTAGGCAGCGCCTGCGCGATTCACATTCTGGAGAAAGCGCAGTAAATCCCTCGGAACTCGGCCCCCCATCGGGGGGAATCGCAGGTTCTCTGGTCCAGGGCAAGCCGTCAGCTGAAATGAACGCTGACGGCTTGCCCTGCCCCTGTTGCTCGTCGGGCAGTCCGAACTACTCTCTTCCGGTATGCGCGTGCTTGCTTCTCTGCAGACCATCGGGCTCTGCATCTTCTTGTCCAGCGGGCTAATCGCCTGCGAACCCCAACAGCCGTCAGGCA